>JANNNO010000267.1:0-17755 GCA_031398585.1 Myxococcales bacterium | reverse complement strand
CATCCCATCCCGCCAAACACTTCCGCTCTTCACCTCGCCCTCGGGGAGAGGTCGCCGGGGGCCGAAGGGCCCCGGCGGGTGAGGGTCGCCGCGCGCCCGCAGCGCTCTCGCAACCACCGCAGCTGGACGCCACCAAGCGTGATCACACGCGGCGGTGCGGTGGTGTGCGAGCTGCGTCTGTAGAGAAAACGTAACTTTCTCGTTTCACTCGGAGAGCGCCCTCACGAACCGATTGCTAGACTCTGGGGTGGACCACGGTGGTGAGACGCTGAGCTCGATTTTCGGCTGTCAGCCGGTGAGCTCGTACTCCCATCTCATCGCGGCGGGTGCTGCCCTCGCGGCGTCTCTGCCGCTGGTTCGGCTGGCGCAGGGACACAAGGCGCGGAAGCTGGCGCTGTCGGTCTACGTCTCGTGCGTCGTGGTGGCTCTGGCCATCAGCGGCACGTACCACTCGCTGGATGACGGCCCCGAACGCGCCTTCATGCGGCGACTCGACTACTTCGCAATCTGGGCGCTGATCGCGGGGACCTTCACCGCCGTGCACGGCACGGTTTGCCGAGGCTTCTGGCGCACGGGCGTTCTCGCCATCACCTGGACGTACGCCGCGATCGGCATCTTCCTGCAGGCCTGCTGGTGGGAGACCTTCACCGGCAACGTTGGCCTTGCCCTCTACCTCGGCCTTGGCTGGATCGGCATCGCTTCGATCATCAAGCTCGGCCGCGAGCTCGGTTTTGCGGCGGTGCTACCGATCGTCTATTCCGGCGTGGCGTTCTCGCTCGGCGCCGTGCTCGAGGCGGTCGGCTGGCCGACATTGATCGCAGACTGGATCGGCGCCCATGAGGTCTTCCACTTCGCGGTGATCGCCGGCGTCGCGCTCAACTGGCTCTTCGTTCGACGACTGCTCGTGCACCACCTGCCACGCCTGCAGGCGATGCCCGAACCCGTTGCCGTGCTCGTGCGCCCGCGCTGACCGAGCGGGCCTTTACCTGAAAGCAGCGTCAATCGTGTTATGAACGGCCGGGCGCGATGCCCGAGCCGATCCTCGATATCCCCCGTGAATTCGAGGAGTACAGGTTGCTCCGGCCGCTCGGTCGCGGGCAGATGGGTCAGGTCTACCTGGCTCACGACACCCTGCTCGACCGCACGGTCGCCATCAAGTTCCTCGCCTCGCTACAGCCCGACGAGGGCATGCGCCGCCGCTTCTTCACAGAAGCGCGCGCCATCGCCCGCCTGCAACACCCGAACGTTGTCTCGATCTATCGAGTCGCGGAGGTGCGCGGCTGTCCCTACCTGGTCTCGGAGTTCGTGCGCGGACAGCCGCTCGATTCGCTGCCGCGCCCGGTGCCTTGGGCCAAGGTCGTCGAGATCGGCATCGGCCTTTGCCGCGGACTCGCAGCGGCCCACCGGCAGGGTGTTCTTCACCGCGACATCAAACCGGCCAACGCAATTCTCGCCACCACGGGCGAGGTGAAGCTGCTCGACTTCGGCCTGGCCAAGCTGCTCGATGCGGATGAGAACGCCGAAGCCCGCATGGACGTCCGCGCGCCCCTGGCCGCCAACGAGACCATCGCCGCTCCCGATGCGCCCGCGCGCGCCGCGACCACGGAGTTCGAGCGGACCACCCAACGCGGCGCCAGCCAGGACGGCACGGCTGCGGGCCTTCTGGGAACCCCGCTGTTCCTCGCGCCCGAACGTTGGGCCGGTGAGCCAGCCACGCGGCAGAGCGATCTCTATGCCGTCGGCGTCCTGCTCTACGAGCTCGTGGCGGGCCAGCCCCCTTACCTCGGCGAGGATCTCTCGACGCTGCAAGAACGAGTCTTCGCCGGCCCCCCCCAAGCCCTGGCCGGTCTCGTCGCCGATATTCCCCCGCGCCTGGCCGCCGTGATCCACGCCTGCCTGGAACACGACGCCACTTGCCGTCCCCGGTCGGCCGATGATCTGCTGCTGGGGTTACAAGCTCTCACGGGGCCGATCGTGGCGGCGCCGATGCCAGCGGTCTCGCCCTACCGCGGCCTCGTGCCGTTCGAGGCGGATCATCGCGGGCAGTTCTTCGGCCGACAAGCCGACCTGCTCGCACTCGTCGAACGCCTGACCACGCAGCCCTTCGTGCTCATCCTCGGTGACTCGGGCGTGGGCAAATCGTCGCTCTGTCGCGCCGCCGTCCTTCCCGCGATGCTGGGAGCCAGCTTGCGGCCCGGGGATCGCCCCTTTCGCGCCACCACCCTCGTGCCCGGGCGGACTCCGGTGAGCGCACTGGCCTCCGCGTTGGCGCCGTGGCTGGGGCGCGAGGATGCTGCGATCGCGTGGCTCATCAGCGAAGAGCCGATGGCGCTGGCGCGCGAGGTGCAGCGAAAGAGCGTCGAGTCCAACGCCCGCCTGCTGATCTTCATCGACCAGCTGGAAGAGCTGGTGACGATCGCGCCGGCTCGACAGGCCGAAGCCACCGCGCGCGCTCTCGCCGCCCTCATCGAGCGCGCACCAGCGGTACGCCTCCTGGCCACCGCGCGCAGCGATCTGCTCACCCGGCTGCTGGGATTGCCCGGCCTCGGCGACGAAGCCGCTGGCGCCATCTATCCGCTGCGGCCGCTCGGGCCCGATGGGCTGCGCGAGGCGATCGTGCGGCCCGCACGTGCCGCTGGCTACGACTTCGAATCCGAATCCTTGGTCGACGCGCTGGTGGCATCGACCGAACGAGCGCCGGGCGGACTGCCGCTCTTGCAGTTTGCGCTCAGCGAGCTGTGGGCCGCGCGCGATGAGGCCAGACAGATCATTCCGGCCGCCGCGCTCGAACGCCTGGGCGGCGTGGAGGGCGCGCTCGCCACACACGCCGAACGGGTGATTGCCAATCTAACCGCGGAAGAGCAGTCACGGGCGCAGGCGATTCTGACCCGCCTGGTGACGGCCGAAGGGACGCGCGCGCGGCGGCCCCTTGGCGAGCTCGTCGCCAACCCCGACGACGGCGCTGGCAATCGCGCAATCGAGGCGCTGGTAAAGGGCCGCCTGGTGGTGGCCGGTGAGAGCAGCGGCCGGGACGGCAAGGCCGCAGGGGTCTACGAGATCGCTCACGAGGCGTTGGTCAAGAACTGGCCGCGCCTGGGCGAGTGGCTGGCCGACGATGGCGATCTGCGGGCGGCGCGCGAACGCCTCGACCGCGCCGCCGCCGACTGGTTGCGCCTCGGTAAGAGTCGAGAGGCCCTGCTGGGTGCGCGCGGCCTGGCCGAGCTCGGCGCCTTGCGCACAGCCGAGCTGCCACCCACGTCGGCCGAATTCTTGGCAGCCTCGGTGCATCGGCGGAGGCGCGTGCGCATGGCCAGAACCGCCCTCTGGCTTGCCGGCCCGCTGGCGATCGCGGCGGTGGTCGGCGGCACTATGCTTCGCCGTCAGCAGCGCACGCAGGCCGAGATCGAGCGGCAGGTGTCAGCCGCGCAGGGGCTCATCAGCGAGGGCCGCGCCACCGCCGCGACGGCCCTGGCGCTGCGTGCACCGATGGAGGCGGCCTTCGATGCCGGCTCGGTCGCCGACGGCGAGGCACACTGGTCGAGGCTTCGCGCAGGACTCGCCAAGGCGGACGAAGCGCTCGCCCGCTCCCTCGCCACCCTCGATCGAGCGATGCCACTTTCGCCGGGAGATCCAGCCATCGTGGGCGCCCTGCAGACAGCTCTGCGCGAGCGCATCGGCATCGCAGTGGCACATCATCGACCCGAGGAAGCACGCGCTCTGTCGGCCCGCCTCGAGGCCACGGCGCCGATCGACGGAGCCCCGGCACCACCACCGACGGCGACGCTGAAACTGGGGACGGAGCCGCCCGCCGAGGTGGTCCTCGAACGCTTCGCCACCGGCGCCGAGGTGACCTGGCAGCTGCAGGAGAGCCGACGTCTGGGACGTACCCCCGTGGCCGCGCTGCCGCTGCCCGCCGGATCCTACGTGTTTGCGTTGACGGCGGCGGGACACGCTCCGGTGAGGCGCCCTCTGGTGGTGGACCCAGGTGACACGACCACTCGGCAGCTGACGCTTTCGTTGCCTAAGGCAACGGACGTGCCGCCCGGGTTCATCTACATCCCGCCCGGGGAGTTCCGCTTTGGCGCTGCCACCGACGAGACCTTTCGCCGCGGTTTCCTCAACACGTCACCGCTGCGTCGGCTCGAGACCCATGCCTATCTCATCGGGCGCCACGAAGTGACTTACGGCGAGTACCTGCCCTTCCTCGAGGCACTTCCCGCGGCCGAGCGAATCCGTCGCACGCCGGGATCGGCCGGAAACGGCTTTGCGGGAGCGGTGCAACTGCGCCCGGGCCCGGGAGCCGGCGGGCGCCCCTGGCAGTTCTCCTTCGTCACCATCGCCGGTCAACGCGTGACCGCGCGCGCCGGTGACCCATTCGTCCTGCCCGGCCGACCCGCGCGGGCGAGTCAGGACTGGGCGCGGCTCCCGGTCAGCGGCATCTCCGCCGACGACGCCCGCGCCTTTGCCGCCTGGCTCGCCGCAACCAAACGGGTACCCGGCGCACGGCTCTGCAACGAGATCGAGTGGGAACGCGCCGCCCGCGGCGCTGATGGGAGAATTTTCCCGCACGGAAACGTTATGGAGAGCCATGACGCCAACTTCGCCCATACCTACGAAGGCGATCGCGCCACATCGTGGAAAGCCCCCGACGAGGTCGGTGCCCACCCGGCGTCTCGCAGCCCCTTCGGTCTCGACGACACGGCCGGCAACGTCTGGGAGCTGGTCGAGACCGCTTTCGGGGCGAAGAGCCACGGTCCCCCCGGCGTCTCGGTCCGCGGCGGCAGCTACGACCAGGGCTTGGCCACGCTCTGGCTTGCCAATCGCCAGGTCGTCGACGCCAGCTATCGTGATCCGACCGCGGGCCTGCGCCTATGCGCCGATGTGACGCCGGAACTTCGATGATTCGAGACGTCGCGCTGCAACCCTTCACTTCCGGAGAGACCGCCATGATTCCCAGACCCTCGCTGCACTGCCGTCGCGCTTCGATCTGCGCCGCCTTGGCCCTCGCCGCTGTCGGACTCGCTTGCGAAGACAAGGATGAAGGCACCAAGCCCAATGAGTGTGCGGTGACGTCCACCCCGAGCGCTCTTGGCGATGATGCACAGGCCTTCTGGTTCGATTTTTTCCCCATCACGGGCGGCGGCTGCGCGCCCGGCACGCTCTGCGGCTACCTGCCCAATGGTCCTTCACTCAACGGCACCGAGCAGGACAAGGCCGGCCTCGCTTCGGTCAGCTACGCCGGCATGACCGCCGCCGACGGGACCGCGGCCGACAGCGCCAGCATCGTGACCGGTAAGCTCAAGGCCGGCGCCGGCGCACGCGATCTGCCCCTTGCGGGCCTCGTCATGCGCGGCACCCTGGAGAGCCAGACCGGCCGCCGCCCCGTGCGCGTGAGGATCAACGACGCCGCCACCGACACGTCGATGCCCAACCACGTGACCACGTACGACGTGTCGATCGACACGGCCGTTCTGCCGAGCAATCCCCGATGCGCTGCCCCGGCGCCGAGCTATCGGCCGCTGTGCGTGGTGCCCGACGGCAATGGAGGCACGCGGCCCGGCCGCGCGGTCCTGGTCGATGCGGTCTGGAACTACGCCGGCGGCGTTCCCGGCGGCGGCCAGCGCCAAGAGAGCACGACCGAGTTCACCATCGCCTGCGTCGACACCAGCGCCATCGCCAAGTGCATGCAGATGGGTTACCTGCCCTGGTCCCCGCGCCCGGATCGTCCCGAGGTCTCGCTCGCGGCTCACCACCAGGCTTGCGTACGCGCGGTGCGGGCCGACTTCTGCAGCAACGGCTTTCCGCTCACCGACGCGGGCACGTTGATTCGCATCTACGACACGCTCAAGATCAACCCCAAGCGCGAGCTGAGCAAAGGCGAAGCGACCTGGGACGCGACCGGTGCGGTCTGCATTTCGCAAACCCGTCTGCAGGCCGTGACCCCGACCCGCGGCACCGAGAGGCCCTTGAGCGTGAAGGACTACATCGACAGCACCTGCCCGGGGAAGTTCACGTCGACCGGTCGCGAACCATGGGGTGGCCTCTGCAGCACGCCCATGCAGCCGCTCGACGTCGACGTGATCTTCACCGAGTTCCCCCCGCCGGGCGATCCTCCCGCCAGCGCGCGGCCGTGATCGACGAGGGCAGCAAGCGGGCCGGGCACGAGGGGGTGATGGCTTGGAAAAGCCGGCGTTCCACGTTAGGACGGGAGTCGTGGCACTGCCTGGTGATCTGGTCGCGACCCACAGCCTGGCCCCGGCGCAACCAAAGGCGGCGGAGCCAGCCTATCTCCTGATCGTCGAGGCGAGCTCGTCACGTTGGCTTCCGCTGCCGAGCGAGGGCGCTCTGCTGATCGGTCGGGGTGAAGAGGCGGATCTGGCGCTCTCCGATGCGGCGGCATCGCGGCGGCACGCCCGCATCCTCGTGTCTGCCAGCGAGGTGCGGGTTGCCGACCTCGATAGCCGCAACGGCACGCGTGTCAACGGCCAGCCCATCAGCGGCACCGTGGCCCTGGCAACGGGCGACGTCGTCAGCATCGGCGAAGTCAGCATCATCCTTCGCTGCAAGAAGGCCCCCCCTGCGGCGCGCGTGTTGCTCGACGGATCCGCGTTGCGCCGACGACTCGACGAGGAAGTGGTCAGGGCGCAGACCACCCAGGATGCCCTGGCGGTCGCGGTCTTCACTTTCACAACGGCGCCTGATGCCGGTGCGCTCGCCCGCGCTCTCGATCCGGCGTTGCCCATTTTACGCATCATCGACGTCGCCGCGTTGCTGGGGCCGCAGGAGCTGGTCGTCGTGTTGCCCGGGCTCGAGGTCGAGGCCGCACGACCCGTCGCCGACAGCATCGCGCGGGCGCTGGGCGGGGCGGACGTCGTAAAGGTCGGCCTCGCCGCTCATCCTGCCGACGGCGCCGGTGGCGATACCCTCATCGCCGCCGCGCGATCACTGGCGGCGCGGGCCGATGGCGGCAGCGTCGCCGACAGCGATCGCCTCTCTCGCATCCAGCTGGGGGACCGCGCTGTGATCGTGGCGGATCCGGCCATGCTCAGGCTCTACGGTCTCATCAAGCGCCTGGCGCCGAGCGATCTGCCGGTGCTGATCCGGGGCGAGACCGGGTCGGGCAAAGAGAACGCGGCGCAGGCGCTGCACACCTGGTCGCCGCGTGCGGCGGCTCCCTTCGTCGCGATCAACTGCGCCGCCCTGCCCGAGACCCTCGTCGAGAGCGAGCTGTTCGGATCGGAGAAGGGCGCCTACTCGAACAGCACAGCGACCAAACCAGGCCTGCTCGAGATGGCGGAAGGCGGCACCGTCTTTTTCGACGAGCTTGGCGAGCTGCCGCGAGCGGTGCAGCCGAAATTGCTGCGCGTGATCGAGACCAAGAAGCTCATGCGCCTCGGCGGCACCAAGGAGCGCACCATCAACGTACGCTTCATTGCCGCCACCAACCGCGACCTGGAAGAGGAAGTGCGCGCGGGTCGCTTTCGCGAAGATCTTCTCTACCGGGTCAACGCCGCCACCGTGGTCCTGCCGCCGCTGCGCGATCGCCCCTCCGAGATTGCCACGCTGGCGCGCCTGTTTCTCACCGAAGCCAGCGCCCGGATCGATCTACCGCCGCGATCGTTGTCGACTGCATCGATTCACGAGCTCTGCCGCCACGGTTGGCCGGGCAACGTGCGCGAGCTCAAGAACGTGATCGAGTTCATGGCGGCCACGGTGGAAGAGTCGGTGATCGAGCCCTGGCATCTGCGCGCGCGCCTGGGCGCCGGCGAGCGGCGAGCGGTGACATCGCCCTCGCTGAGCAGCGCACCTGCCACGGCGGAGGCCGCTGAACCATTGGTACAGACGCCGGCCGCGACCGAGCCCGTCCGTCTGCCGACCGATCCCTCCCACGCTGCAGCCGGGACGCCGCGGGCTTTCACACCGATCGCCGACGAGCTGCGGGAGATCGAGCAGCGACGCATGGCCGAAGCGCTCGAGAGCGCCGGGGGCATTCAGACCCGCGCCGCCGAGCTCATCGGGATGCCGCTGCGGACGTTTCAGCAGAAGGTGAAACTGTACGGTCTCGTCAAGGCGCGCTGAAGAGCCCGCGCCCTTTGCGCCGGGTGCGCACCTGCGCACACCCCCGACGCGCTGAGCGCTCAAAACCCTCGTTCCGCCGGGGGGGCGCCGGGCGGAACACCGCGCCTTTCATTTTGTTTTTCTGTTCTTCACCCGAGGCTGTGTCTGTAGCCGCGGAAGGAGACAGAACATGCCCAGCGCCACCAAGCTTGCCCTCGCCACCTTGTCCCTCGCCGGTCTGGTCGGCTGCCGAGCCGCCCAGGACGAGGCCGATGAATTTCGCCACGCCGTCCCCCAGCCCGAGACCGTCACCATGCGCGTCCCCGGCGCCGCCGCGGAAGGCCAGGCGCTGACCCTCGCCGCAGAGGCCAAGGCCGGCCGCGGCGAGATCGCGGGCGCCTACCTCGTCACTCGTCGGGTCTCGGTCGTGGTCAACGGCGCCGGCGCGCTCGTGCTGGGACTGGTCAAGCGCGTGACTGATCATCCCCCCACGAAGCTCGAAGCCGACACCGCGGTCTGGGGCCCCTGGCCAGGCGGACCGCTCGATCCTCTGGTCTACAAGGTGACCGTGAACCGCGTCGGCAGCAGCTATCAATATCGCTTCGAAGGGCGTGCCAAGACCGTCGCCACCGCCAGCTTCGTCGCCTTTCTGACCGGCACTCACACGCCCGCTCGCGACGGCAGCGGTCAGCCCATCGAAGGCTTCGGCAAAGGCGACTTCACCCTCGATTGGGACGCCCGCGCCACCTTGCCCGCTCCCGGCGACGAGATCGGCAAGGTCCACTACGACTACGCTCGCGAAACCGCCGTCGCCCCGGTCCAGATCGCGGCGCGCTTCCGAGGCATCAAGGACGCCGAACGTCCCGGCAAGCTGGTCGACGTCGACTACATCTATAACCAGACCCCCGGCGCCCTGGGCAGCATGGAGTTTTCGCACGCGCTTCCCGCCACGATGACCAGCGCCGGCGCACGCTGGGCGGTCAAGAGCCGCTGGCTGGCGTCGGGCGCGGGGCGCTCCGATATCGTCGCCACGGGTGGTGATCTCGGCACCGCCACCGCCACCGCCAGCGAATGCTGGAGCCCCGCTTTCGCGTCGCTCTTCCTCGCGGCCAGCTGGGCCCCCGGCGCGGGCTACGGCAACGAAGCCACCGATTGCGCCTTCCCGACCGCCGACCACTCCAAGCTCTAGACCGGGATTTAGAACCGCGAGCCGTCCCCGTTTTCGCACCTAGCGAGGACGGGGACGCTTCTGGGTTACGATCGCGCGGTTCTGTCTGCAGGCTCCGTCGTTGCCTCTTGCCCCACGGTCCGCTTCCATGTCGAGCCAGAGTCACCTGAAAGTCATCCCGGGCGGCGCTTCGACGCTGCCGCTGCGTGAGCTCTATCAACGCTACGGTTCGCACGTGTATGGCCGCTGTCACTATCTGCTGCGCGACCGCGCCAAGGCCGAGGATGCCATGCAAGAAGTCTTTGCTCGCGCCATCGAACATCAGCAGGGTTTTCGGGCCGAGGCATCGCCTCTCACCTGGCTGATGAAGATCGCGACCCACCACTGCCTCAACACCTTGCGCGCCGAACGCGCCGGCTGGTGGCAACGCTTGCGCACCCACGCCGACGTCACACAGGAGGAACGAAGCCTTGCCACCGGCCCCCTGGCGTTCGAGCTGCGCGACGAGGTCCGGAAGCTGCTGTCCCGCTGTGATCTCGAGACGCAGACCGCGGCGGTGCACTATCACGTCGACGAGATGACGCTCGAAGAAGTGGCAGCCTTGCTCGGTCGCTCGGTGCCGACGATCCGCAAGCGCCTGGAAGATTTTGCCCGCATCTGCGGCCGGCAGGAGCTGGCACCATGAGCCTCGCGCCGCGCCCTCAAGATGGCGGCCACCCGGGCGAGCTCACCTTGCGCCGCCTCCGCGCGGGCGAGTTGAACGGCCCGGATCGGGAGCCACTCACGCAACACACGCAACGATGCGCTCGCTGCCGCGCGCGCCTGGCCGTCATCGACGAAGAGCAGAGCGCCTTTGCGCGCGACATCCCCTTCGACCGCTTCGCCGGGGGGGTGGAACGGGCCGCCCGCGTACCGCGTCCTCGCCGGCTCGGCCGTCGCCTCATGCTGCCAGCGATGGCCGCACTCGCCGCCGCGGCCGCCCTCGTCTTTGCGCTTCCCGCCAGCCCGCCTGGCGACGGCGGCGGCAATCGAATCAAGGGCGACGGTGTGGCGGTGGTCCTGCGTGTGGCCAGCGCCGACGGACAGCAACGAAGCCTCCCGTCGGGAATGGACGGTCGCGCGGAGGCCAGCGCTCGCCTCTCTCCCGGTGATCGCCTGCGCATCGGCATCCAGACTTCCGGTCGCCGCCACGTGATCGCGATCGCCATCGACGATCGCGGCGAGGTGACTCCGCTCTATCCCGAGGCGGGCGCGGCCGTGGCGATCGATCCCGCGAGCGATCCCGTCTACCTGCCCGACAGCTTCGAGCTCACTGGGGTGGGCCGCGAGCGCATCGTGGTCCTCGTCGCCGACCGGCCGCTGGCGCTCGCCGACGCCCTCTTGGCAGCCCGGAATGGCTGGAGCAGGGCCCGGGGCGATCTCGGCGCCATGGCGATCGAACTCCCGTCGCAGCCCGGGAACGCAGAGGTGGCGGTGAGCAGCTGGTTGCTGCACAAGCCAGGCGGCGCTGAGCGTTTGGGCGAGCCCCCTATCCCTACCCCTTCGCAGCCACTGCGCCCATGAACCGCAACGCAGCCGTCGCCCTGCGCCCATCGGCGGACACACTGCTTACGAGCGGCGGCGCAAAAAGCCGTGGCAGCCGGAGCCGCACCTGCACGCGCAGACGGCTACTGGCGATCGTCTCGGGGACGATTCTGCTCGCGGTGGCGTCAACCTTGATCCCAACAACGATGGCGACACCGCTGCCCGCGCGGGCAGACGCGGGATCGCTGCGGCGCCTGGCACTGCTGGCGGGCAACAACGAGGGCGGTGAGGGCACCAAGCCGCTTCACTACGCCCACGACGACGCCCGCAAGATGCACACGGTCCTCACCGAGCTCGGGGGCGTGCGGCGGGAGGACGCGCTCCTGCTGCTCGGCGGATCGGCCGACGATTTCGCCGCCGCGCTCGCGGCGCTCGAGGCAAGCGCGGCCGCGGCCCGACTGGCCGGCCAGCGCACCGTCCTGCTGGTCTATTACTCGGGCCACGCCAAGGACGGCGCCTTGCGCATGGGCCGCACGCGCTTTTCCATCGAGGCTCTCAAGCAGCGACTCGGCGACAGCAGTCCAGCACATGTCCGCCTCGGGATTCTCGATGCTTGTCGTTCGGGGGTCGTCAACCGAACCAAAGGCGCGCGCAAGGGCCCCGGGTTCGAGATCGCGGCAGACGGCATGAACGACGCCCAAGGCCTGGTCCTGCTGACCTCGTCGAGCGCCGACGAGGATTCGCAGGAGTCCGATGCGCTGGCGGGCAGCTACTTCTCGCATCACCTCACCAGCGGCTTGCGCGGCGGCGCGGATCGCTCGGGCGATCGCTTGATTACACTCTCCGAGGCCTACGAATACGCCTACGCCCGCACCGTCGCCGAGACTGCCGACACGGCGGCCGGCGCCCAGCACCCGACCTTTGGCTACGACCTCACCGGCAACGGCAACCTGGTGCTGTCCGAGCTCGGTCTCGGACGTGAAGGCATCTACGTGCCGCCGCAGGCGCCCCCCGGGGTTTACTACTTCGTCGACGCCGCCCGCGGCGTGGTCTCGGCCGAGGTGACGAAAGCGGTTGCCCAGGATCGCGTGGTGGCGCTCTCGCCCGGGCGCTACCGGATCAAACGACGCCTGGCCGACCGACTTCGCATCGGCGACGTGCGCGTCGGACCCGGCGGCTTCACCACCATCGACGAGGCGACGTTCAAGGATGCTGCCTTCTCCGATGATCCCGTCAAGGGCGCGCGCCCTGGCGACGGCGTGCGCCTCGGCCTCTCCCTCGGCGCCACCATGCAGGCCTTTTTCGATCGCAGCACGCGCGCGTCGCTCTTTCCCCCGACCGGACTTCTCGGCGCCGAGTTGACAGTGCGGAACTTCTTTCGTCGCGACTGGATCTTCGGCCTCGACGTCGCGGCAGGCGGCACCGACGGCGCTCTCGTGCGCGACACCGTGGGCTCGACGTTGCCCTTCCGCTTCGCCGAGCTCAACCTCGGCACCAGCCTGGTCGCGGAATTCCCGCTCGGCGAGGGCCGCTTTTCGCCCTACCTCGGCAGCCGTCTCGCCTTTCTCGTCATGTCGCGGACGTTCCAGGGCACCGCGGCCACCGTGCCCGAGCAATACATGACGACGTTTTCGCCAGGGCTGCAGGGCGGTCTGCGCGTGCACCTGGGCTGGGGCCTGACCGCGAATTTGCGCGGTCGCATCCATTACGTGCAGTACGCCATCGACGAGAACCGCGCGCTCGGCTTCTGGGAGCTGGGCGGCGTGCTCGGCTACGAGCTGTGAAGGGCCACGGCGCCATGAATGAGGAAGCAGCCATGACGGATCTTCGACAACTTCCGGCACCGGGTTCACATCGGCCCGTGGCCTCTGTCGCCGGGAAGCTGGGCGGCTTGGCCTTGTCGTGTTGGCTCGCGCTGAGCGCGTGCGGCGGTAATTACTCGAACGAGGACGTCGACTTTCAGCTCGCGGTTCCCGAGCGCGAGGATCTCATCGCTCGATTGCCCGGCCAAGCGTTGACCAGCGCCGACAGCGCCGAGTACCTGCTGCAGACCCGGGACGTGACCAACTCGTTCAACGCCGTCATCGACCACCTCACCCAGCTGGTCGACCACGTGCGCTCGCACCCGCCCTCGGCACGCCAGGGCGAGACCCGCGTCTGGGGACCGTTTCCGCACGAGCGGGATCCGCGCTGGGAAGTGCGCATGCGCATGGGGCGCGCCGCCGATCCCAGCTCGGGCAGTGGCCTGCGCTTCACCTATGCGATCGAGTTTCATCGCGTCGGCGCAACCGAGGCCCAATTCTTTCCGCTTCTCGTCGGCTGGTACGCACCGGGAGGCGGCGCCCGTCGTGGCAAGGGCGAGCTCGAACTGCTCATCAATCCGGCTCGCCAGGCTGGATATCCTCACGCGGAGTTTCGCGACCTCGCAACGCTCCAAGTTCGCTATCAGCGAGCCAACGCGCCCTACACCGTCGAGATGCAGCTGCAATACGTTGCGGAGAGCAACACCCCCAGCGCCAGCTACAGCTACAGCGAAGAAGCGGACCGCTCGGGGACCATGAGCTTCGTCTGGCGTCGGCGCGAAGGGGCGCGCATTCAGGCCTTTTCGGTCCGCAGTCGCTGGCTTGCCACGGGCGCGGGGCGCGCTGACGCCTATCTCGAGGGACTCATCGGCGGTCTCCCCATCGGGGCAGATTGCTGGATGCCGGATGGCCGCTCCACATACTCGCGTCGCGATTACGAGCCGCGGCGCCTCGAGGGTGCGCCCGAAACCTGCGTATTTCCGGCGCCCTGACCTCTTAAGGTCTATCCACCTCGTCGTCGGTTTCGTCTCGTTCGTCCGGCAAAAACCGGCAGCAGCGGCGATCCCGATTGGCCCCGGCAGCGCTGCGGTCTTACCATCCGCCCTTACCTGGCGACCGATTGGCCCTGCCCGGACTGCGATGCCGCGGTTCCAATCAGCTCCAATCATTTCCATGGGGCGACAGCTCAAACCGAGGATGACGATGAACAGTCGTATTTTTGTCTTGGCCGCCGTGTTCGCGGCCGCCACGGGATTCGTTGTTTCTTGCAACGAAGCCGCCGTGAAGACTGAACGCCCGGTGGTCAGCCAAGGCGGCAGTGGCCCCGGCACCGGCGCGGGCGGCAGCGGCGGCGGCATCACACCCATGGGCACCGTGACCTTGCCCGACGCCGCCCCCAGTGGGCCCGACGCGCCCGGCCGCGATCAAGCCACGTGCGTTCCTGCGACCTGCACGCCCGCCGGAGGCAAGTACTGCGGCGTCATCGGCGATGGTTGTGGCGGCAAGCTCGACTGCGGTGCCACCTGTCCCGCTGGCCAGAGCTGCGGTGGTGGCGGCGTGGAGAAACTCTGCGGCGTGGCGCCCGATCCCAGCTGCAAGCCGATCCCCTGCAACCAGATGGGCGGACGACTCTGTGGCCGCGTAGGGGACGGCTGCGGGCGCGCGCAGGAGTGCGGCGACTGCCCCGCGGGCGACACGTGCGGCGCAAAGCAACCCAACGTCTGCGGGCAGGGTTCGGCCGAAGCGAGCTGCGATAACCTCTGCAAGCAACAAGTCGTCTGTCCCGCGGGCGGATCGACCACGGTGTCGGGCACCGTGTTTGCGCCGACACCCATGCGTTTCGGCAAGGCGGATCCGCTCTACAACGCCCTCGTCTACGTGCCCAACCGCCCCTTGCAGCCGTTCGCGGCGGGCGTCTCGTGTGATCAATGTGGTGGGGCGGTCTCGGGGGCGCCGCTGGTCAATGCGCTGTCGGGACCGGACGGAAAGTTCACTCTGCGCAACGTTCCGGCTGGCGACGCCATTCCGCTGGTCATCCAGATCGGCCGCTGGCGTCGCGAGGTCGTGATCCCGAAAGTCACCGCCTGCAGCAACACGGAGCTGCCGGCCGAGCTCACCCGCCTGCCTCGCAATGCCAAGGAGGGAAACATCCCGCAGATGGCGATCGCCACCGGTACTTACGATCCCTTCGAATGTCTCCTGCGCAAGGTCGGCATCGACGAGGCCGAGTTCACGGCCCCCACCGGTGCGGGCCGGGTGCACGTCTACAAGTTCGACGGCCTCGATCTCGCCCAGCCGGTCCCGCCCGGGACGCAGCTGGTGGGCAGCCCGACGAATTTAGCCAAGTACGACATCGTGCTGTTGCCCTGTGATTCCAACGACGATCGGCCGATGACCGAGCTCGCCAACGTCCGCGACTACACCAACAAAGGCGGCCGCCTCTTCCTCACCGACTGGGCTTACGTCTGGCTGCGGGATGGCGGCGCTTTCCAGCAGACCGCCTCGTGGCTGCTACCGGATACGCAGCTCAACGGCATGGACTTCCAGACGCTCGTCGACGAGGGCTTCCCCAAAGGGCAGGCCTTCGCCGAGTGGCTACAAATCGTCGGAGCCTCGACCATGCGCGGGCGTCTACCGGTGCACGATCCCTACGAAGGCGACAGCTACATCACCGCCGTGAACAGCCCGACACAGCGCTGGCTCTCGACGGCGAAGGCCGGTAGCAAGGTCGAAACGGTGCAGCACTTCACCTTCAACACGCCAATCGGCTCACCGGCCGACAAGCAATGTGGCCGGGTCGTCTACAGCAACTTCCACGTCGCGGCGGAAAAGGCGAACCCCGTGATCGGTCCCGACCTGCGTGGCGTGTTCCCGCAAAGCTGCTCCAATTCGCCCATGACCCCGCAAGAGCGCGCGCTCGAGTTCATGCTCTTCGACGCAACCGCGTGCGTGCTGCCCGACAAGGAAAAGCCGCAGGTCTTCACCCCGCCACCTCCCGCGCCGCCCCCGCCACCTCCCGAGCTCGAGTGATCGGCTGACCAACGGTGGTCTAGTCGCGCGCTTCCCAGCAGGCGTAAAGCGTGCCGGCCACCGGCGTCTTGCAGCCATCGGTCCGCAGCGCTGACATCACGAAGACCAGGCCGGGCCGCATGCTCACGAGCTCGGCGGTGGAACCCGCGCCGAGACAGTATTCTTTTCCGCCGAGGCCACCTGGTGCGCTCGTCGGCAAAATCACGCGGCCCTCGACAGGAAGCTTGAAGCTGTTGTTGAGGCTTCCCTGCCATTCGGCGCGCAGATCGAAGATCGCCGGATCGTGAAAGCGGCTGCCCGGCATCGACTGCTGGGTGATGAGGCCGCCCCGGGTACCGAGATCGTCGAACCCGCCACCCCACGGATGCGTGAACGTCACGTCCGTGCCTTCCACTTTGCCCCAGAGCTTCATCTGTTCGGCGATGCAGGTCATGGCGCGGCTGGGATCGGGCCCCTTGCCACCGGAGGAATCGTCACCGCCGCAGGCCGCGAGGCCAGCCGCCGCGAACGTGAGCAAGAGATGCGAGACAACGAGACTCGACAAGGCTTTGGGCTTCATGGGGCTCTCCTTCATGCTTCGAATCGAGACGCCGCCCGCTGAGCTCAGCGCGACGAGCCTATTTGTCGCGACTATTCACAATTGTGCGCGCGGTGGCAAGCAGCCCTGGTCGGGCGTCCCTCCAGCGGCGATCCCGTGAACCCCGCCGCTCCGACGGCGATCGGGGAATCGGTCTAGCCCTGCACGACTGCGATCGCCGTCAAATCGGCGATGTGAATGGCGGCGTCGAGCTCCGAGGCGGGCATGGTGGTGATGATCGCGACGACTTCAGCACCGGCGGCCCGTCCCGCCGCGATTCCGGCTGGCGCGTCCTCGAGGACCAGACAACGCCTGACGTCGACGCCGAGCCGTTGAGCGGCGATCCGATAGCCATCGGGCGCAGGCTTGCTGGCTTTGACGTCATCGGAAGTGATGAGCAGGTCCGGAAGATCGAGCTCGGCCGCTGCGAACCGGATCCGCGCGAGGCTCTGCCACGCCGACGTGACGACGGCGACGCGTTCACGCGGCAAGGCGGCCAGCAACGCCGAGGCGCCGGGCACCGGCACGATGCCCAAGGTGATCTCTTCCTCAGTCCGCTCGAGGAACGCGAGCTCTTCGAGCGTCTCGAGGTGCGGCGCCACGATCCGCAACGTCTCGTGGTTTTGCCGCCCGTGCCCCACCCGCAGCAGCGTATCGATATCGAGCCCATGGCGTTCGCCCCACACCTTCCAGGCGATCGTCACACAGGCCGTGGAATCGACCAGCGTCCCGTCCATGTCGAACAGGACCGCTTGGTAACGACGTCGATGCTTTTGCCCCGAGAGATCCGTGATGAGGAGTTCGATCATGAATGGGTCGCCGCAGGCAAGGCGCCGGGTCAGAGTCCGCCAGCGCAAGCAGAAGCGCAAGCGTCAGACGTGGGCGGAGACGCCGGTGTTTTGCGTCGAGTGACTGAAGGGGCGGTGTCCGTCGAGCAGGATCTCGGGGAGGGTCTTGCCTGCCTCTTCCAGCCACTGGCGTGCGCGACCGATGCCAAGCGTGCGATCGGAAGGGGACAACATGGCGAAGGCCGCCTCGCGCGCCAGGCGTCCGCGAAACGCATAGAGGCCCCGCGGCTCATCGACTGTCCGCACGAGGTCCGCTGCCACCAGCGCCACCAGGCTCTCTTCCAGCGCCGGCCGTCCCTTGAGTCCCAGCAGCGACAACACCGCCTCGAACTCGAAGGTCTCGCCGAACAGACTCGCCGCCCGCAATACCCGCCGCGCCTCGTCCGGCAGGCGTGCGATCCGCGGCTCGAGCGTACCCAGGATCGTGTCGGGCGCGATCTCACGCGCCGCCGCGCCCGCCGCCCCGGTTCGCGCCAGCTCGCCCAGGTAAAAGGGATTGCCCTCCCACCGATCGAACACGTAGTTCTCGAGATCGGCGCTGACGAGCCCCGTCGTCCACGACAGCAACGCCTGTCCTGCTGAACGCGACAGCGGCGCCAGCCGCTCGCGAATCGGCCCCCGCCGTGACCACAAAGTCGGCCGCTGCTCGAGCAGCTCGGGCCGTCCCGCCGCGATCACCACGAACGGACGCTGCGCCAGCTCGCGCAGGGCCACGTCGATGAGGTCGAGGCTCGCCTTGTCCGCCCAC
>JANNNO010000256.1:0-5259 GCA_031398585.1 Myxococcales bacterium | reverse complement strand
GCTGGGCGAGCCGCCGATGTTGCGCAGGTTGGTGAAGGCCTGATTGTTCTGCGTGTCGTAGATGAGCTCGATGAGGCTGTTCTCGATGTCGATCGCCCAGACGCGGTTGTCGCCCTTGCTGGTGAAGAAGACCATCCCGCGCGTCGGCACCGTCCCGGCCGCAGGCACCGTCCGCAGGGCTGCAGGCACCTCGTAGTACCAGAGGCCCTCGCCGCCGTTGAAATTGGTGCCGTTGGTGCCGACGTCGGCGAGCCATTGAATGGGACGCGCCTGCCGCAAGCGCGAGCTTCCGGTGGCGTCGTTGGGGACCACCACGTTGTCGTAGCCGGGGAGGTCATTGTGCGCCGGAATGAAGAGCCGCTGCGACACGCCCGCGAGCATCTTCATGCGCGTGACGCCGCCTGGGCCTGTCTCGAGATCGTTCGCGTCCGAGACGAATCGGACGAACTTACCGCTGCCCGAATCGAGCGTCTGATAGCAGACATGGTTGATGGGATCGATGGCGACCGCCTCGCGCCCGTTGCGCGCGCCGAGGGCGTCGAGCCGCCGTGCCGTCACCGCCGTGCCAAACGGTTCGCACTCGAAGGCAAACCCGAGGGTGGTCTCCTCGCAGGTGATCCAGGTCCCCCAGGGCGTCTGCCCACCGGCACAGTTGTTTCGGGTCCCGCTGCAGATGCGGTAGTAGTCCTGCACGTTGCCGGCTGAATCGAAGCGGATCGAGCTGACACCGCCGGGCGTCGTCTCGCTGTTCGAGACGTAGACCCAGCCACCGTCGCTGGCGGGATAGACCGCGCCACCGTCGGGGTTGACGTGCCCGAGCGTCCCGGCGGCGTTGAGGCTGACCGGGTTGACGCCCGCACGCATGACGACTCTGACGTTGAAGCCGTCGGGCGCGAAGAGCTGGTGATTCACCGACGCGAGATGATCAGCCACGACCTGCTGAACCAAGGGGCCGTAGTCCTGGGCGCCGAGCGGTCCCAGGGGAATGTTGAGCTCGGGGCCGGCGGTCTGCGCGTGGACCGCGTTCTTCAGCACCCATGTCGGCAAGCTGGCGGCGCCAAGGCCGAGGAATACGTTTCTCAGCATGCTACGTCGGGTGATCTCGCTTTCGCGATGTCCCGCCATGCGATCGGCGGCCACCTCTGCGCTCACGTCCACGGACATCTTCGCGGTCGTCTTCGTCATGCCTGTCTCCTGGGGATTGGGTCGGCTCGTGCGAGCGCGACCATAGGGGCAGGCCCCGTGACGGCAGTGCGACGGTTGAACGAACGTTCCGTCGCGCTGTGCGATGGAGGAGTGAGCGTCGATTTGTGGCCGGCAATCGTGTGATGGATCGTCCAAGGTGAAGTGCCATGTCGCTGATGAGTGTCGCCGTGATGGCAGGTCTGTTGGTCCAGGCGGGAAAGCCGGCGGTTACACCCGTGCCCGCCAAGACCGCAGCGGCGGATCGCCTCGGCACCGGCAACTACCGGCTGCAAGCGCATGGCAACGGCGGCTACCGCTGGCGGGGTCCCGTGTTCACGGCGGTGATCACGCGAGACGGAACCGTGACGTTCGAGGATCATCGGCCGCTGCCGGCCCAGGTCGCGGTGCCGGTGGTCGCCGTCGCGAAAGCCGCCAGCCGTCCCGACCCGCGCAAGGGAGAGCCGCCGCGCGAACGAGGCAAAGGACTGCTGGGCATCGTGGCGGATGCAGCCAAACAGATCGTGACTCAGCCAACTCTGGCGATCTCGGACGCCGAGATCTTCAGGGACTCCCACCACGCGGCGAAGATGGACTTTCTGGAACAGACCGGCGAGCTGCGCCGCAAGCTGCACGCGACCGAAGACGAACGCGAGGAGAAGGCCGGGCTCGGTGGCCTCCGTCGTCACATCCAGCAGGTCGCCAACGACGAATCGCTGTCGTTACCGGCCCGAAGGCGCGTGATCTATCTGTTGTGGCGAGAATGCGAGGATTCCGCCGCGGGCCGCCGCGCCCGCACGATCATCGAATCCGAGGCGCTGCGACAGTTTCCTCCGCATACGCCGCGCGCCTATTCGCAGGACGAGCTGGCCAAGCTGAACGCGGGCGAGACCCCGGCCTTTGCGCCTGCGCCGGTGGGAGCGGACCCCGCGAAGTAGCCGGGGGGGGCGACGGCGTCGAGCGGGGAGGGATCGAATCGCTCAGCCCGGCGAGTGGCAGCAGGCCTCGATGTTGTTGCCATCCGGATCGAGAACGAAGGCGCCGTAGTAGTCCTTGTGATAATGCGGCCGCAGGCCCGGCGGGCCGTTGTCGGTGGCGCCCGCCTGCATCGCCGCCTTGTAGAAGGCGTCGACCGTCGCGCGATCGTCGGCACGGAAGGCGATGTGCACCCGGGGCTTTTGTGGCGTGCCCTGGTGCAGCCAGAAGTCGGGTTTCGGCGCCACGCCCATGCCCAGGACCACGATCCCGCCGGTGAACTCGAGCGGCACCTCAGCCAGCACTCGATAGCCGAGCGGCGCC
This sequence comes from Myxococcales bacterium, assembly GCA_031398585.1. Taxonomy (GTDB): domain Bacteria; phylum Myxococcota_A; class Polyangia; order Fen-1088; family Fen-1088; genus JANNNO01. The sequence continues at coordinate 2,778 of JANNNO010000256.1, read as the reverse complement.
AGCGCCAGCTCGTAAAAGCGCCGGCTGCGAACCGGATCGCTGACGTCGATGCCCGTGTGATCGATCATGCGGTGGTTCCTAGCACATCAGTGCCAAAAGCCGAACGAGTAGCCGACGTTGCCATAACGACGTGCGAGATCGACCGCCACCGAAGCGGAGATGCGGCGCTCGACCTTCCAGAGCGTGAAAGCAAAGAGGCGAAGCTCGAGCCCGCCCGTTGCGTGTGGGCGACCGCTCACGCCACGAAAGCGACCGGGCTCCCAGTAGCTGCCTGCCCGCAGGCGCAGTCGCCCGGGAAAGACCTCGGCTTCGGCGCCCACCCGTGGCGAGATGGTCACCTCTTCACCAGAGGCCTGCAGCTGCCGCACGGTGAAGGCTTCCAGGCCCGTTGCCCGATCGAGCCTCCCGACGACGTGCAGCTCGGCGGCAAGTAGGATCGAGCGCTCGTCGCGGAACGGTAACGAACCGTCACGCCAGCGATCGTGAGTTCGATTCCAGGGCGTCGGCGCCCAGCGCCGGCTGGCCCCCAGAGCCACCTGCCACGGCGACACCGCACGCGTGGGCAAAACGCGCCCGAAGCAATCGTTGGGATCGCAAGTGGTCTCGATCTCGCTGCTGACGATCCCGTGCGCGCCGCTCAGCCCAAGCCGGTAAGACTGCTCGCGTGGCGCCCAGACGGCCCCCGCCTCGACCCCCGTCCCGATCGCACTGAAGAATTGCTCGCGGCGAACCGTGTCCAGCATGGTGAAGTCGCGAAAGCGAAGACCTGCACCGATCGCGAGCGCGCCGTCAGCGAAAGCGCGCGCTACGGTCAAGCTGCCCGCATTGGTCTCGAAGGTGACGTTGCGGCTGCCGTCGGGCAGCGGAACCGCGTAGCTGATGGTCCCCACGCGCAAGCCGAACGCGAAGGATCCGAAGTAGGTCATCAACGCAACGTTGCCGACGCTGGCCGCATGATCGGGACGCGTGGGCAGCCCGTTGTTGTCGAGATCCGATCCGAGGTCGGGCACGAATCCGTTGACCGCCCCATCCCAGTCCCACCAATCGGTCGAACCGAAGGCGCGCAACGCCGTCGCTCCCGGGTTGCTGATCAGTCCATCGGCGCCCTCGGAAAGAACGGTGCCCGCACCGCCCATGCCGACCAGGCGAGACGAGCCGATCACGCCGGCCTGGTGGGTATCGATGTCGTAGTTGCGATCGACGATGTCGCTCACCTGCGGTGCCGCGTGCGCGGGAGAGGAGAGCGAGAGGAGGAGGAGGAGCGGGAGCAGAGAGAAGAGCGGGATGAGTCGCGAGATCGGCGGCAGATTCGAGGCGCCGACGCCGCTGCCAACCGGCGATCCGATGCGTTGTCGCGTCTGCCCCATGTCGGCGCCAGCTTCGGTGGCCGCAGCGTCGGTGTAAAGGGCAACCCGGCGAGACGATGCGCGAGGGAGGTGGCCGCCTAGACTAGCGACCCTAGTTGCCGTCCCCCACCCGCAAGCCCCCATGGTCGCCCTAGCCCAATCCCGCCACCGCCCCGACTGGGCCCGCGCCCTCTCCACCGGCACCGTCAGCGGCTAAACTTCCCTGCGCCACCAACAATCCCAAGCATCCTGCAGGACCCCCAGCAAACCCGAATCGAGCTCCCGGCATGACCGCCGTCCCTCTCCCCATCAACCACATCGTCGAAGAGCTCCTCGCTCTCGGCGTCCAGCCCGGCGGCGTCCTCGTCGTCCACACGGCATTCTCGAAGCTCGCGCCCATCGAAGGCGGCCCCACCGGCCTCATCGAAGCGCTCCAGCGCACACTCGGGCCCGAAGGCACGCTTGTGATGCCGAGCATGAGCGACGACGACGAGCACCCCTTCGACGCCCGCACGACACCCTGCCGCGAGATGGGCATCGTGCCCGACACCTTCTGGCGCCAAGCGGGCGTACTCCGCAGCGACAACCCGCACGCCTTCGCCGCCCGAGGCCGCCACGCCGCCACCATCACCCAACCTCATCCCCTCGACCTCCCCCACGGCCCCAACAGCCCCGTCGGCTACGCACGCGATCTCGCCGCCCAGGTACTCCTCCTAGGCGTGGGCCACGACGGCAACACGACAGTCCACCTGGCCGAATACACCGCCGGCGTCCGCTACCGCCTTCCCAAAACTCTGACCGTGCTGAAGGACGGTCGCCCGACGACGATCGCCTACGCCGAGATCGATCACTGCTGCGCCAACTTCGCCCGCATGGACGACTGGCTCGAACAGGCCGGCAAGATGCGAAGGGGTCGCATCGGACACGGCGAAGCCCGCCTCATGAACGCCGCCGACGTGGTCGACATAGCCGTCGCCCACCTAAGCGCCGACGAAACCGCCTTCCTCCACCCCCCCGGCATCGACGAAGAGTGCGACGCCGCACGAGCCAGCATCCCAACCGAACGGCGGTGAGCTGCTGACCAACTGCCCCTGCCTCCGCCGCGACGCGACCCACGCCGCCTTTCCCCTGCGGCCCTTCGTACGTTATTCGACAAATACGCCGACGCCACCGCACTCCATGCGTCCCGAGAAGGCGCTACACCCGCGAAAAATCTGGAGGTTCGCGCGGACAACCGGGTGAAGCCGCAACGCGACCCTCGCCGCATAATTCTGCGGCGTGGTAGCGTTGCGATCCTCAATTCAAAGTTGAACTAAGCGCGCTCGCGCGCGCAGTCCGGAGCGCTGGGCGACGGCCCCGTCTAGGTTGATCGTCCCCTCTTGCGACACGACGTCGCAGAGGGAGGACGACGATGGGCCAAATTCGAGATCGG
>JANNNO010000221.1:0-9663 GCA_031398585.1 Myxococcales bacterium | reverse complement strand
GCCCGGCCAAGCTCGTCGTGGTTTCACGAATGGAGCGTTGAGGGCAGCGAATGCAGTGATGCCCCTGAATCGGAGGAGCGCCACGCAGACAAACAGCGCGCGGCGGCGGCGGCTCGCGTGCCCGTCGCCAACCCTGGTACGCGTGAGGGCCCCGTCAGCTGTGGACCGCGCGAGCCAGATTGGCGGCCGTCGCGCCGCCTGGTAGATCGGCGCAGGTACGCCATGAACTTCAATTCCCCTGGCTTCTCATTCCTCGGCGGCATCCTCATCGGACTCGCCGCTTCCTGGCTCCTGGCGACGACAGGGCGAACCGCGGGGGTGAGCGGGATCGCTGCCGGCCTGATGGCGCCCCGCCCTGGCGATTGGGGCTGGCGGGTCGCCTTCCTCGGCGGCCTGGTTGCAGGGGGCCTCGCTCTCCTCTGGTGGCGCGCCGATGCCATCGTGGCGCCGGCAGCGCCCGTCACGACTCTCGCCATGGCCGGACTCCTGGTCGGCGTGGGCACACGCATAGGTGGTGGCTGCACGAGCGGTCACGGGATCTGCGGGCTCAGCCGGCTCTCGCTGAGATCGCTCGTCGCCGTGCTGACCTTCATCGCGGTGGCGATGGTGACAGTGGCGGTGAAACACCTCTTGGCAGGTGGCGCGTGAGAGCTGTCGGTTCGCCGTTGATGCCCTTCGTGGCGGGGCTTCTTTTTGCTATCGGTCTTGGCATCGGCGGCATGACGGACCCGGGCAAGGTGATCGGCTTTCTCGACGTCTTGGGCGATTGGGATCCCAGTCTGGCTTTCGTGATGGCTGGCGCCCTCGCCGCCCACCTGCCCTTCGTACAGTTATGGCGGCGGCGGGGTCTGCTGCGGGTTGAACCCGGCGCGCCCGATTGGCCTCTGGTCGCCGGCGCCGCGCTCTTCGGCATCGGGTGGGGGCTGTCGGGCCTCTGCCCCGGCCCTGCCTTCGTTTCGCTCGCACGCGGCGGGACTGGCATCGTGGTGTTCGTGATCTGCCTGCTGCTCGGCACGGTGGCGGCGCGCTGGCTTCGCCGCGGCACCTCCTAGCGGCAGCACGACGAGCCGTTGGGTAAATCACCTGGCATTGCGCTTTCGCCGTGGTGGCCCCATGGTCGTGGGCTTTCTGGGGAGGCTCACGACGTGGCAGAGGACGGCCAGACAGGACGGACGACGGCAACGGGAGCTCGACGGCGCGAGCTCCCTCGCTGGCTCGAGGGCCAGTGCGCTCTGGTCACGGGCGCTAGCTCGGGCATCGGGCGGGCGGTGGCGCTGGCGCTGGGGCGCGCAGGCGCTGACGTTGTCGTGAACTACCTGCACAATCAGGACGAGGCCGAGCAGGTCGTACGCGAGATCGAATCGAGCGGCGGCCGGGCGTTTACCCAAGCGGCGGACGTCAGCCAGGAGACCGACGTCCTCGATCTCTTTGCCGCTGTCCGCAAGCGCTGCGAGACAATCGACATTCTGGTCAACAACGCCGGCATTCAGATCGATGCCCCCTTCGAGGAGATGACCGTCGACGCCTGGGACCGCGTCCTCGGCGTGAACTTACGCGGACAGTTTCTCTGTGCGCGCGAGGCGGTCCGGGCGTTCAAGCGTCAGGGTGTGCGTCCGGAGGTGTCGAGCGCGGCCGGCAAGATCGTCTGCATCAGCTCGGTGCACGACATGATTCCGTGGGCGGGTCACGTCAACTACGCCGCTTCCAAGGGCGGCGTCATCATGTTGATGAAATCGCTCGCGCAGGAAGTCGCTCCGCACCGGATCCGTGTCAACAGCATCTCGCCGGGAGCCATTCGCACCAAGATCAACACGGAGGCCTGGAGCACGCCCGCCGCTTACGAAGCGCTCATGAAATTGGTTCCGTACAAGCGAATCGGCGAACCCGAGGACATTGGTCGGGTCACCGCCTGGCTCGTCTCGGACGAAGCGGACTATGTCACCGGCGAGACCATCTATGTCGACGGCGGCATGATGCTCTACCCAGGTTTCGAAGGCAGCGGCTGACCACGTCGCGCGGATGAAAGCGCCGACGTCGCGGCGGTCAACCGACCGGGCGGCGAGGCAAGCGGACGCTGAACGAGGTCCCGGTGTCGGGTCGCGAGGTGACGTCGATCCGACCGCCGTGTCCGCGCACGATCTGCTGCGTGATGAAAAGACCGAGCCCGAGACCGTGAGATTTTTCTCCCCGTCGCTTGCCCCCGGCCAGCGGCTCGAACAGCCGCGGGAGCAAGTCGGGCGGAACCTCGCCGCGGTTACGAACCTCGACCTGCACATGATGCGGATCCTGGCCGTCGATGTCGATCATGACGCCCGCGCCGGGGTCGCCGTGCTGAACGGCGTTCGCGATCAGATTCGAGAAGACCTGCGAGAGACGATCCGAGTCCCAGGATCCCGTCGTGGCGCCGATGTGCTCGAGGCGCAGCGTCCAGGTCGGATTGGCGACGGCGACCTCGTCGACGACCTGGCGCAGGAGCGCAAGCAGATCGGTCTGGCAAGAATCGAGAGGCAGGCCTTCACCGAGCCGCACGCGCGTGAAATCGAGCAGCTGATCGATCATGCGCGCCATGCGCGTGCCGCTGTTGAGAATACGCGACAGCGGCTTTTCAACCACGCCGTTGGTGTCTTTCAACTTGGCCAGCTGAGCGGCGGTCACGATCGCGGCCAGGGGATTGCGCAGATCGTGGCCGAGAATGCCCGTGAACAGCTCGCTCCAGCGGACCGTCTGCTGCAGCTCTTCGACCGCGTTGAAGCGAGCCATGGCCGCCGCCACGTGATTCGCGATCGCCTGCGCGAGATCGATCTCGTGAGGTGAAAGCGCGCGCGGGCCGGGGTAGTAGACCATGAACTTGCCGATCAGGCGCCCCGAGGTCACCAGCGGAATGAACGCGAGCGCACCGATCTTCTCGGCGGCGAAGAGCTCGAGATAAGGTGCCATCGCAGGATCGCGGGCCGCATCGGCCACCACGATCGGCAGAGGCGACGGCGTGTTTCGCTGCCACGGGGAATGACCTTCGACCGCCTTGCGGTACTCCTGCGAAAGGCCGCGCCATGCCTTCCAGCGCATCACCCCATCGGCATCGAACGCCAGAATGGAAGATCGGGTCGCGCCGAGAGCCTTCTCGATCGCGTCGAGTGCGGCGCTGAAGACATCGTCGGCACAATCGGCCCCGATGACGGCACGAGCGAGACCGTAGAGAAGCTCGGCTCGCAGCCGACCTTTGCGGCTGTCAGCGTAGAGTCTCGCGCTTTCCAGCGCCATGCCAGCCCGCTCCCCGAGTTCGCGCAACAGATCGACGTCAGCCGGCAAGAACGGGGGCGAACCTTTCTGGCGCGTGGCCGCCACCACGCCGAGCACGCCACCTTGCCCTCGCAACGGCATGATGACGAGGCTGGTCGGCATGAAGCGTTCGAGCCAGGGACGAAATCGCGGCGCCGCCTGCGCCAGGAGAGCATCGGGGTCTACGTTGCAGAGGACAACGGCTTGCCCCGTCGCGGCCACCCTTCCGATGATCCCCTCGCCCATCGCGATGGGCGCCTCCTCGGAGATCGCAAGCCCCTGCTCCTGCGCGCCCTGGTCGCGGTGACGGGCCGCCACAGGCTCTAGATGACCGGCGTCGTTGAGAAGCAGCACGCTGGCACCATCGGCCTGTTCTCGCGTGAGCTCGTCGACCAGGACACGCAATACCTTCGGCGCTTCGTAACCAGCCGCCGTGAAAGCGCGCGAGACCCGGTTGAGCAGCCGCATGCGGGCGACCGACGCTTCCGCTTCTGCGCGGCTCGCACGTTCCGCCTCGAGCAGCCTGACGCGTTCGAGCGCCTGGCCGCAGTAATGCACGCAGAGCTGGAGGAAATGCCGTTGATCACCTCGTTCGGAGTCGCCGTCGTCGAAGGTGATGGCAAGGGCGCCCAGCAAATGGTCCCTCACCGTGATGGGCAGACAGGCGATCTCGTAACGCCGATCCGGCGAGACCATCGCCGCCAGCTGCGGGTAGAGGCGCAACAGCTCGCCCTGAGATCGAATGAAAAGCGGCGTACGCCGCCGGATGACGTCGATCGCCGGCAGTGACAACGGTCCGTCGAGAGCGATGCGAGCCAGTTGCGAGACCGCGGCGGGCGGGTAACCCATCGATCGCGCCAGCAGTGCGTGGCCCTCGGCGTTGCCCTCGCCCACCAGAAAGAGAGCCGCACTCGATGCGCCGAGAGCCTCGGCCAGCTGGTCGACGATGGCGGTATGGACCTCCTCGAGCGTGACCGCGTCGGCGATCGCGGCGGTTACCCGCACCAGCCGCTCACCTTCGTCCATTGACAGGCGCGGCGCACGCGGGGGCACCGGCGCCCCGGTCTCCTTGTAGAACCCCCCCATGGCGTAGGCCCGCAGGAAAGGCACACCCCAGAGGTTGCGGACGTCGTTCCACATCTGCTCCAGCCGGACGGCGGCTTTGAAGTTTCCTTCGGCCCAGAGCACGTCGACCATCTCGCCGTAAGCCCTCACGGGCATCGCTCGCTGACTGGCCGCGGGCGGAACCAGGTCGGTGATGGTGGTGCGAAACAGGTCCCAGTCGGGCATCGGGCCGACCATGAATCGCGCGAGCGTCGCTTCGGCGTCGGCAAACGCGAGGCGGCCCGAGGCGACTACGGCGTCCACGTCGATGCTCCGACCGGCCAGCGCGGCCCGAATGCCGCTCTTGTGCGACGGCGTGACCACGGCAAGGGCGTACGCCTGCGAATTGGTCGCGGGCAGCAAGAAACGCGCGACGAGATCGCAAAGCAGCTCGTCGCTTTCGTAGAACTGAACGACTTCGGAGCGCTCCGCTGCCGCCCGCAGGGGCGGGGGGTTCGCCAAGGCAGCTTCCCCTGCGGCGCCGGTCATGACGACGAGGCGGCCGCGTCGCTTACCGCGACCGCGTGCTGCGCCCGCATCGCCGCGGCTTCGGCGCGCTCGGCCGCCAGCCGATCGACATCGGCGCGCCGAAAGAGGCGGCGCCCGCTCACGGTCTTGAGAGCCGGAAGCCGGCCCTTGTTGTTGAGGGCTCTGACGGCCTCGGGTGTGAGGCCGAGGATGCGCCCCGCATCACATGGAGTCAAAAGCATGTCGGCACCGGGGTCCGTATCGATCAGGTTCGCGGCCATCGTTCGCTCCTCCTGGATCCAGGAACCCGATGTAGTTGGGCATCCGGATCGGGTTCGGCAACCGCAAATCGTCAGGCGGAGACGATTGTGCGCGTCTCGATTGGCGAGCGGCGGGCTTTCTTCACGGCCGCCAGCGAAGGAAAGCCCCGCCCTTGCCGCCGTGAGCGTCCCCTCGAATGGCAGCCTCGGCTTCGATCCCGACCACGAAAGGCGCCAGGTCGAGCCGGACACCGGCGACGGCGGCTATACGGCGACGACCGGGTAGGCCTGCCGGCTCGGCCCATAGGGCGCCGAGGCCCAGGCTCAAAGGTCCATCGATGTGAGCGTCAGCGCCGGCGCCAAGGGCGATCTCGGCGGCATTCATCGGGTCGACGATCGGCGCGAACGGCGTCGCTGTGCCGCCGTGGTCATGATGATGCCCTAGCGTGCGCGCATAGAGGACCCGGAGCAGTCCCGTCACGTGGCCAAAGCTGGTCGTGAGCGAGAGGCCCGGCGTCAGCATGACGTGCCCCATGCCCAGCCCCGCGCCGGCGTCACCGGAAGGCAGGCTCGCGCCGAGGTCGAGATCGACGTCGCCGGCTGGCGCCGAAAGCAGCTGAGCCCCGGCGCGCAAGGTGAGATCGCCCGGGCCGGTCTGCGTGAGCCCAGGCCGGTCCAACGTCCAAAGCGGCAGCCGGGCACCGCCATGAAAGCGTCCCAGCCGGGCCGCGACGGCCGGCGTAAAGCCGAAAACCGTGCCGCCGCCGCTGAGCCGGGCCGCTGACACCCGGGTCTCGAGCGTGAGCCGTTCTCCCTCGAGGGCGAGAGGTTCGTGACAGGTCTGAGCCTTGGCGTTGGGGATTGCGGAGAACAGGCCGCCGACGACGGTCGTGAAGAGGGCGGTCGATGTCGAAAAGAGACAGCGCACGGCCCCCCTTACCACGGCACCCTCGCGGGCCCCGCTCGGTCATGACAAACGAGCGAAAAAACCCACCTGGGTAGGCAGTCCCGGGTCTAACCTGCGTGCATTGCGCCAGAGGGCCGGCCCGCCCCGCGGAGTTTTGGCCTCGGGCGCGATGTTCTCGGCTCCGTTGATGGCCTGTTGGGCCACTAGACCATATCCAAACCCATCCATGCTGGGGCCGGGCCTCGATGCCGGCTGCAGGGAGAGTTCACATGCCGAGATCGTCGCAGCTTCCGCACACCATGGGCTCGCGGCCTACCTCCGCGCGGCTCCCGGGCGCCACGCCCTGGCTGCGCACCACGGCGCTGGCGGTCGTCCTGGGCGCCGGTTGCGTCGGCTCGATTGACGGTGACGCGGCCAAGGGCACCAACCCGGGGGCCGAACCCGGCGCGACCACGCCCGGCGGTGGTACGACGCCCGGTGGTGGCACCGCTCCGGGTGGCGGCAGCGTTCCCGGGGGAGGCACGACGCCCGGGCCAGGTGGCGGCACGACCCCCGGTGGAGCCACCGGCGATCCACTGGCCGCGGGGCCGATGCCGATGCGTCGGCTGACCGCGCACGAATACGACAATACGGTGAGGGATCTGCTCGGCGATGCCACGACCCCGGGCAAGGACTTCCCGAGCGATCGCGATCCCGGCTTCGGCTTTCGTCGTCCTGGCGTCGTCTCGATCCTCGATTCGGAGAGGCTGCGCGACGCAGCCGAGATCCTCGCTAGCAACGCGCTCAAGAGCTGGGACACGCTGATGCCGTGTCAGCCGGCGGCTGCAGCGGACGAGCCGGCCTGCGCCCGCAAGTTCATCGAGCAGTTCGGCGCGCGCGCCTATCGTCGCCCGCTCTTGCCCGACGAGGTCACCCGTCTCGTCGCGCTCTACGACAGCGGGCGCGGCAAGCTGGCCTTGCCGTTCAAGGAGGGCATCGGCCTCGTGATCGAGGCGATGCTGCAGTCCTCGCCGTTCCTTTATCGTTGGGAGCTGGGCCCGCAGGCGCCCATACGTGACGGGAAGGTGATTCGCCTCGGTCCTTACGAGGTGGCCTCGCGCCTTTCCTATTTCCTGTGGAGCTCGATGCCGGACAAGGATCTGTTCGAAGCCGCCGCGGGCAACAAGCTGTCGACCCCGGCGGAGATCGAGGCTCAGGTGCGCCGCATGCTCCGCAGTGAGAAGGCTCGCACCGGTATCGCCCAGTTCTTCGAGGAGTGGCTCGACCTCGACCTGCTCGGCGATCGGACCAAGGACGCGATGCTCTACCCGGAATTCACCGACGCCATGAAGGCGACGATGCTGGCCGAGACGCGCGCCTTCGTGAGTGAGGTGCTCTTCAATGGCGACGGCAAGCTGTCGACCTTGCTCGGCGCCACTTACTCGATGCTCGATCCCGCGCTGGCGAAGCTCTACGGCGCGCCGGCTCCAGCTGGCTCCAGTCTAGTGAAGACCGAACTGCCCGCCGCGCAGCGGGCCGGGTTGCTCACCCAAGCGAGCTTTCTCTCCATGACCGGCAGCCCGGAAGGATCGAACCCGACCGCGCGAGGCAAGGAGATCTATCTGCGCGCGCTCTGCAAAGATCTGCCACCGCCGCCACCGGATGTCTCGCCGCCCAAGCCGGCATCGGCCGGCGGCACCACCCGGCAGCGCTTCGAAGAGCATTCGCGCAACGAGTGCGCATCGGCCTGCCACCAGATGTTCGAGCCGTTCGGCTTCGCTTTCGAGAACTACGATGGCATCGGCCGTTGGCGGACCAAGGACAACGGCATCGACGTCGACGCCAGCGGGACCGGCGAGCTCGATGGCAAGAAGGTCACGTTCGCCAACGCGCGCGACCTGTCGCAGAAGATCGTCGCCAGCGCCGAAGCGCAGCGCTGCCTCGGCACTCAGTTCCTCCGCTTCGCCTTCCGGCGCGGCGAGACCGGCGGTGACATGCCTTCGATCGACGCCTCCACCGCTGGCTTCGTCAAAGGCGGCCTCGACGTGCGAGAGCTGCTGGTCGGCCTCGCCGTCTCCCGCACCTTCCGATACCGCAGCCCGAATGCCGACGAGGTGTTGCCATGAGTAGCGTGCGTTTCTCGCGTCGGGCGATGCTCGCGCGCCTGGGAGTCAGCGGGGCGATGTTGCCGCTGCTGAACGTGAGCCGCATCCCGGCCGCGACGGCAGCCGGCGGCGCCAAGCGTTTGGTCACGGTGACCTGGTGCAACGGGCTCATCCCGAAGGACGTCTTCCCGGCAGGCAACGACCTGGTGTTCGGGCAGATCATGAAGCCGCTCGAGCCCTTCAAGCAAAAGACGCTGCTGCTGGCCGGCCTCGACATCTCGCCCTACGTCGAAAAGAACCAGCGGTACATGGGTCACTTCACCTATTCCTCGCTCTTCACGGGCATGGGCACGGGAGCGGGTACCCGCTGCAGCGGCACCGAGGAGCAGACCTCGAACGGTCCGTCGATCGACTACGTCATCGGCACCGAACTGCAGAAGCGGGCCAAGCTGAAGGAGTCGCAGATCAACCTCGGCTGCCGCACGGCCGCGCCGCGGATCGGGACGACCTTCCGCGCGGCCAAGCAGCCGAACGCTTGCGAGACCAACCCCTACAAGATGTTCGAACGGCTCTTCGCGGGGCCCGCGCTGCCAACCGGGCAGATCGATACCTTGCGCGAGCGGCGCAAGAGCGTGCTCGACTTCGTCGGCAAAGATCTCACGGCGTTCGGGACGCGGCTGGGCAGCGACGACAAGATGAAGATCGGGGCTCACCTGGCTTCGATTCGCGAGATCGAGACCAAACTGACGGCGCCGGTGGAGGCCGGCGGCGGTGGAGCGGCGGGGCAGAGCTGTTCGCCGGCGCGCCCTGCGATGATCGACTACGCGCGGCCTGCCAACTACGTCGCCCACGTGAAGATGCAGATCGATCTGATCGCGCTGGCGCTCAAATGCGACATCACACGCGTGGCGACCCTGGAACTGACCAACGCGGGTGAGAGCGGTTTCGTGCCGCCGTGGTTGGGGACGTCGAAGGACTACCACGGCATCGCGCACGATCAGAACGGCGGCTCCTCGGCGCTCAAGCTGCGCATCGACCAGTGGTATTTCGAACAGGTCGCGTACCTCGCCAAGCAGCTCAACGACATCGTCGAGCCGGGCGGCACCGCGCTCGACAACAGCGCCATCGTCGTTGCCAACTGCATGCAAGACGGCGCCGGGCACAACGTCGACGGCCTGCCCTTCGTCATCGTCGGCAGCTGCGGCGGCGTGTTCCGCACCGGGCGTGTCGTCCGCTACGGCCGCTGGATCGGCAAGACCGGCAACTACTGGAACGGCGCCAGCGGCGTTTCGCACAGCAAGCTACTGGCTTCGCTATGCAACGCGATGGACCTTCCGGTCGCCGGCTTTGGCGATCCTCAGTTCGGGGGCACCGGAACGCTGCCGGATCTGACGTGACCGCGGCGATCCGCCTGCCTTCGGCACGGGCGCGATCGACCGTGCAGTAACGCGAGGGCGATCGCAATGGCGATGGTGGTGCCTGCGCCGGTACGGTCTTGCACGGTTGCGATGGCGCAGCCGCTGCCGCGGGCCCTCGGCGGGGCGGGACCGGCGGGCGTTGG
>JANNNO010000188.1:0-15237 GCA_031398585.1 Myxococcales bacterium | reverse complement strand
CTTCGCCGCGCAGGTGCCCCACATCTTCAACGTTCCGTGGCTCGTCTACCCATTGTTCGCCTTGACGATTGCGATCGTCCTCGAGCGTGCGGTGACCCTGCGCAAAGCGGTCATCGACAAGGACAAGCTGCTCGGGCTGCTCCGCTCGCAGATCTCGGCGGGCAACATCCAGGGCGCGATCAAGGTCTGTTCGGGCAATCCCGCGCCCGCGACCCGCATCATCGCCGCGGGCCTCATGCGCGCCAATCGCTCGGACGAAGAGATTCAGGCCGCGATGGACGAAGCTTCGCTGCGCGAGCTGCCGAACGTCGAGAAGCGGACCGGTTACCTGGCCATGCTGGGCAACCTCGCCACCTTGGCCGGTCTGCTCGGCACCATCGGCGGTCTCATCAAGTCGTTCGCTGGCGTCGCCGGCGTCGATCCCTCACAGAAGGCGACGTTGCTTTCGAAGGGCATCGCCGAGGCGATGAACTGCACCTTCTTCGGGCTGCTCACCGGCATCCTCGGCCTCGCGGCCTACGCCTGGCTGAACGGCAAGACCCAGAACGTTCTCGATGACGTGGCCGAGCTGAAGAAGTCGGTCGCCAACCTCGTGGCGAGCGCGAAGGCCGCTCTGCGCGGGTAACCCTTTTTCAAACCTTTCGACAGAGCCAGGCAAAGGAGCGACAGCATGTTCATCATCGAAGGCTTCAAAGAGGGTGGCATCGGCATGTGGCCGATCCTCGCGCTTTTCATCATCACGATCGCGATCGCGGTCGAACGCTACATGTACCTGCACAAGGCGACCGTCGACGTCGACAAGCTGATGTCGCTCATCAAGTCGCAGATCGTCTCGGGCAACATCCGCGGCGCCATCAGCACCTGTGAAGCCACGCCGGCCCCCCTCACCCGCATCATCGCCGCCGGCCTGCGACGCGCGGAAGCCAACAGCAGCGAGCGTGAGATTCAGCTCGGCATGGACGAAGAGGCTCTGCGCGAGCTTCCCAAAGTGGAGAAGCGCACTGGTTACCTCGCCATGCTCGGCAACCTCGCGACGCTCGCGGGCCTCCTCGGCACCATCGGCGGCCTCATCCACTCGTTCGCCGGCGTCGCCGGTGTCGATCCCGCGCTCAAGGCAACCATGCTCTCTGCCGGTATCGCCGAGGCGATGAACTGCACCTTCTTCGGCCTCTTCGCCGGCATCCTCGGTCTGGCCGCCTACGCCATCCTCAACGGCAAGACCCAGGGCATCCTCGACGCCATCAACCAAGGCTCGGTCGAGGCGCTCAACCTCGCCACCGCAGGTCGCAACGAGGGTCACCGCTAAACAGCTGCGTCCCAAGGCATCGAGGCCGATCACAGCGCCGAACGGGAGATCACCATGGGCGTTTCCGTATCGACAGGTGGCAAGAGTGGACGCAAGTCCCTCAGCGCCGACTTGAACCTGGTCCCCTACATCGATCTGCTCACCTGCATGGTGGCGTTCCTCCTCATCACAGCGGCCTGGACCCAGCTGGCGCGCCTCTCGGCGAGTCAGAAGGGACAGGGCCAAGCCGGTGAGGAGACGCCACCCACACAGCAGGTGAACATCACCGTCGTGGTGAACCAAGAGGGCTTCAACCTGGTGGTCAACCAGGATCAGGCTCCCATTCCCAAACGGGGCGAGCAATACGACTTTGCCAAGCTCAGCGAGGAGCTGAAAAAGGTGAAGGAAGCCAACCCCGACAAGAACGACATCAAGATCGCGTCCGAGGACCAGATCAAGTTCGACACCTTGATCCAGGCCATGGACGCGGCCCTGTCGTCGCGATTCCCCGACGTATCGCTGATTGATTCCGGCGGCGCGGGCATCTAGGAGCGCAAATGGCGATTCACGCACCACACTCACGGCTGTACAGCTCCGTCGGGCTCGAAAGTGCCGCGGCGAAGCTGGGCCACGCTGGCCGCAAGAGCCTGTACGAGAACCTCAACCTGGTCGCCTACATCGACATGATGACCATGCTGGTCATCTTCCTCCTGATGTCGTTCTCGGCGACCGGCGAGATCCTCTTCGTGCAGAAGAACATCGTCCTGCCCGAGGCGCAGAACTGGACCGACCTCGAGCGCGCCCCCGTCATCGCCGTCTCGGCCGACGTGGTCACGCTCAACGGCCAGCAGATGGCGACCATGGATCAGCTGAACCAGGAGAGCACCACCGGTGATTACAAGATCACCGAGCTGCACGACATGCTGGTCACGCTGAAGAACAACTACAAGCTCCTCCACCCGACCGAGGACTTCAACGGACTGGCGATCATCCAGTCGGACAAGAACATCGAGTTCAAAGCCCTGCGCAAGGTCATGTTCACTGCGCAAGTCGCCGGCTACAACAACGTCAACTTCGCCGTGCAGAGCCGAACCAAGCCCGCCGCTGGTGCTCCTGCCCCCTAATCCACGCCCATCGTCGGGTTTTTCGAAAGGCGGCCCCCACGGGCCGCCTTTTTTGTTTAAAGTCGGCAGGTTCGCACCGGGTCTCGCCCGGCAACCCCGCACTCTGGGAGGTCCGTCATGCGTAGCCGTGTCGTCGGCAGGGGCATCTGGTGGCTTGCGCTGGTGGCGGTGCTGGGCTGTGGGGGCGATCCCAACGATCCACGCACCTGGGCCAAAAAGCTCGGTGACGTCCGCGAGCAGAAGGTGGCGCTCGACAACATCGCCAACATGGAGGTCGAACGAGCGCGCGTTGTGGTGCCCGAGCTCGTCCAGCTCTATCAGGACACCAAGGCGACCGAGCACCTGCAGGCGCTGGCCCGCTACCTCGATCCGCGAAGCAAGGCGGTGTTCATCGAGGCTCTCGACTACAGCGACGAGCAGTTCGACAAGGCGATCGTCGCCGCGGGGGTTCTCGGCGAGATGAAGGCGACCGATGCGGTCGATGCGCTGATTGCGGCGGCGGAAAAGCCACTGCCCATCAAGTCGCGCGCCAACGGGGCCAAGCTGGCGGCGATGCGGGCGCTGGTCAAGATCGGCGACAAGAAGGCGGTGCCCGTCCTGGTCAAGATCCTCGAGACCTCGGCCAATGAGCAGGACTTCTTGCTCAACCAGAGGGCCGCCCTCGCCCTGGCAGAGCTGCGACCACCCGAAGCGATTCCGGCGCTGATCAAGGGTCTCTTCATGACCGGGCGCGGGACCGACATCTTCCAGGAATGTCGGTTGGCCCTGGTGCGCATCGGCGCCCCGGCGATCGATCCGGTCATCGAGCTGTTCAAGGGACGCAATGCCGATGTGCAGGCGATGGCCAAGGCGTTGAAGTTCGATCAAGCCACACCTGGCATCGTGCCGTTCAAGGCCGCTTACCTGCTGGGCGATCTGCGAGCGGGAAAAGCCGTGCCGATGCTGCTCGATGCACTCGGCTCACCGGCCAAGGGGCCCGAGCATTCGGCGATCGTGATCGCGCTCGGCCAGATCGGAACGCCCGACGCGGTCGCCGGGCTAACCGCCATCGCTCGCAACGCCAAGGCGGATCCGCGCCTCCGCATCTCGGCCACCGACGCTCTTTACATGACGGGCGATCCGCGCGCGCTGCCGACGCTGCTCGATCTCGCCGAGACCGGCTACGTCACGGTCGAGGGACAGAAGATCTCCGAGCTGCGCGCCAACGCGGCTGTCGACTTTGCTCGGCTGGCCGGTGCCGACGGCTTCGACGCGATCAAGGCGCTGGCCGACAAGGAGCAAGAGGCGGCGGGCCTGTTCGGCGAGGCGCTCGATCGCATGCTGGTCGCCAAAGAATGCGGCGACAAGATCGACTGCTATGGAAAGAAGCTCAGCGACCCGGCGTGGGCCAGAGCGGAAAAGGCAGCTTTCGCTCTCGGCTTTTCCGGCAAGAAGGAAGGGGTCGCGCCGTTGCTGGCGGGGTTGAAGCCGCTCGCGTCCTTGCCGCAGGAGCGCTACCCCATCCACCAGGCGATCCTCTTTGCCCTCGTGCGCCTGGCCGACAAGTCCTGCAAGGAGTGCGAGGAGAAGCTGCTGTCTCAGATCGAACGCGATGAAAAAGCCGTCAAGCTCCCAGGTGCGCGCGGACTGCTGGCCGAGACCCGCGTCTCGCTCGCCATCATCCAGAACACCGAGCCGGGCGCCGCGGCCGCCCGCCAGAAGCTTCTCGCCTCAGCGCCCTCCCTTGGCGACGACGGCGGTAAACCCGGCAAAGGCAAAGCCGGCAAGGGCAAAGCCGGAGCGGCCAAGAAGGCGCGCGGCAAGAAGAAGTAATGCGCCCCAGGTGTCCACATCTGGCGCGTCGCGAACACAACGCGTCACACTTTGTTCATTGAGTGTGACCTAATTCAGTATGTGTAGGCCACGACCTTCGGAGGGCCGATCTGCGGCCCCCGCCCCCCGGAGGTCTCTACATGAACAAAGCTTGGACTCGCTCGCTCTCGCTGCCCCTCTGCCTCGGTCTGCTCTCTGTCGCCTCGTGCACCCCGCCTGAGGAGGGGGGCGCCCCGGGACCGAGCGTTGAAGCGACCGGTGGGCGTACCGGCACTGGGGGCAAGGGAGGATCGGGTGGAGGATCGGGTGGCGCCGGCCCTGCCTCGGGCGGCTCGGGTGGCGGCAGCACCGCTTCGGGTGGCTCCGGCGGCGGCTCATCGCCGGCTGGCGGTTCGGGCGGTGCCAGCGCACCCGGTGGCGCGGGCGGTGGGGCCACTCCGGGTGAGGGAGGCTCGCCCGGAGCTGACGCGGGCCAGGCCGGCGCGGGTGAGACCAGCGCACCGCCACCGGTGAGCAACCCTGGTGATCCGGCGACCCCGGGCGCCACGGACCTCACCAAGCACAAGTACTCGAAGGTCGTGAAGGTCGACACCACCGCCGCGGGCGCCAACGTGGCCGGCGACGTTGCCAAGTTCCCCATCGCGGTCGTGCTCAACGCGATGAACTTCGATTTCGCGCAGGCCAAGACAGGCGGCGAGGACATCCGCTTTGCCAACGCCGACGGCTCGCTCTTGCCCTACGCCATCGAGTCCTGGGATGCGACCGCCAAGCTTGGAGTCGCATGGGTGAAGTTCGACGTGAAGGGGAACAACAACACCCAGTCGTTCGTCATGCACTGGGGAAATCCCTCTGCGGAAAGCGCGTCGGCCAGCAAGGCTCTGTTCAACAAGGAAGACGGTTACCTCGGCGTCTATCACCTCAATGACGAGCCCGGCGACATGCCCGATGGCTACAAGGACGCGAGCTGGAATGGCGCTCATCTCACAGGTCGCATGATGGACGCCGCCACCCGCGCGCCCTCGCGCATCGGCATCGGCGTGTCGCTGTCGAACCCCGGCGGGCAGGGCAAGAACCAGTGGATCGGTGGCGAAGGGCCGAAGTTCGAGAGCGATTTCAACGCCACGGCGACGCAGTCGATCACGGCGACGGCGTGGGCGCTGGGACGAAGCTTCTCGGGCTACTACGAGACCGTCATCTCGAAGGGCGATCGCTCCTGGACGCTCCAGCGTGACTATCAGGGACGCATGGAGACCTGCACCTGGTCGGGCAGCTACCACGCCTGCGCCATCACCCGAGCGCCCACGGTCAACAAGTGGACCCACTACATGGTCGTGCAGAACGCCCGACAGCTCATCCTCTATGTCGACGGCAAGCGCGCAGCAGCGACCGGATCGTTCGGACAGACCAGCACGCACGGGTTCGCGATCGCTCACAACTTCCAGGCCCACAACAACGCCGTTACCGGCAAGCGCGAGTGGGATGGCCTATTCGACGAGGCACGGGTGATGAGGGGCGAAAAGGACGCGAACTGGGCGCTGCTCGACTTCGAGAGCCAGAAGGAAGGCGCCAAGCTCCTCAGCTTCGGCGCGACCGTCACCAAGTAGAACGAGCGGCGGCCACCGCGGCCGGGGTTGCTCTGCTAACCTCGGCCGCGATGCGCATCGTCTCCCTGCTCGCCAGCGGCACCGAGCTCTGCTGCGCGCTCGGCGCCGGGGACGACCTGGTCGGTCGGTCGCACGAGTGTGATCGGCCGGCCTGGGTGACTGTCCTGCCCGCCCTGTCGCGCCCGACGTTCGACGTCAGCGGCAGCAGCGCCGAGATCGATGCCCTCGTGCGCGGCAAGCTCGCGGCGGGTGAGCCGCTTTACCAGATCGACGAGACGGCGCTGGCTGAGCTCGCGCCCGATGTGCTCATCACCCAGACCCACTGCCAGGTCTGCGCGGTCAGTCCCGAGACCCCCGGATCGGCTCCGCGCTGGGAGCGCAAGCAGGCGGTGGCCTTGGCCACGGGCAGTCTGGCCGGTGTGCTGCAGGGTTGGGCGAACGTGGCCACCGCGATTGGCAGGCCCCACGAAGGCGCCGAAATGGTAGCCGAGGCCCGCGCGCGCATCGCCGAATGGGAGAGCAGCACCGCGCGCCTTCATCGCCCGCGCACCCTCGTGCTCGAATGGATCGAGCCGCCCTTCGCGCTCGGCAACTGGGGCCCCGAACTGGTACGGCTGGCGGGCGGTGACAGCCTGCTCGGGCGACTGGGCGGTCACTCCACCGCCATCGGTTGGGACGAGATCCACGCCGCTGATGCCGACGTCATCATCGTCGCGCCCTGCGGCTTCGACCTCGAGCGGACGGCAGCCGAGATGAGCGAACTGCAATCGGATCCGCGCTGGTGCGATCTACGTGCCGTCAAGAGCGGCTGCGGATTCATTGCCGACGGCAACCTTCACTTCAATCGATCCGGACCACACATCCTCGACACGGTCGATCTGCTCGCCGAGATCCTTCATCCCGACGTCTTCGAACCGCGTCGAGAAGGCATCGGGTGGCGCCGCCTGGCCCCACCCGTCACCTGACAGCGGGCTTTTCGCTCAGGGACAGGGCAGCGCCGATCGCGCGGGCGTGAGCACGTTCGTCGGCGCCGTGGCACCCGTGCCGATCTGACCAAAGAGGTTGCTGCCCCAGCACCAGATGCCGTCGGGCGCACGGGCACAGGCGTGATCGTCGCCGGCGGTCAGGCTGAGAGTTCCCGCGCCAGTCAGCGGCGGCACACCGGTGATCTCGATCGGAACGGTCGAATCGCTGCGCTCGAACTGCGACGGCTTGCTCCCTGCCCCCCAGCACCAGATCTTGCCGTCGCTGGTTCGCACGCAGGTCCGCTCGGCGCCGCCGGCGATGTCGATCACGGGGCCCAGGCCTGCAACCATGCCTGGGTACTGATAGGCGGCCTGCACGGGTTCGCGGCCGAGCTGTCCGTGGATGTTGGTGCCCCAGCAGGTGACCCCCGAGGCCAGCAGAGCGCAGGCATGCAGCCGCCCCAGCACCGCCGCGCGCGAAGCGCCCGTGAGCAACGTGGGAGGTTCGGTGGAGACGCTCTCCTTGGCGACCACCGGGTAGGCGCCGTTGGCCGGGGCTGTCTCCAAGCCGATGCGCCAGTTCGAACCGCGATTGCCCGGGAAGGAGCCGCGGGCGCCGTCCCAACCGAAGAGGCGACCGTCGGGAGTGTGAGCCGAAACGCCGCCGAAGCCACCGACGATGTCATCGGCTTCGAGTGGCGCCGGTGGATCGTTGGGGGGAGGCCCCGCGGCGACCATGCGCACGGGCGCAGCACCGAGACTGCCTCCCCAGCACCAGACCGAAGCATCGTCTTTGCGCGCGCAGGCCATGCCGATCGTCATCGCCACCTGCGCAACCCCGGTGAGCCCAGCGACCTGCACGGGGCTGTTGCGGCTCTCCTTGGTCCCATCGCCGAGCACGCCCGATTCGTTGTTTCCCCAGCACCAGACAGTGCCGTCCTTCTTCACCGCGCAGCTCGAGGACATCCCGACCGAAAGCGCGATGGTGCCCTCGAGACCGACGACCTTCACCGGCGTCGCGCTCTCGGGCTTGGCGGTGCCGTCGCCGAGCTGGCCCGAGCCATTGTCGCCCCAGCAGTAGACCGCGCCGTCGATCCGGCGCGCGCATGTGTTCTGCCCGCCGGCTTTCACCTCGGCGGCGCACTCTTGCACCTTGCTGTAGATCTTCACCACGCGACCGTAAAGCTTCATGCAGTCCCTGACCGACACGTTGATCACGGGATGATAGACGCTCCACTTGCTGGTGAAGCGCAGCTGCGGATCCTCGAGCCCGGTGCCGCCGAACGAGAGGCGACCGGTGTGCGTCGGTACCCCGCCCGCAGTCTTGTAAAAGACAACGACATCCCCGGGACGCCAGGTCGCGGGCGACGTCGTGACGTCGATGTAGCCCTCGTCCTTGAGGATGACCGGCACCGCTTCGCCGAGGATGTGGTAGCGCTCGTTGAGGTCGGCCAGCTGGGTGTCACCGCGCCGGAAGGTGAAGCTGTGGCAGTCGTAAGAACGCGTGGCTGGCTCGAGGATCGTGATCGGATCTTCGAACTTCGCCAGGCCATCCATCTTCTTTTCGAAGAACTCCTGCTTCTGCGCGACCTCGGCCGGTGTGTAGTCGGTCTGCCACCAGGCGAACGGAATCGCCGGCCCGATCAGATGCTCGTGATCGATCGCGGTGCCCATCGTCGTCGGGATGATCCGCGCGGCGGTTCCCGCGATGCGCGCGGCGGTGCCCGCGATGCGCGCGGCGGTGCCCGCGAGAATCGACTGCACCTCGGCGACGTTGTAAAGGCTGCGCACGCGGCCGGCCTGCCCGGAGAGCACCGCGATCGCGTGGGCGGTGGTCTGCAGAGAGAAAAACGCGCGATCGGGCGTCGCGATCACGCGGGCGCCGTACGCGCGCAGGGCGGGAACCGCGGTGGTGGCGTTCCATTGTTCCAGCACGAAGGCCATCAAGGCACGCAAGCGATCCCCCTCCGGCGTACCGTCGAGCTTGGGATCCGCGAGCGCCGCTAGCACTGGTTCGGCGCCGGCCACGCCGAGTGGCAAGAGCGCCGCTACCTCCGGGAAAGCGAGCGGTCCTAGCACCGTCAGCCCGTTGTTGTCGGAGAAGGCCTCGACCCCGATGCTCTTTTGCGGAACCGCCAGCGACTCGACCTGCTTTTTCGCCTGCTCGGGCGCGGGCAGCATGGGACCGCCGCCTGACGAACCGCAGGCGCCCGCGGTCAACGATCCGACGGCGATCGCGATGGCAGCCGCAAGCGGCCAACCACCGGCCGGCCGAACGACGCGCTTCCCCTCGAAAAATACGGCTGTCACGACCGGCAGGGTAACTCGCGCTCGCGCGGCAATTCCAGCCTGGCGCCATCGTTGTCCCCGACAATCGCCTGGTTCATGTAGGACAAGGTCATGCGCCGGCGCGCATCTGCCGTGGCCGCACGCTCAGGGACGCCGGCAGAGAAAGACGTCGTCGCTGGCGCCGTCGCCGATCGGGCGAGCGAAGGTCTCGACCGAGTAGCCGACCGCGGTCAAGAGCCGCTCCCACGTGGTGCGCGGAAAGACGCCCTCGACGTGCCGATCGTGCATCGCCTTCACGCTGTCGCCTTCGCGCAGCAGAAACGCGTAGTCCACGTTGAAGAGACAGTCATGGGGATCGGGATCCCAGGTCCATGCGAGGCAGCGCAAGGAGCGCCCCTCGTCGTCCTCGCCGAACACCTCGTAACCGTCGGTCAGCGTCTCCTTCACACAGTCGGGGGCAAAGATCGCTGCGCCACCCGGACGCGTGTGCTCGAAAGCCGTCTCCATGGCCGCGCGCAGGTCGGCCTCGGTCAGCATGTAGACGATGGCATCGTGAACCAGCACGACGTCGAAGGTTCGGCCCAGGCGCAAGCTGCGCATGTCGCCAAGTGCGTGCTCGCAGCTGGGATTGATCTCGCGCGAGAGAGCCTGCATCTCGAGCGAGATGTCGGTCAGCGTGCAGCGATAGCGCTCCTTGAGGTGAAAGCCGTTGTGACCCGCACCGGCGCCGAGCTCCAAGAGCGTTTCGGCAGCCGGCGCCACGGCCCGGTCGAAAGCCGTGATGAACGCGGCGGCTTCCTCGGCGTGATCGTCCACCGGATCGATGAGCCGATACCAGGGCACGAGCTCGGTGTAGAGCAAGGGCTGCATGCCTCAACGATAGCGCTCCGCCGGCGGGCGCAAAGCTTTTCGCCACCGGATCCCGCCGCTTGATTGTGTTCGATTTGCCCACATCGTGAAATAAATCCCGTCGCGACGCCGTACTCCTGTCAGCTGGTGTTTTTCCACACGGCCGGCATGTCCCCCGATCCCGATTTCGCGTCCGACGCCGCGCTCGCCACCAAGGCCAGCGCAGGGGACGAACGCGCGTTCAGCGCCCTCGTGCGCCGCTACGAACGGCCGATCTTCGCGCTCTGCGCCCGCTATCTCGGTCCGGCTGACGGAGCCGACGCCGCTCAGGAGGCCTTCGTTCGCGCCTTCCTGGGCATGGAGAGATTCGATCCGACGCGCCCGCTCTTGCCCTGGCTGCTGACCATCGCGCGCCGGGCTTGCGTCGATCAGCTTCGGAGCCGCAAGGCCGAATCGGCCAGCGCCGCTGCCGAGTACGCGGCCAGCTTGGAGCCGGCGAGCACCGAACCGACGGTGGCCGCGCGACAGGAGCTGGAGTTGCTCGGGCGAGCGTTTGCGGCGCTTCCGGAGGGCCCACGCGAGGCTCTCGCCTTGTTTCACTTTCACGATCTGTCATACAAGGAGATAGCGGAGCAGCTGGAGATCCCCATGGGCACCGTCATGACCTGGATTCACCGCGGGCGCGATGCGCTCCGTCAGGCCATGTCGGAGCCGTTGCCCGCCGTTCTCAGCAGGAGCGCCCCGTGAGCGCGCTCGGCCACCTCGATCCCGCCCGCCGCCTGGCGCTTGGCCTGGGCGAGACGCCGTCGGCGCTCGAACGGGCGCACCTCGCGGCCTGCCAGACGTGCAGCGCCGAGATCCAGCGTGACGGTGCTCTCTGGGCGGGCTTGCGAGCCCTGCCCCAGCCCTCGCCTCCCGCAGCGCTGGCGACCAGTGCCCTCGCCCGCTTCCGGCTTCGGCGCGAGCGCACGTCGCGGACCATGGCGGCAGCCGCGATCCTCATCCTGGCGGTCGAGATCACGCTCTTCCTGGTCCTCTGGCGCGCGGCCCCAACGGCCATCGCCTCACTCGTGTTGGGCCTCCCCCGCTGGCTTGGTCTCGCGTCGTTGCTGCCGACGCTGGCCCGCCCGCTGGTGGTCGTCTGGCCGATGCTGGCGCTCGCCTCGGGGCTGCTGCTCGGGGCCGTGGTCTGGATGCTTCGCAAACTCACCAGCGCAGATTCGACCCAGGTCGTGAAATAAAGCCGGGCGTCGTCGCGTACCCCTTGCGAACCAACCGTGAGGACGACGATGACCGCTTCCCATCCAGCTGCCCGTACCGCTTCCAGGATCCTGACCACCGCCGCGGCCTCTCTCTTCTGCCTGCTGTTGCCCGGCGCCGGTATCGCCCAGACCCCCGCTGTGGATCCCACTGCGGCTGCCCCCGCAGCGCCGGCTGCGCCCGCCGCCCCGGCGGCTCCCGCCGCTCCACCGGCTCCCGGCGATGAGGCGCCGGATCGACTGATCGGCAAGCCGGCGAGCGATCCCAAGATCTCGGTCTCGGTGCCCAAGGGGACGGCTGCCGATGCGATCGACGCCATCGCGGAGAAAGCTCGCTGGTCGGTCACCGCCAGCGGTGAGGGCCTCGACAACAAAGTCTCGTTGCGGGTCAAGGACCGACGCGCGACCGACGTTCTGCGCACCGTGCTCGAGGTCGCGGATCTGCGCGCGCGCTTCGAGACCGACGGCAAGGCGGGCGCCAACGCGGTGGTCGTGACCGACGGCGATGGCCGCCAGGGAACCGCCACCGTGACCATGAGCGCCTCTTCCAGCAGCACGAGTACATCGTCGAGCACCGATGGCGACGAGGCGGAAGCCGAGGACGATCACCACGACGTCGATTCGCGAGATCGCACGACGGTGGGCGAAGACGTCGTCATCGCCAAGGGCGAAAAGGTCGAGAACGTCGTCACCACCGGCGGCTCGGTGATCGTGCACGGTCACGTCGACGGCGATGTCGTCGCGGTGGGCGGGTCGATCACGCTCGAGCCCGGCTCGCGGGTAGACGGCGACGCCGTTGCCATCGGCGGCACCGTCGACATCAAGCCGGGCGCTCACTTCGAAGGCGAACGCGTCGCACTCGGCGGCACACTCGGCCAGGTCGTCTCGTCGGCGATGCGGCTTTCGCCCAACGTGCAACACGCGGCCAACCAGGTCGACGACGGACTCGAGATCGTCGAGAGCCTCTGGTGGGGCCTCGCCTTTCTCGTGCTCGGCTTTCTCACCATGCTCTTCGCCCCCACACAGCTGACCAACCTGCGCCCGGTCATCACCGGTCGACCGTGGGCCTCGGCCGCGGCCGGCGTCGGTAGCTGGTTCGGCATCCTCGCGGTCTGCGTGCTGCTGTTGATCACCATCATCGGCATCCCGGTCATCCCGCTCGCCGTCCTCTTTTACTGCGCGATGGGCCTCTTCGGCCTCACCGCCCTGGCCTACTGGATCGGCAGCAAGCTGACCTTCGTGCCTGGCACTGACCGCCCGCTGGTCGCGTTCGGTCTTGGTGCCGTGGTGATGCTCATCGTCTTCGCCATCCCGGAGATCGGACCGCTGGTCTGGATGCTCGCCACCACCTTCGCGGGCGGCGCCACCTTACTCTTGCTGATCGATCATCTGCGCAACCGACGAGCGCGCCGGCAGCCGCCGACCGACCCGATGAATTCGCTCGAGCCGGACCCAACGGCCATCTGACGAGGCCGACGCCCCACCCCCTCCGCCGAGCTTTCCGGCGGTGGGGTTTCGAGCTACGAATAGCTCTGCATGGGAGCACAGTGGAAGCAGAAGGGCCGGCTCGCTGCGGCGGACGCGAAGGGACGGATCTTCACCAAGCTGGCCAAAGAAGTGATGGTGGCCGCGCGAGGCGGGGCGGATCCCACCATGAATGCGCGGCTCCGGGCGGCGATCGAAGCCGCCAAGCGCGCGTCGATGCCGCGCGACACTCTCGACCGCGCCATCAAGAAGGGCGCCGGCCTGCTCGACGAAGGGATCGTCTACGAGACGGTGGTCTACGAAGGGTTCGGCCCGCACCGGGTGCCGATCATCGTCGAGTGCTTGACCGACAACAAGAACCGAACCGCAACCAATGTGAGGCAGCTGTTCCGCAAACATCAGCTGGGCACATCGGGATCGGTCTCCTGGGATTTTCATCACCTCGGCATCATCGAGGCGAGCCCCAAAGAGACGGTCGATGCGGAGGCCGAGGCGATCGAGGCGGGGGCTCAGGACGTGGAGCCGGGCGAAGAAGGAGCGTTTCGCTTCTTCACCGACGCGGGTGATGTCGACGCCGTCAACCGCGTGCTCGCGTCGCGGGGCTGGACGGTGACGTCGGCGCGACTCGGCTGGCGACCCAAGAACCCTGTCACGCTCGAGCCCGAGGCGCTGGCCGAGGTCGAAGCGTTCCTCGTGTCGGTCGACGAGGATGACGATGTTCAGAACATCTATCCCGGCATCGTCTGAGGCGACGCCCGGGAGGCGAAAGTGAAGTCGGCCTCGTCGTCGCTCGCGCCGGCCCAGGCGCTCGTTCATCGACCGGTGCTGGCGGGGCGCGTGCCGGCGACTTACGTCGCTCATCGCGCGATGGGCGATTGGTTCATCGGCGGGCCGGACTTCGTTCACGACGACGGCACTGGCTTCGAGAGGGTCGCGCTCGAGGTCATTCACGCCGTCGATCCGAGCATCGGTGCTGCGCTCGATCTACAGGTGGGAGGCTGCGCCTTTCGTCGCGACGGTCACGGCACCTGGCAGCGCGGCCGCATCCCACACGGCCAGACGTTCGTCTTCAGCTACGAAGTCCGGCCAACCGAGACTGCCTCCGAGGCAGGCTCCATCGGCGGCGCGCTCGCCCATTGCTGGGTGGTCGCTCGCCAGGTCAAAGAGGCGGAACGGCGCGCCCTCCGTCACCTGGACGAATCGGGTTGGGTCGTGGTGGCGGAAGGACGACGCCAGGAGGTCGATCCAGAAGCTCTCGACGAATCGGCCATTCTATTTTTTCGCCAGGCTCAGATCGACGGGCTGCTCTGCGTGCTGCACACCTTCCCGCCCGAGCCCGCCGATGCGTG
Organism: Myxococcales bacterium; assembly: GCA_031398585.1. Taxonomy (GTDB): domain Bacteria; phylum Myxococcota_A; class Polyangia; order Fen-1088; family Fen-1088; genus JANNNO01. The sequence goes on along the minus strand of JANNNO010000188.1, from coordinate 1,216 downwards.
AAGGGCGGGCTGGCCTCGTCGTCAATCGAGCGACAAGACGCTGACGGTGCCGGCTTTCATGTCGGGCAAGAACAGCGTCTTGGCTTTGCGATCCAGATAGAAATCAGCGGCTGACTGATAGCCCTCGGCGATCACGGTGATCTGCTTGGGCCCGTCCTTGCCGGGACGCACGCGCCAGACCTTGCCCTGCTCCCACGACGATACGATGAGGTTCCCCTTGCCGTCCTCCTCGACACCGTCGGCGCCGCGTAGGCCGGTGACGAGCGTCTTCCAGGTCTTGCCGCGAACATCGAAGACGGTGCCCGTGAAGAACTCCGCGATCAGCAGACGTCCTTTGGCCGGCGCGCTCACGCCGTTGGGACAGGGCATCTCGGAACGAGCGTCGACCACGAGCTCGATCTTCTTGTCGAGGCCGACGCGGTAGACGCGGCCGATGGCGGGCAACGCCTTGGCCTCGGCACTATCGAGGGGCCACAGCTTCTTGTTGGGATCGCGCATCTTGGTGTTGGCGCCCATGTCGGTGACGTAGATCGCCTTGCCGCCGGGCTCGCAAGCGATGTCGTTTAGGAACGATGGCGGGTGGGGAAAATCCGTCTCCGCGGCGAGGACCGTCGTCGCGCCCTTCTCGTCGATGGACCAGACGCGTTTGACGTCGGAGGCAATCAGGAGCTTGCCGGTGAAGCAGATCCCCTTGGGCTCGTCGAACCCTTTGGCGAAGTCCTTGGCCAGGTCGCCGTCGAGCACCTTGATCACGCCGTCGCCAGCGACATCCGCGGCGTTCATGACCGTCACGTAAAGCTTGCCGCCCCAGCCCTTCGTGATGCTTTCGGGGCGCGTGCCGACCGGGATCACCTGCTTGGGCGTGATGACTTTCGAATCCTCGGCGGGAGGCTCGGCCAAGGCGGCGGTTGGCAGCGACAGCGCCAAGGCCAAGGTCAACGGAACGCACGACCCTGAGAACAACCGGGCGACGGCTTTGTGCATGGCGCCCAGTAAAGGGCGAGCCTCCCGACGAGTCAACCCGCGTCGGCGCAGCCGGACGCAGCGCCGACGGCGGCCGATGCCTGGATTTCCACGGCTCGTGAAGGCACTTCCGTCTAAAGTCGTCCTTCCCCGCGCCCCCCATCCGTTTGCGAGGAGTTCCCATGAAGGTCCCCGTGATGCCGACTCGATCGATGGCCCCCGGCCGCCTCACTCTCGCGGCGCTGGCCATCGC
>JANNNO010000182.1:0-24747 GCA_031398585.1 Myxococcales bacterium | reverse complement strand
GGCAACTCGCTCGCCTCGGCAGCGGCGCTCTACCTGCAAGCGGCGATCGACGATCGCAAGCTGCTGGCGCGCTGCCAGGAGATGGGCGCCTACCTTGGATCTTTGCTGTTGCGCCTCTCCGAGCGACGTCGCCCCAAGACGCGCGGCGCGCGCGGCCGTGGCCTTCTGCAAGGTTTGGTGATGGACGGCGATGCCACGCCGGTCGTGATGAAAGCCCGGGAAAAGGGGTTGCTCGTCACGGTGGCGGGAGGCAACGTGGTCCGCTTCGCGCCGCCGCTGGTGGTCTCGCGTGACGAGATCGACGAGGCCGTCGGTTTGCTCGACGCGGCCATCGCCGAGAGCTAGCCGGTAGGGCGTAAGGAAAGCACAACGTTCATGGCAACCGCGAAACGCGACTTCCTCAGCTTCTGGGATCTCAAAGACGACGAGCTGCCGGCGCTGATCCGCCGTGCGGAGGAGTTGCGATTTTTGCGGTCGGTGCACGCCCCGCATGCCACCCGGCCCGGGCGCGTCCTGGCGATGATTTTCGAGAAGGCCTCGACGCGCACGCGCGTCAGCTTCGAAGTCGGCATCGCCGAGCTCGGCGGCCACGCGATCGTGCTTGGCAAGAACGACAGCCAGATCGGCCGGGGTGAGCCGATCCGAGACACCGCACGCGTGCTGTCGGGCTATTGCCATGGCGTCATGATCCGAACGTTCGCTCAAGCAACGGTCGAGGAGCTGGCCGAGTACGCCCGCATTCCCATCATCAATGGCCTCACCGATCTGCTTCACCCCTGCCAGCTGCTCGCGGATCTGCAGACGGTCTACGCGCACTTCTCGGGTGCCTACGCCAATAAGGGCAGCAGCCCGCAGCCGAACAAGCCGGGCGCCGACGTACGTTCCCTGCTGAGAAGCGTTCGTTACGCCTGGATCGGCGATGGCAACAACATGGCCAATTCCTGGATCGAATCGGCGGGCATCCTCGGACTCGATCTCGCGATCGCGTGTCCGGCGGGATATGACCCCGATCCCGTCGTGCTGGCGCGAGCGCGCGCCACGGAGCGGGGACGCATTCTCATTACGCGAGACCCGCGTGAGGCGGTGGCCGGCCGCGAGGTGATCTCGACCGACGTCTTTGCCTCGATGGGACAGGAAGGGCAAGCCGATGAACGGCGGCGCGCCTTTGCCGGCTTCATCGTGGACGGCGCTCTGATGGCCGCGGCCTCGCCCGATGCGATTGCACTGCATTGCCTGCCCGCGCATCGAGGTGAGGAAATCAGCGACGATGTCATCGAAGGACCGCAAAGCCGCGTCTTCGAGCAAGCCGAGAACCGCCTGCACGCGCAAAAGGCGCTGCTCGAGTGGATACTCAACTAGGTGTCCCGCGGCCGACCCTCTTCCGATGAGCTCCCCGAGCTCGGGCCGCGTTCGGCCCAACCGATGGTCAACCCCGCGGCCAACCTCGGGAACTTTCGACTCACGCCGGTCGAAGGTTTCGTCCTCTCCCGCGTCGATGGCAAGACCAGCTACGAGCTCATCTGCCAGCTGACCGGACTTGGCACCGAGCCGACCCTCGAGATCCTACGCAAGCTGCGCCGGGAGCGTTTGATCCTCAACCCAGGCGAAAAGGCCGAGCCTCCGTCCCGATCGATCACGACGGGAGCCAAAGGCAGCAAGTCGCGCGTTGGCAATCCGGCGCCGGCAGCGTCGTTGCTCGAGGTCCACGACGATGGCTCACCAGTCGGCGCCGCGGAGATGGCCGAGGGGCCCGGCCTCGACGCCGAGACCAAGGCGCGCATCCTGCGCCTCCATCGCAAACTCAAGAGTCTCAAGCCGCACGAGCTGCTCTCCGTCGCGCCCGGAGCCGACGCCACGATCGTCAAGCGGGCCTACTTCGCCGCCAGCAAAGAGGTCCATCCCGATCGCTATTACGGCAAGGATCTAGGGCCTTATCGGGATCGGCTCTCGGACATCTTCGCGCAGCTCACGCGCGCATTCGAGCAGTGCAAGAAGTGATCGCGATCGACGGCGAGGCGAGGCCCGCCAGTCGAGCTCGGGGTGAGGATCTGTGGGCAGAATTTCTGGATGCTGGCGAACAGATCGCATTTTTTGCCTTCTCGACCGGAACTGCGACCATCGCTTGGACATGGCGAAGACGTCTGCCCGGGTCGTGAAGGGGGCAAAGAACCGAACCGGAGAGCGCCGCGTGGCTGCCATCCGTGCCTACGCCGGTCGGGTCACCGTGGCGCCTGCCGCGCGTCCTGTCCTCCGCGGCGAGCTGGCCGAGATCGGGCTTTCCACCGTGCTCACGTTGATGGAGATGGAACGCCGAACCGGGCTCCTGGTCGCCAAGCGGGGGCGGGTGGCTGTCAGGCTCGAGATCCGCGAAGGCCAGGTCATCCGCGCAAGAGCGGAGGGGCCACGCGCTGACGCCAACGGGGTCGACGCGGTCTTCGAGGCGCTCGGCTGGGACGACGGACAGTTTCAGCTCTTCGGGGTGAAGGTGGTCGGGCGCGACGAGATCGGCCTGCGTACCGCCTTTCTCTTGATGGAGGGTATGCGTCGGCTTGACGAGGCGCGCGGCGTGGTCCTGCGGGCGCCGCAGGTCGCGGGCGCGCTCGAGCTCGCCGCCGGGCCCGTGCTCGACGACGACGATCTGATGGCCGCGGTCTGAGACTTTCGCGCCGCGATTGCGACTCAGGTCGCCTCGAATATGGCGCCGCGCTCAAGGGCGCCGCGATAGCCGACGAACAACTCTCTGTTACGTCCGCATCTACGCCATGTTTGAGAAGGCCATAGGCATCGATCTGGGAACGACCAACTCCTGCGTGGCGGTGGTCGAGGAGGGAAAGCCTTATGTCGTCGCCAACCGGGGTGGGTATCGAACCACCCCGTCGGTGGTGGCTCTGGCGGAGACCGGGCGACGGCTGGTCGGGCACATCGCCAAACGCCAGGCGGTGACCAACGCCGAGAACACGGCTCACTCGGTCAAGCGGCTGATTGGTCGTTCCTGGGGCTCGCCCGCCGTGCAAGCGGTGCGCGAGCTTGGGCCCTATCGGCTCATCGAGGGGCCTCACCAGGACGTGCGTGTGCAGCTGCGCGACCAGACTTTCTCGATTCCGGAGATCTCGGCTTTCGTGCTCCAGGAGATGAAGCTGGTCGCCGAGCGGCACCTCGGCCATCCGGTGCACAAGGCCGTCATCACGGTGCCGGCGTATTTCACCGACAACCAGCGGCAGGCCACCAAAGACGCGGGGCGCATTGCTGGCCTCGACGTCATGCGGATCATCAACGAGCCGACGGCCGCGGCGCTGGCCTACGGCTTTGGTCGCAAGGTCGATGGCCGCATTGCGGTCTACGATCTCGGCGGCGGTACTTTCGACGTCGCCATTCTCGAGGTCGCCAACGGTGTCTTCGAGGTCCTCGCCAGCGCGGGCGACACCTTCCTGGGCGGCGAGGACTTCGACCGCCGCATCATCGACTGGCTGGTCAGCGGGTTCGCTCGTGATCACAAGGTCAATCTGCGCCGCGATCCGATGGCGATGCAGCGTCTGAAAGACGCGGCCGAGCGCGCCAAGTGCGAGCTGTCAGGGGTGAAAGAGGCGGAAATCAATCTGCCCTTCATCACGTCCACTGGGCCCAATCAATCGTTGCATCTGCAACGGGTCCTCTCGCGGCAGAAGCTGGAAGAGTTGACCGGGGATCTCATCGAGCGAACCGTCGACATCGTCAGGATGGCCCTCGACGAGGCGGGGCTCGACAACCAGGCTGTCACCGAGGTGATCCTGGTTGGCGGCATGACCCGCATGCCTCGAGTCGAGGAGCGGGTTTCGAGCTACTTCGGTCGCGCTGCGAACAAGGGCGTTCACCCCGACGAGGTCGTCGCCATTGGTGCCGCGATTCAGGCCGGCGCTCTGCTGGAAAAGTCTACTGACGTCCTTCTGCTCGACGTCACTCCGCACTCGCTTGGCATCATGGTGGCCGGTGGGCACTTCCATAAGCTGATCGAACGCAACACCACAGTTCCCACTTCGAAGATGCACGTCTTTACCACCGTGCGCGACGATCAGACTTCCGTGAAGATCCTGGTCTTCCAGGGCGAGAAGGAACGGGCGCAAGACAACGAAATGCTGGGAGAGTTCGTGCTCTCTGGCCTGCGCAGGGCTCGCAAAGGCGAGGTCGAGGTCGAGGTCACTTTCCACATCTCTTCCGATGGCCTGGTCAACGTGTCGGCTTGCGATCTCGAGACTGGGCAGCAGCAGTCGATCACCCTCGTCGCGTCGAGCGGCCTCACCGAGGAGGAGATCGACCGCATGGCGGGCGAGAATCGCGACTACCTCCTGGCTTTGAAGCACGAGGAGACGGCGGAGAAGGCGCGGCAGGAGCTCGAGAAGTTGCTCGACCTCGGCGAATCGCTCTGGCCGCGTGTGGCCGAGGTCTTGGCCGGCACCCCGTTCGAGACGCAGAGCTTGGCGGCAGCGCGAGGCGTGCTCGACGAGGCACGTGCGGCCGTGACCAAGCGCGACCCCGATGCCGTGGTCAGGCTGGGTGAGCCCGTGGAGAGAACCTTGCGAATGTTCCGTGGTCTCGTCGCCAGTGTCGGGCCAGGCCCGGCGGCGACTCTGCCAGCCGTACCGGCCGTCGACTCGTTGTCCGAGTCGTTGCAGCCGACCCCGGCGGAACCTTTGGCAGAGCCCGAGTGATTGTGAAGGAGGCGGCGTGGACACGGTAAATATGATCGCGGAGCCGGCGGCCGTCGTTCCCAAGCTGGTCGGCAAAGTCATCGCGAATCACCGCCTCGTCACCGAGCTTGGTTCGGGCGGCATGGGCCACGTCTACTACGCCGAACACGTGGTCATCGGTCGGCGCGCAGCGATCAAGATCCTCAAGCCCGAGATCTCGCGCGACAAGACTGTCACCGCGCGCTTTCTCAACGAGGCGCGCGCGGTCAACGAGATCCACCACCCGAACGTCATCGAGATCACCGACATCGGGCAGGAGGGCGACCTCCACTACATCGTGATGAACTTCCTCGAGGGCGAGACCCTCGGCGAGCGCATCGAGCGAATCAAGACAGTCGACGAGGAGACCGTGCTGCGCGTGTCGCGGCAGGTGATGTCGGCGCTGGCCGCGGCCCACGACCGTGGAATCATCCACCGCGACCTCAAGCCCGAGAACATCTTTCTCACCAACCATCCTGACTTCCCCGACTACGTGAAGGTCCTCGACTTCGGCATCGCCAAGCTGACCAACGGGCCGCTTGGCAATCACGACGGTCAGCACACGGCGGCCGGCACCGTCATCGGCACGCCCTGGTACATGTCTCCCGAGCAGTGCCGTGGGGCCAACGAGATCGACGCGCGCAGCGATGTGTATTCTCTGGCCGTCGTTCTGTACCAGGCGCTCACCGGGGCGGTGCCCTTCACCGGCGCCTCGCCGATGGAGGTGATCATCGCGCAGGTGACGGCGCCACCGGTGCCGCCGATCCAGAAGAACAACAAACTTTCGCCGCACGTGAATACCGCGCTGTTGCGCGCACTGGAAAAGGATCCAGCCAAGCGCTTCGCCAACATGCGCGAGTTCTGGATGGCGCTGTCGAACACCAAGGAGGCCGCGGCCGAGCTGGTTTCGGCCCCGACAGCGGTGATGAACGCATCGAGCGCGGCTGCGGCACCGGGTGGCGCGGCGACGCCAGGCGTGGCGCCCATCGACGTCTTCGAGAGCGACGAAGACAAGGGTGCCCGCAACGTTGCCAGCAAGCTTACCGACATCATCAAGGCCCGCATCGCCGGCGACCGTCTGGTGCTGCCCGCAATGCCTCAGATCGCTGTCGAGTGTCTGCGCGTGATCAAGGATCCCCGGCAGACCTTCAAGAGCGTTGGGCAGGTCATTGCGCGCGACCCGCTGCTGTCGTCGCGCGTGCTCAAGCTGGCCAACAGCGCCGCCTTCCCCGGGCTCAGTCCTGCGACGACGCTCGAGAGCGCAGTCGCTCGCATGGGCATCGAGGGGCTTTCGGTCATCCTGGTGCAGTTCTCGCTCTACCAGGCCTTCACGTCGAAGGACGAACGGATCCGAGCTTCATTCCGCGGCATCTGGGAGCATTCGCTGGCGGTGGCTCTGATCGCCAAGGAGCTGACTCAGAAGCTGGTTCCGTCGGGACCCGATCCGAGCGCAACGTACTTGTCGGGTCTGCTTCACGACGTGGGCAAGCCGGTCGTGGCTTCGATGCTGGCGGAAGCGGAAAAGCAGATCAGCAAAGGCCAGAAGGGCGCCTGGGTCAGCGAGACGGTCTGGCGCAAGATCGTCGCCGAATCGCACCGCCCAGTCGGCGTGCTGCTGGCGCGCAAGTGGAACCTGCCTCCCGACGTGGTACAGACCCTCGAGAACTGCAGCGCCTACGACCGGCAGAACCCGCGCACATCGGCCAACGTGATTCGACTGGCCAACGGCCTGGCCAAGCGAGCTGGCCTCTACGTCGGCGAGGTCGACCGGGATGAGGTCGAGCGCACCATCGCGGCCGGCCAGGCGCTGGTCGGCCTCTCCAACGACACCATCGACTCCACCTGCCGCGACATCTACGTCCGCGTGAACTCGATGCTCGACGTCGGCACAGGCCGCCGCCCCGGCCGCGCGTAGGGCTCGCGGGCTCTTCCAGGTCGCCACGGACAGCCCAGCTTCGCACAGGGCTGTCCGAATCGGGCGCGGCCGTTGCGCCGTCAATAGCGGACGCGGCCGATGCGGTTCGTGGTCGGTGACGTGTACCAGAAGGTGCGGTTGGCGCCTTCAGCCAGATCGAAAGGCGGCGACATGAGTTGCGTCGTTGCGCGGTGGCCGGCGGGATTGAAGGCGACGTTGTAGAGCGTCCGGTCGGACACGTTGGCGAACCACATCTGGCCGCTGGAGCCGGTGACGATCTGTCCCAGCGCGCTCGGTGTGGCGGTGGGGCCGCCGACGACGACTTCGGTGGGGGTCGTCGTTCCGAGGTAGCCGATCCGCCCTGCGGTCGTCGTGTACCAGGCGCTGCCATCGGCGCTGCCGGCGACGTCGATGGGTGCGCCGAAGTTGACCGGAAGGATGGCGTAGCCATTGCCCATGGTCGAAAGTCGTCCGATCTGCCGCGAGTCGGGAAGGGTGAAGTAGATGTAACCAACACCTTGCGCGATGGCGACGGGCCCGGCGTTGGCGAGGACGATGCTGAGCTGCTTGACGACGCCCTCGAACGACATGCGAACGAGGTGCTTGCTGGTGTAAGCCGCCAACCAGATGTCGCCGGTGTCGCCCACCATGACTCGTTTGGGTCCGAGCACCGCGGGCGGAAGCGGCAAGTAGCTGAAGACGCCCGAGGGGGAAAGGAGTCCGACGCGGTTCTTGAGAAACTCGGTATAGACGATGGTCCCGTCGAAACGCACGGCGATGCCATCGGGTCCAGTGGAACCGGCGGGAAGCGACCATTCTTTGATCTCACCGGCCGGCGATATGCGCCCCAACTTCTGCACGCGCGGCATGGTGAAGTAGAAATTGCCGTCGCGGCCTTTCTGGATGAGCTCGACCCCCGAGTTCGGCGTCGGCAACGTCCATTCGAAGACCGTCTCGGTTGGAGCCGTGGGCGTTACCGGAGGCGTCGTGATAGGCGGTGTGCCTGCCTCCGGTCCGGGCGAAGACGTCTCGGCCGTCGTGATGCCCGCGTCGGGAACTTCGGGACCAGGAGGCGGTGTCGTGGGAGGCGTGACGCCGGCGTCGACAGTCGGCGGGCTGGCTCCCGGAGCGGGCATGACGTCGATAGTTGCGGGCGTGGTGGTGCCCGGCGCCATGGCATCGATGGCCGTCATCGGCGCACTCGTTGCCGCGTCGGCCTTGGGCGTCGCCTCGGTGCTGGGGCCCGGCGCGCGCGCAGGCTCGGAACACGCCATCATGACCGAGCCGACGAGCATCAGCACCGCCATCAGTGAGCGGCGAGCGGGGAAGCGTTTCGGGCGTTGGACAAGGGAATTTGGTGGTGACATGGCGAAGACCTCGGGATGCATGAGAGTTGGCGGTCACCGCCGTGGCGGCGGGCCGGTTGATCCCACTTCCGAGAAGCGATCGCGCTGCGGCCAACAGATTCGGCCAAAAGCCGAACCGCTCCGCTCCGAACCGGCGCGAGTCTGAAACGCGAGGCCAGGAAACTGCCGGAAGAATGTGCGGCAACCTGGGTCAGAGGGACCGATGGCAGGGAGGTGGCGCGTGGGAGCCCCTCACCCGCCGAGCCCCTTCGGGCCCCGGCGACCTCTCCCCGCGTTCGCAGCCTTCGAGGGGCGAGGTGAAGACGACGCGAAGAGTGGCCTCGACCTCCGTCCGCCGAAGCGGGCAGAGAGAGGTGATGAGCAGCCGCGACGTTGGGGCTGGTGCCTCGCCCCACTTCAGTGGGGAGAGGCCGGCTGCCCGTAGGGCGGCCAGGTGAGGGGATCTCGGCGAAGCAACGTGAATGACGACGTTGAATCGGCTCTTGTGAACCGCTCTACGCGGCCTTTTCGCTGTGGTCCTTGCCGTCGAAGCGCAGAAGCTTGCCCTTGTTCTCGAGGACCGTGCGCAGGTTGACGGGGCGGCGCCAGATTCTCTCCAGCGCCGTCAGCGTCGCGCGGGCGTGCTGGTCGTGAAGATCGACGCCCTCGTGGCGGTGGCGCAAGAAGAGCTCGCCGCGGTTGTCGTAGTTGGCGTCTTCAATGAGGATCAGCGGCTCGCCGAAGTTGGTGAGCTGGAAGAGCAGCTTCTCCTTCACCTTGCGGAACTCGCGCGAGTCGATCTCGTAGTTGCCGCTGCGTTCGTTCATCGAGAACGAGAAGAACTGGTTCTCGCGGCAGAAATCCTCGGTGAAGAATTCATCGATGAACGTCACGTCGTTGTAGTGCTTGCGCACTTCGAAGATCTTCTGCCGCCCGAGCCCCAAGCGCTTGTCCCACGTGCGGCGCGCATCATAGTCGTCGCACTCGTTCCACTCCTTGCCGAAGCGGCCCTTGTCCCAGCGCTCTTCGATGTGACGGAGTAGCTCGATGCCGACCTTGTAGGGGTTGAACTGCCCGGGCGCGGACGAAAGCACGCCCGCGTTGTGGTCCGCGTAGTCGATGATCTCCGACGCCTTCAACGCCTTCTGGGTCATGATCTTGCTGTGCCAGTACGAGGCCCAGCCCTCGTTCAAGATCTTGGTCTGCCTCTGCGGCGCGAAGTAGTAGGCCTCGTCCCTGACGATCTCGAGCAAGTCCCGCTCCCAGCCCTCCAGCGGCGCGTTCTTCAACATGAAGAGCAGGACGTCGCGCTCGGGGTGTTCCGGGTGCTTCTTCGGTTTGTCGCGCTCTTGTTCCAGCTTCTTGCGCTGCTCGGCCACGAACGACGGCGGGTTGATGAAACCCTCCATGTAGTCCTTGGCGCGCAGGCGCGGAACTTCCTTGGCGGGCTCCGGCTCGTCGCTGGCCGCCTTCTCCACCGGCTTGCGCGCGATGAAAGGCGACATCGGGTCGATCAGGTTCTCGAGGCAGAGGCACGCGTCGATGAAGCCTTCGACCTTTTCGATGCCGAGCCGTTCGATGTGACGGCGTACGCGGGTTGCGTAGTTCGCCATCGTGTCGATCATCTTCCGGTTGGTCTTCGAGAAGAAGTAGTTGTTCTTGAAGAAGTCGACGTGCCCCAAGACGTGCGCGATGACCATCTTCTGGTCGACCATCGAGTTGCCTTCGAGCAGGTACGCGTAGGCCGGGTTGTTGTTGATGACCATCTCGTAGATGTGCGAGAGGCCGTAGATGTGGCTCTTGGTCAGGTGCTCGAAGTCCATGCCGAAGCGCCAGTGCGGGTAGCGCACGGGAAAGCCACCGTAGGCCGCCACTTCCTGCATGCGCTTGTAGTCGAGGATCTCGAACGAGATGTCCCAGAAGTCGAGCCCGAAGCCGCGGCCGTAGCCTTCGACCTCCTTCTGGATGTCACGCAGATAGGCCGGCAGGTTCGACATCTATATGCCTTTTCCAAGGAAGGTTCGGATCGCTTCCATGATCCCGTCCTTGCTCTTGATCTCGGAGACCAGGACGTTGTCCGTCTCGTCGAAGTGCTCGTTGACGTCCTTCAAGAACTGCCCCGACCCGTAGGGACTCTCGACCTGCCCGTAGGAAAACAAATTCACCTTCGGCAGGATCTCTTTGCGCAGAAGTTCGATGCACGTGACCGTATCGTCGACTGACCAGTTGTCACCGTCCGAGAAGTGAAACGGATAGATGTTCCACTCCGACGGCGGGAAGTCCGTGTCGATCATCTTGGCGCACAGCTTGTACGCGCTCGAGATCATCGTGCCGCCCGATTCGCGCGTCTTGAAGAAAGTGTCCCGGTCGACCTCTTTGGCCACGGCGTCGTGGATGATGAAGCGCGATTCGAGCCCCTTGTATTGCGAGCGTAGCCACGTGTCGATCCAGAAGGACGTGATGCGCACGATCTCCTTCTGCTCGTCGCCCATCGATCCCGACACGTCCATGATGAAGATCATGACCGCGTTGGATTGCGGCAGCGGGATGGTCTTCCACGACCGGTAGCGCTTGTCCTCACGCACCGGCACGATGAGCGGATTCTTCGGGTCGTACTTGCCCGACATCACCGATCGCGCCAGCGCCTGCCGGAACGTCCGCTTGAAGTGGCGCAGTGATTCGGGACCCGTGCGCCGGATGCCGACGTAGCGGTCCTTCTGCGTGATGATCCGCTCTTTGCCCTTGGGCTCGATGCGCGGCAGCTGCAGCTCTTCGCCGAGGATCTGCGCCAGCTCGTCCAGCGAGACCTCGACCTCGACCGCGTGCTCGCCAGGATCCTGCCCGGCTTTGCCCGCGCCCTCCTGCCCAGGCTCGCCCTGCCCGATGGCATCGCCGACCTGCCCCTTGCCCTGTCCGACGCCGCCCTTGCCGCCGCCGCCGTAACGGAAGCGGGGCAGGTTGATCTGCGGCAGTGGGATCGAGACCTTGTCTTTGCCCTTACGGCCGATGAGCTCGCCGTTCGAGACGTACTTCTTGAGGTTCTGTTTGATCTTGCCCCGGACGATGTCGCGGAAGCGGCGATGGTCGGGGTCTATGCGCAGGGCCATGGAACGCACCCCCTAAGGTTCAAATCACCAGATCCATGAAACGTTGGCTCTCCGGATCGTACAGCCCCAGCCGCCGCCCCTGTCGCTTGCCCGCCATCCCCGCGTCCAGCACCCCCAACGCCCGGGTGAGCACCGCCATCGGATCGGTGGTGCCCATATCGTTCATCAACTTCACCAGCAGCTGCGCCGCGGTGCCATTGACCTCGACGACGACGGGACCTGTGCGGGGATCCATGCGTGGCTTTATTCCTTGGCGTCGCCGCGCGCGAAGATGCTCGCCACGAAGTTGAGCACGTCGGTCGCGCAGATCTCGCAGTAGCCGTAGTTGCGAATCATGCGGTTCTTGACCACGTCGATCTTCTCTTGTGTGTCTCTGTCGATCACGGCCGAGACGAGGCTGGTCAGCTTGATCGAGTCCTTCTGGTCCTCGAAGAGCTTGAGCTCGAGCGCCTTTTGCAGCCGCTCGTTGGTGCGGAAGTCGAAGTGCCGCCCCTCGATCGCCAGCGCGCCGATGTAGTTCATGATCTCGCGCCGGAACTCGTCCTTGCGCGAATCGGGGATGTCGATCTTTTCTTCAATCGACCGCATCAGGCGCTCGTCGGGCTCTTCGTCCTGCCCGGTGTACTTGTTCTTGACCCGGTCCTTTTGGGTGTACGCCTTGATGTTGTCGATGTAGTTCGCGCAGAGCTTGGCGATGGCTTCCTCGTCCGCGCTGATCGCCCGCTGGACCTCGTTCTTGACGATGTCCTCGTACTCTTGCTTCACCAGACCCAGCAGCATCGTGAACTGCTTGCGCTGCTCATCGATCGTGATCAGTGAGTGGTGGCGCAAGCCGGATTCCAGCTCGTTCATCACCATGAACGGATTCACGCAGCCTTCGCCCCGATCGCTGACCAGAGCGTTCGAGATCTTGTCCTGCACGTAGCGCGGCGAGATCCCGTCCATGCCCTCGCGGGTCGATTCCTTGCGCAGCTCTTTGATGTTGTCCTGGGTGAAACCCGGCAGCGTCTTGCCGTCGTAGAGCTTCATCTTCTGCACCAGGGTCAGTTGGTGCTTCTTCGGATCCTCGAGCCGGGTCAACACCGCCCACATCGCCGCCATCTCCAGCGTGTGAGGCGCGATGTGCTTTCCGCGCACGCGGCCGGCGTTGTAGTCCTTCTCGTAGATCTTCCGCTCTTCACTGATGCGGGTGATGTACGGGATGTCGATCTTCACCGTCCGGTCGCGCAGAGCCTCCATGAACTCGTTCGACAGGAGCTTCTTGTATTCGGCCTCGTTGGTGTGGCCGAGGATGACCTCGTCGATGTCGGTCTGCGCGAACTTCTTCGGCTTGATCTTGTGTTCCTGCGACGCCCCCAAAAGGTCGTAGAGGAAGGCGACGTCGAGCTTCAACACCTCGATGAATTCGATGACACCACGGTTGGCGATGTTGAATTCGCCGTCGAAGTTGAACGCGCGCGGATCGCTGTCCGAACCAAACTCCGCGATCTTGCGGTAGTTGATGTCGCCCGTGAGCTCGGTGGAATCCTGGTTCTTTTCGTCCTTCGGCTGGAAGGTGCCGATGCCGACGCGGTCCTGTTCCGACAGCAGAAGCCGACGGACCTTGATGTGGCTGACGACCTTGGTCCAGTCGCCTTTGTAGTGGGTGAGCAGCTCGCGGAAGATCAAGCGGCAGGCCGGATCGAGATCTCCGTCGATCTGAACGCGCCGGTGATCCGGCGTGTTGATGCCAAGGTCGATCAGCGCCTTTTCCCGCCAATCCATCGGGATGAGCCGCAGCGGCTCCTCGTGCATCGGGCACTTGAAGTGGTCGTGCCCGCCCGAGACGTGTTGCAACTCAGCCGGCAAACTCCAGTCGTAGGTGTAAAGCGCGCCTTCGGGCCGCCGCGAGTACTCCTCGATGCCACGTTTGATCAGCCGCGCGATGGTGCTCTTGGAGCTTCCCACCGGGCCGTGTAGCAGGATCACGCGCCGTTCGGTCCCGTAGCGCTCGGCCGCGCTCTTGAGCACGTTCACGAGGCGCATGAGCGGGATGTCGAGCCCGAAGATGGCGTCCTTGCCGCCGTGGTGCTCGTCCTTGAAGAAGTTGTAGCGGACCAGGCGCTTCTTGTTGTCGATGTACTCTTCCTGCCCGTAAGACAGGATCATGTCGTAGACCCGTTTGAACGCGGTCCGCGACACGGACGGGTTCTTGCGGACGATGTCGAGGTACTGCTCGAAGGTGCCTGACCAGTGGAGCTCGGCGAACTCCTTCACGTTCTGAAGGGCGCCGATTTTTTCGACCAGGGAGCTTTGGGCGGTGGCCATTCGATCTCCTTTTTCGGGTGCGGGATCCGACGAACTCCCGCGACCCCGCCATCGGCTCGTCACCGAGCGCGGCTGGGTTGACGAGTGCAAGCGCAGGGTCAGTTTAACATTTTCATCGCAACACCGCGCGCAGCCGCGGCGATCAAAACGACAATCAGAACTGGCTGAGCGAGCCGTCGACACGCGCCCGCCGCAAAGCCCACGCAAACAGCCCCCCACCCAGCACCGAGATCGCGACGGCGAAGGCGCCGAGCGCGCTCAACGAGCCTGACACGTCGGTGGGCGCGGCGCCCGTGAGCAATCCCCGGCGCAAGACCTCGAGCGCATGGGTGAGCGGCAGCCATTGCCCCAGCGAGGCCAGCCACGGCGGCAAGACCGTGACGGGATAGACCACCCCGGAAGCAAGTGCCGACGCGCTGGCCAGGACCAGGCCGAGCGGGCTCGTCCGCCGCATCAGCATGATGATGGCAGCGTTGAGCAGCCCCAGGCCGGCAAAGGCGGCCAGAGCGAGCGGCACGCCGATGAGCAGGGTGAGGGCGTGAGGGCGAAAACCGACATCGAGCACCAGCGCGGCGGCGACCAGGTAGATCACGGCCCGAACGACCGCGGCGGCCATCGTGAGCAGCGGCTGCGCCCCGAGCACGAGGGCCGCGGGCGCGGGCGTGCTGAGCTGCGCCTCCATGAACCCCATCAGCTGGGCCATGCGCACCCGGTTGGCCAGCGCCATCACGCCCACCTGCTGCAGCTCCGCCGCCACCAGGCCGCATAGGCCGAAGGCGAGATAGCCGCCCCCATAGGGTGCCAGGTGCGGGTTGGGCGTCGAGGCGACGAAACGCGAAAAGAAGACCAGCGACGCTGCCGCCAGCAGGAAGCCTGCAAACCGAGTGACGAAAGCCGCCCGGTAGCGCGCGGCCTCGAGCAGCTCGCGCCGGAACGAGGCCACCACGACACGCCCGAACCAGACCGGAAGCGAGGGGGGGACCGAAGGCTCGTAGGCGTGACCCGAAGCTGGCTCGGGGCGCGCTTCGCCGGCGCTCACGACACCTCCTCGCTAAGACCGAGGCGCGCCCCGAGCTCGGCTGGCGTGCTCTGTCCGGTCAACCGCCCGGCCTCGAGGTAGAGGACCCGGTCGGCCAGCACCCGCACCTCACCTGGATCGTTGCTGCCGATGATGACGGTGCGGCCTCGCGCGCGGATCACGTCGTCGCGCAAGAAGCGCCGCAGATCACGCGCGCCCACCGGATCGAGTCCCAGCGTCGGCTCGTCGAGCAGCAGCACTTCGGGATCGCCCAGGAGCCCACGCGCCAGCGCCAGCCGCTGCCGCATCCCCCTCGAGTAGGTGGCATATCGGCGATGAGCCGCCTCGTCGAGGCCGACCTCAGCCAGCAGGCGATCGGCGCGGGCAGCACCTTGTGGCGACGAATGGCCGTGAAGCGCGGCGAAGAAGCGCAGGTTTTCGCGGCCCGAAAGTGGGTACATGAAGGACCGCTCGTCGCCGACGATGAGCGCGACTCGGCGGCGAAAGTCACTGCGGGTGCCGTCCGTGACGACGTCGCGTCCGTCGATCCGCGCCTGCCCCTCGCTCGGGGTGACCAGCCCCGCCAAAATGCGCAGGAGGGTGGTTTTGCCGGCTCCGTTGGGACCAACCACGGCCAGCACCTCGCCGCGGCGGACGGTCAAGGACACGTCTTTCAGCGCGCGATGTTCCGGACCGCGCAGCCGCCCGCGCAGCAGCTCACGGACGCCACCGGGCGCCCGAAACACCTTGCCCAGCCGATCCGTTTCAATCACCGGGGGGACCACCGACGCTGTGCCGATGCGTCCCGCATCCCGGTTGACTCTCCCCAGCTCGCGCCCGCCGCCACGAGATCCTCACGACGCCATTTGAGCACGTTCAGCCAGTCGGCACCCGGTTCACTCTTTGGTCTTCTTGCGAATGCGGCTGCGCTGGTACTTGTCCACAGCCGCCTCGTGCTCGCGCTCGGTCTCGCTGAAGTAGTGGCTGCCGTCGAACGCCGCCACGAAGAAGAGGTAGTTGGTCCCGTCGGGCTTCAGCACCGCCGCCAGCGACGCGCGGCCCGGGTTCGCGATGGGCCCAGGCGGCAGGCCTTCGTGCAGATAAGTGTTGTATTCGTTGTCGGCGTCAACGAGGTGGATTCTCTGGATGTTGTTGTTGGCGAAGCGCTGGCAAGCGGCCGACGCCCGCCCGAGGTGCAAGGGCGCGATCGCGCAGCCATAGATGATGGTCGGATCCGTCGCCAGCCGCCGCGGCACGAAGTCCGGTTTGGTCAGCCGGTTGAGAAAGACCTGGGCGATGCGTGGCCGTTCCTCTTTGCGTCCCGTCTCCTTTTCGACGATCGATGCCAACGTGACGACGTGGCGGTCCTCGAACCCGAGCGTGCGGCGCAGCCGATCGAGCCCTTCTTGATAGGCGGTGGCCAGCTCCTGGTAGACCTGGCGATGGCGGCGAACGAGATGCTCGGCGACCTCGGCTGCGGGCATGCGCGGGCGCAGTCGGTAGGTGTCGGGGAAGAGGTAGCCTTCCAGCGACCCGCCCGGAACGTCGAGCGAGCGCACGAAAGCGCCGTTGGTTGCCTGCGCGATGAAGTCGGTCTTCTTCGTGATCCCGGCGGCCTCGAGGATCTCGGCGATCTCGACGAAGTTCTTACCCTCCGGGATCGTCACCGGGATGAGTTTGTCGGCGACGCCTCTCACCAGGGTGTCGACGAGATCCTTGGGGGCCACGGGCGCCTTCACTTCGTAGTGACCGGGGCGGATGCGGCTGGCGGCCCCGCGTTGCGCGGCGTAGAGGCGGAAGAAGAGCGGGTTCTCGATGAGCCCACCCTTTTCCAGCAGCTCGGCGACTCCCTGCGCGGTGATGCCGCGGGGGATCTCGATGATGATCGTTCCCTCCACGCTGCCCGCTTTGCGGTTGGGGTACGTCCAGATCCCGATCGCCGCGAAGGCGAGCAGGATGAGACCGGCGCCCATGGTGCCGAGGAAGACGAACAGGGCGCGGCGAATGTCGGCTCTCATGTCAGGTCTCGCTTCGGCTCGGGCTGCGCATGGGACTGCGCGCCCCGCTGTTCGTCCAGCCAGCGCTGGAGGATGACGGCGGCGGCCATCTTATCGATCACTTCCTTGCGACGTTTGCGCGAAACGTCGGCGGCCAGCAAGACCTCTTCGGCCTCGGTGGTCGAGAAACTCTCGTCGATGAGGTCGACCGGGAGCCCCAGGTGGGCCGCCAGCTTCTCCCCGAAAGCGCGGGCGCGACGGGCGGCATCGCTTTCGAGGCCTTCCGGATCGAGCGGCAGTCCCAGCACGATCCGATCCGCGCCGACCTCTTTGACGACCTGGGCGATGGCGACGAGATCGCGCAGACCGCCGTGCCGCCCGATCGTCGATCGCGGCTGCGCGGTCAGTCCCAACCCGTCGGAGACGGCGACGCCGATTCGCCGCGATCCGAGGTCGATGCCCACCACTCGCGTCATGGCTGAAAGAGGCAAAGCCCGACAATATCGCCCCGCCCGCCCGGGCGCCACCGGCGAAAACCGACGCCAAGAGCACGCGGGCGTGGGGCCGAGTGCGCTAAATAGGGATATGGCCGAGCAACCCAAGCCCGCTTCGGGCTCCCAGCAGATTCAGATCGACCTCGACGAGGTCATGGCCCAGGGCATGTATTGCAACCTGGTCCTCATCAACCACTCGGATAGCGAGTTCGTGCTCGACTTCGCCTTCCTGCAGCCGGCGTCCCCGCAAGCGCGGGTGCGGGCGCGCATCCTCTCGTCCCCTCGCCACACCAAGCGCCTGCTGCGTGCGCTCGAGACGAACCTCGCGCGCTACGAGGAGCGTTTCGGCAAGATTGACGAGCCTCCGAGCGGGCCCGACATGCTCGTCAGCTAACGGCGATGGCAGGGCTGACCCGCGGGACGCGCGGATGGCCCTTCACCGTGAGGGGGCTCCGGCAACACCTTGATCGGGCGCACACGCGCGCCCGCGCCGCACCGCTCGGGTCTTCGGGGCACCGGCGGGTCGTGTTATATCTTTCAAGGTGAGCCGCGATTTTCTGTCGCAACAGCAAGGGGACCGCGCTTCCACGACGACCCCACTGGCGGGTCGCAGCGGGCAGCGCCCTCGCAGGGCCGTCTCCTGGGCGCTCGGCCTCGCGCTCGCCTTTCCCGTGATGGGTGGCTCGCCGGCGCAGGCCGCACCCGACAACCGAAACAAAGAGGCCAAGGCGCTCTTTCAAGCGGGCAAGTACATCGAGGCCGCCGAGATCTACGCCAAGCTGCGGGACGAGCGACAGAGCCCGAATTACACCTGCAACCTCGGCCTCTGCTACGCGCGGCTCAACGCCCTCGAGCCCGCCATCGAGACCGTGAAGCAATGCCTCGAGACCGCCAAGCTCGCGCCCGAGGTGAGGGCCGACTACGAAGGGCTGCTGGCCCAGCTCGAAGCGCAACGTCCGCAGTCCACGGGCGCGGCGCCAGCGGCGGCTGCTGCCGTGGTGCCTCCCGCGGCGGCCGACGTCGGCCTGGTTGCGGTGCCGGATCCCGCGGGCGCTGCAGGTGCTGCCGCCACGCAGGTGTCAGGGCAATACCCGCCTGGCGATCCCGCCTGGCAGACGGCGCCGGGCGCTCCCACCGCGCCGCCCGCCGAAGGTTACGGCTACGCCGATCCCAACAATCCCTATGGCTACGGCTACCAGCAGGGCTACCCGCCGCCGGGGCCCGGTGGCTGGGGCACCCAAGGTCAGGCAGCTCCCGAGGCGGAGCAAGCGAAGCCCGACGGCAAGCGCCGCATTCCCTTCGGCAGCTACGTCACCGGTCTCGTCGGTGCCGTATCGACCGCGATGGGCGTGGCGCTGGTCCTGCACAGCCAGGCGATCCAGCAGGAGATCGAAGGGGCATCCAACCAATCGACCGACCGGGCGCTGCTGCAAAACGATCTGTCCCGCGCCAAGAGCGGCACCGTCGCCGCGTTCGTGATCGGCGGCGTGGGCCTCAGCGCCGCCGTGATCTGGGCCATCGTCGCGCCCTCGTACGTGAAGCCCGAGCTGGCCAGCGGCAGCGGCAATGGTCGCGGCAAGACCCGCGGCGTCGGCCTCGCCGTCGGCCCGCAGTCGATCGCGCTCAGCGGCCGCTTCTAGCCAAGCGAGCGCCCAGGGGGGCGCGGCCTGGGCCGCTATCGTTTCGCTCGCTACAGCGTGAGGCCGAGGAAGAAGAGCACGTTGGTGCGGGTGGCTTGCAGATCGGTGCCTTCGATGCGCATGCCTTCGAGGTCGGTGCTCGCCATCAAGCCCCAGTGGATCACGTTGCCGGCCCAGCCGGCGACGGCCTGGCTACTGGCCGATGGGCCGACGATGGGGGCGCGGCGTTCGTAGCCGGAGATCCGGAAGCTGGTGGTCGAGAAGGTGGCGCCGGCGAAAATCGACAGGCCGAGCAGGACGCGACCCCAGGGGCGCCAGTCGGCGGCGAAGCCGATGCCGAGCGAGGCATAGGTGGCGGCGAGGGCGTTGAGGCCGAAGGCGTCGGCGAAGTCGGCTTCGAACTTGCCGGGGATGAGCGAGTTGGGTCCTGCATCGAAGGTGAAGCGCCCGAGCGCGAGGCGCAGACCGAGTGAGTTTTCGCCCTCTTCCTTCGGGCGGTACTCGACGAAGGCGTCGTCGTACGAAAAGTTGGGATCGTTGAAGAACAGCATCGAGACGCCGTAAGTGGTCAGCGTCAGGCGCGGCGCGAGCAGGGGGCTCTCGGCTTTCGGGAAGAGGTCCTTGGTGGTCGAGAGATAAAAGCCGCTGTAGCGCTGGAAGAAGAACGTCGTCGCGATCTCGTGGCCATCGAGACGCAAGGTGCTGGTAAAGCCGAGCTCGAGGCCGCGTGATTTGCCGTGGGTGTCGACCGGGTTGGAGGGCGCGAGATCGACGGTCGCCGTCGCGAGGAAGGGGCCGTACCCGGCGCGGGCGCCGACCTTCATCGCGGAATTGGGCGTCCAGTCGAGTTTGTTCTTGTCGCCCCCGGGTGTCTTGGGGCGGGTCGGCGTCAGCCTCAAACCCGCGGTCGACAGACCGAGAATGGGGCGGAGCAGGAATTGGTTCTCCGGTTTGGGCGGCTTGATGGCCGGCTTGGCCTGCCCGACCGTCGGCTGCGGAGCGGCGACGCCCTGCGCGCTCGCGATCGCGAGAACGACGAAAGCCGCCAGGCCGCCGAGCACGCCTCTCAGTCGGCGCTCGACCAGGCGGCGCCCGACCAGGCGACGCTCGACGGTGTCGGGCGTCTTTGCGCGCAAGGTGCTCACGAGCCCGTTTTTACCTTGAAAGCCCAACCGCCCGATGATGAATCACGGGGGTGGCGGCCCGCAACCGCCAGTCCCGTCGTCGATGTCGATGGGACCCCGGTTGCCGCGCGCGCCTGTGGTTCAGCTCACGGCGCCTTCGAGCGCGACCAGCGTCTCGTGCCGGGTGTCGAGCTCGACCAGCGTGCCGTAAGGCAGCGGCGCATTGACGTCGCCATGGCCGAACTTGCCGCCGCGGACCAACGGGATGGGGAGGCGTCCCAGGCGTTCCTCGAGCACCTGCTCGACCGTCGGTGAGGTCAGCTTGGATCCCGCGGGCTCTTTGCAATCCTTGAACTCGCCAATGATCACCGCCGAGACCGCATCGAAGACGCCAGCGAGATCGAGGTGGGTGATCAGCCGGTCGATCCGGTACGGACGCTCGCCGACGTCTTCCAGGAAGAGCACGGCCCCCGACAGATCAGGCAGATACGGCGTTCCGATGAGGCGTGAGAAGACCTCGAGGTTGCCGCCGATGAGGGGACCTTGCACGCGGCCCGGAATGATCGATTCCAGCTCCGAGAGCAGCAGGCCTTGACCGGGATTTTCCAGCAGTCCAAAAAGAGCCTCGCGATCGGCGGCGGGTAAGCGCGGCAGCTGGGTGACCAGCGGGCCATGAATCGACGCTAGCCCCGCCCGCGCAGCCAGCCCCAACAAGGCCGTCGCATCGGAGAAGCCGACGATCGCCTTGGGCCGTGCGGTGAGGCGCTGGTGTACGAGGTACGGCAGGAGGCGCAAAAGGCCGTAGCCGCCGCGGGCGAGGAAGATGGCTTTGCTGTCGGGATCGGCGAGGGCGGCGTCGAGCTCGCGCAGGCGGTGTTCATCGGGCCCGGCCAGAAAGCCGTCCTGGCGAAAGAGCGCTTCGGGCTCGTAGCGGACGCGGTAGCGCTGCGCGAGCAAGCGGGCGCCGGCTTCGACCTCTTCGCGCGGAGCGGGGCCGGAAGGCGCGACCAGGCGGACCACGTCGCCGGGGGCGAGGCGGGGAGGGCGAATGAGAGGGGACCGGCTGGGCGAGGGCATCGGAGGGGGCGCAACCATGGCGCCCGGGCACGCGGAAGGCAACCGGGATGCAGAGGCTCCAGCGTTCGTCAGGGCTTGCGGCGTTTGCTTCGGCGCTTCTTGCCCTGGCCGTTGCTGAAGACCGGGTACTCGGAGGTGCTGGCGGTGTCGTCGCCTTCGCCCATCTCGATGAGGTCGTGCTCGCCCGTCTCGCCCAGCGATGCGGGCGACTGGATGGTGCCGCTCACCGAGGCCTGGGCACCGGACGGCTCGGTTGACGTAGGTCCGGTCGGCGCGGGCCCTGTCGGCGCAGGGCCGGTGGCGCTGGCGGCGACCGGCCGAACGGCGCGCGACTCGGGTCGCGTGCTCTCGGCCCCGGGCGGTTCGCTCCGTGGCGGCTCGGGAATGGGTTCGGGCTCGATGGGAAGCGGCTCGGGTTCGGCCACGCCCGCGGGGCGCACGGCCATGCCGGCCACTCTCGCGTCGGGGGATTCGGTGACCTTCACCACCCGCACCAGCGCCACCTCGCCGCCCGCGCGCAGCTCGAGCCTGGTGCCGACGGGCATCGGATCGGTCACGGGCAGAAAAAGCGTTCCGCCTTCGTCCAGCGTTCCGGTGGGCGCCACCGCCTTGGCGAGGATGGCTCCTTCATAACGAATCTCGACGGGAGCTTGCACGGCCCGCGCATCATAGCGGCAGGCGGCGGCGGCCGCGAGAGTCAGCGGTTGCCGCGGGGGGTCGGGCGCGACGGCACGCTCAGCGGCGCTGGCCCGAGACGAACGACAGGACCGTGGCGACCTCGTCGCGGCTGCCCACGTAAAAGGGCGTCCGTTCGTGGAGGCTGTGCGGGGTCTTTTCCAGGATGCGCTGCTGGCCATCGCTGGCGAGGCCCCCGGCTTGTTCGGCGAGGAACGCCATGGGATTGCACTCGTAGAGCAGGCGGAGCTTGCCCTTGGGTTGCTTCTCGGTCGGCGGGTAGAGGAAGACGCCACCCATGAGCAGGGTCCGATGAAAGTCGGAGACCAGCGAACCGATGTAGCGCGCGGCATAGGGGCCCGCGGCCTTGGTTTTCGTCCAGGCGAGGTAGGCCAGCACCTCGGGGGGGAAGCTGCCGGCGTTGCCTTCGTTGCAGCTCACGATCGGGCTGCGGGCTGGCATGCGCACGTGCTCGCTCGACAGCACGTAAGCGCCGATGGCGGGGTCGAGCGTGAACATGTGCACGCCGTCGCCGGTGGTGTAGGCCAGCACCGTGCTGCTGCTGTAGAGCACGTAGCCAGCGGCCAGCATGCGCGACCCGGGTTGCAAGATGTCGGCGTGCGGATCGCTGCCGCGTGAGCTGGGATCGCCGAGGCGAGAGAAGATCGCGAAGATGGTGCCGACCGGGACGTTGCAGTCGAGGTTGCTCGAGCCGTCGAGAGGATCGAAGAGGACGACGTATTTGCCCTCGCCGTCGACGTTTTTCGTGATCACCGGCTCGTCGTTCTCCTCCGAGACCATGATCCCGACGGTGTCGCGATAACCGAGGCAGTCGAGGATGACGTCATCGGCGTAGCGATCCATCTTCTGGACCGTCTCGCCCTGCACGTTCTGGCCGCCGGCGGCGCCGCGCAGATCGCCAAGGCCAATGCGACGGATCTGCGCCGCGATCATCTTGGTCGCGAGCGTGATGCCCGACAGCAGCCAGCTGAACTCGCCGGTCGCCGTCGCGTGCTGCCGCTGCTGCTCGGCGATGTGGCGCTGGAACGTCTTGAGGGAAGGTTCGCTGGACGGCACGTCAGCTCATCTTAGGGCCGTCCGCGGGCGCCCGAAAGGTTCAGCGCGGAAAAGGCACCGGTCAGCCGAGGAACTGCCGGTACGCGGGGTGGCCGCTTTCGTCCCAGTGGCGGTAGCCCAGCTTGGCCAGGAAGGCAGCGAGCGCGCGCGTCTCGCCCGGCGGGACCTGAAGGCCTACGAGCACGCGGCCGTAGTCGGCGCCCTGGTTGCGGTAATGAAAGAGCGAGATGTTCCAGTGCGGCGCCATGCTGGCCAGGAACTTCATCAGGGCGCCGGGACGCTCGGGGAACTCGAAGCGGTAGAGGCGTTCGTGCGCGGCGAGGGCCGCGCGACCGCCCACCAAGTGACGCAGGTGCTGCTTGGCCAACTCGTCTTCGGTGAGATCGAGGGCGGGGAATCCCGCCTTGCGGAATGCGCCCATCAGCGTGCGCGCATCGGCCCGGCTTTTGATTTCGACGCCGACGAAGACGTGAGCTTCCGATTCGTCGGCGATGCGATAGTTGAATTCGGTCACGTGACGCTCGCCAATGAGCGTGCAGAGGCGACGAAAGCTGCCCCGCTCCTCCGGGATGGTGACCGCGAAGATCGCCTCGCGACGCTCGCCGACCTCGGCGCGTTCGGCGACGAAGCGCAGGCGATCGAAGTTCATGTTGGCGCCGCAGGTGATCGCCGCCAGCGCCTTGCCGCGCAGGCCTTCTCGTTCCGCGTAGCGCTTGGCGCCCGCCACGGCCAGCGCGCCAGCGGGCTCGAGGATGGACCGTGTGTCGGAAAAGACGTCCTTGATGCCAGCGCAGATCGAGTCGGTGTCGACGGTGATCACCTCGTCGACGTATTTGCGACAGAGCCGAAATGTCTCCTTGCCGACCAGGCGCACCGCAGTCGCATCGGAGAAGAGCCCAACCTGGGGCAGCTCGATGCGACGGCCGGCACGCAGCGAGCGCGCCATGGCGTCGGAGTCCTCGGCCTGCACGCCGATGATCTTGATCTCGGGCCGCAGGGTCTTGATGTAGACCGCGACGCCGGCGATGAGGCCACCGCCTCCGATCGCGGCGAAGACCGCGTGCAGAGGGCCGTTGTCCTGCGGGTGGTGCTGCCGCAAGATCTCCATGCCGATCGTGCCCTGCCCGGCGATGACGTCGGGATCGTCGAAGGGATGCACGAAGGTAAAGCCGTGTTTGCGCTGCTGGCGCACGGCCTCGGCATACGCGTCGGAGTACGAGTCGCCGTGAAGCAACACCTCGGCGCCGCGGGCTCTCACGGCGTCGAGCTTCACCGAGGGCGTCGTGGCGGGCATGGCGATGACCGCTCGGCAGCCGAGCCGCTCGGCAGCCAAAGCGACCCCCTGCGCGTGGTTGCCGGCGCTGGCAGCGATCACCCCGCGGGCGAGGGCCTCGGGCGAAAGATTCGCCATCTTGTTGTAGGCGCCGCGCAGCTTGAAGCTCTTGACCGGCTGCAGATCCTCGCGCTTGAGCAGCAGGCGGTTTCCGATGCGGCCCGAGAGCAGGGGCGCCAGCTCGAGAGGGGTCTCGACCGCGACGTCGTAGACGCGTGCGTTGAGGATGCGACGGAGGTAGTCGGCGGACATGTCGAGGGCGCAGCGCCCTTAGGCACGGTATCACGGCCCCCGATGCTCGCGTCGCATGCCAGCCGCCATCGCCCTCGCGTCGCACGCCAGCCTCTCGGCGCCTTCGCGTCGCACTCCAGCCTCTCAACGCCTTCGCGTCGCATGCCAGCCTCTCAACGCCTTCGCGTCGCACGCCAGCCGCCATCGCCTTTGCGTCGCACGTCTGCCTCTCAGCTCCCTCGCGTCGCGCGCGTGCCCCTCAGCGCCTTCGCGTCGCACGCGTGCCTATCAGCGCCTTTCGCGTCGCATGCCAGCCTCTCAACGCCTTCGCGTCGCATGCCAGCCTCTCAACGCCTTCGCGTCGCACGCCGTCCGCTGTCCGAAACCGCCCGATTGTCCCGCAACGCCTACGAGTCGCGCGCCCGCCACAATCTTCCGCGCCCGACCTCTGCCCACGAGCGATGGGGCGGCGTGGGGAGCTTGGGTGGGCATAGGGGTGCTTGCAAACCAGCCCGCCGAGCAGGCGTTCAGCCAGGCCGTTGTTGGCCCGCTGCGGGTGTTCTACCAACACCGAGGTGTCCACCAGAATCACGCCGACGTCTTGCGTCGGGAGACGGGTTTCAAATCAGGTTCCGAGCCGGCCAGTGCAGCTAACCGACGGGCGCTTTCCCGTTCGATCAACGCGCGCAGCGCCTCACGGACC
>JANNNO010000160.1:0-22521 GCA_031398585.1 Myxococcales bacterium | reverse complement strand
CAGCCATCGCCTACGCGCGGGCTCTGCCGGGAGACTTCGTGTCTCTGCCCCGAGCCGTCTGATTGACGTCGCGATACGGAAGCCGACGCTAGGCTAGAACTAGACTAGCGGCAGCGGACCCGGTGCACGGGCGGGGAATTGCCTTCGCTGGTCGTGACATAGCCAAGGCCGTCGGGCTCGTAGCTGACCGCTTCACTCTGGGGCTCGACGCCGGCGGGCACGACGACCGGGGTGACCTTGAACGCGTCCTCGAGGCGCCCTCCCCTGGGCGTGCGAAATTCGTAGAGGGTGTTGTTGGTCCGCAGC
Organism: Myxococcales bacterium; assembly: GCA_031398585.1. GTDB lineage: Bacteria > Myxococcota_A > Polyangia > Fen-1088 > Fen-1088 > JANNNO01. Next base: position 22,215 of record JANNNO010000160.1, on the reverse strand, counting down.
AGAAATCCGCCGCCGCAGGGGTGAGCGCTGGCCGCCGTGGCCGGCTGGTCGCCAGCTTTGGGGACAGGGAGATCGGCGACCTTGACCGCCTGGTTGATCCTCCCCGTCTCGAAGGTCTCGAGGCGGTAGGCAGCGCTCGGCTGACCGGCAGCGACCTTCGTGATGATGTAGACCCCGCCCGAGACGGCGTCGACCAGAAGCGATTCGGCATTGTGAGCCGTGTCGGCGTAGCGAAACGCAAATCGTTCGGCGACCGCGCTCCGCTCCGCCGCGCCCCCCTGCGCGATCTCGGGCTCGGCGATGCGGAAGATCGAGAACTCGGTGCGTGGATTGACGTTGTTGCCGATGTCGGCGACGAGCACGCACGTCCCCGATGGGCAGCGGGCGACTTCGATGTCTTCGATGTCGGAAGCCGTCACGCCGGTCAGGGTGACGCGCGCTACCTGCCGAGCCATGACGTCGAGAGCGAAGATCTCGGTACGCGCGCGATCGTTGTGAACCCAAACGATTCCGGGATTGCGCCAGCTCGTCGCCAGACCCGACAGCGCGCCGAGGCCGGTCGCGGTGGCACGACCCAATAGCTGGGGCTCCCCCCACGTCGAGCAGATCGAGCATGTCGTCGCTGCGCTATCGGCCGAGGCATCGGCGCCCGCCGTTCCCCCGCCACCGCCGGCCCCCCCGGCACTGCCACCGCCACCCGAGGTCCCGCCGCTCCCCGCCGGGGCCGCGCCGCCGGTTCCAGCGGGGCCGGCGCTGTTCCCCGCGGCGCCGCCCGCGACTTGACTGCCACCGGCACCAGCTGCGGCGGCTCCCGCGACCCCCGCATTGTCCCCGCGCCCGCCACCATCCGCGCCTCCAGCGGCTTTGCCTCCGGCGCCCGCTCCGGACGCCGCGCCGTCGATGCGTGCGGCGGCCGGGCCGTCCTTGCCACAAGCGGCGATGACGACCATCACCATCGAGGCAACGACACCAAGCTGAGCCAAAGGCCCGACGGCCGACGGGGACCGCTCGTGCCGGTCGCCGAGATCACCCCGACGGGGCAAAGCGCCATCGATCATGCCGCCAGGCTATCACTTCGGTGAAAACCCGTTTGCTGGGGCGGCCGCAAGGCGCGATAGCGGCAAGAGAGCGGCGCCCAGCAGCGCGAGACCAGCGCCCAACCCAAACGCGGAGGCGGCGCCCGCACGCTGGTAAACGAGGCCGAACAGAGCGCTGGCCGGCAGGAGCGTGAGCCCGACCACCAGGTGATAGGCACCGTAGCCGCGAGCCCGGTACCGCGCCGGGACCAGATCGGCAACCAACGCCTTCTGGGCGCCGGCGGCGAGAGCGTGGTGAAGCGCGTAGAGCGCGAAGAGGCCGATGACCGAGCTCAGCGTTTGCGCGACGGCAAACCCGGCATAGACCCCCGCGTAGATCACCCACCCGGCTGCCAGGGCCCGCCGGCGCCCCACCCGGTCGGCGAGAGCTCCCCCACGCGAGGTTGCCAGTGCCTTGAGCCCATTGTGAAACGCCCAAAGAATCGGTACCGCGGCTGCCGACAGCCCGAGCTCATGTGCGCGCATCACGAGGAAGAGGTCCGCTGACCCACCGAGCGAGAAGATGGCCACGGCCGCCAAATACCCGACGAAGGGCCGCGATGCCAGCGCGGGCGCCGTCACGACAGAGGGCTCCGTGCCAGCAGCTGTGGGCCCGCTCGAGGCCAGTGGGCTCGGCGTCGGCGAGGTGCGGGCCGCATCGGCCGGGACCGCGACGGCGATGGACCGCGTGGGCGATGACGGCTCGTGCACGAAGCGAGCGACGACCAGACAGGCCAGCACAGCAGGAATCGTCGAGACGACGAAGACCAGAGGCATGCCGAAGCCTGCCGCCAGCAGACCAGCGGCTAAGAGTGGCCCGATCACCGCGCCGGCGTGGTCCATCGCTTCGTGCACGCCAAAGGCGCGGCCCCTCTCGGCCGGGTCGACCACGTCGGCGATGAGGGCATCACGCGGGCTCGAGCGAACCCCTTTGCCGAATCGGTCCGCCAGGCGAATCGCGAGGACCGCGCCCCAGCTGCCGGCGAAAGCGAGCAACGGCCGCGACAGCGACGCGATGACGTACCCAGCCACTACGAAGGGTTTGCGGCGGCCCAGGCGATCCGACAGCTGCCCGGCGAACAGCTTGAGAAACGAGGCCATCGCCTCGGCCGCACCTTCGATGACGCCGAGGATCGCAGGGCCCGTGCCGAGCGACGTTGCGAGGAAGAGCGGCAGCAGCGGATAGACCATGTCGCTGGCGGCGTCATTGAGCAGACTCGTCCAGCCGAGCGCGTAAACCGCCGCGGGCAGGCGCCGCGGAGGGTTCATGCTCGAACCTGCGAGAAGCGACCTGGCCACAAGACCGCGCGAGAATAGGCGGGGGGCCCGCAAGCGTCTAGCAGCGTGTTGGGCGGTCAACAGCCCGCCAAAGTCCTAACCCGGCGTCCCCGGCGCCTTTCCCCTCGGCCGGCCGACCATCTACGTCGACGGGCGGCGGTCGGCCCCAGGCGGGGTTCGTCGGATATACTGCGCGCCCACTTTCCCTCTCACTGTCCCACGCCACCATGTCGCTGCGATTCGTCGCGATTTAGCCGCAGGAGCTCTGCATGACCACGTTGTTCGCCGCTCTGCCCCTCCTCACCATCCTCGCCGCCGGCACGCCGGTGAAGATCGACGATTTTTCCTCGACGGCGCCCGCCAGCTGGAAGGAACAGCCGCCCCGCCCGATGCGGCACAAGAGCTTCACCATCCCGGCAGCGAGCGGCGATCAGCATGACGCCGAGGTCGTGATCTTCTTCTTCGGTCCCGGCGGGGGCGGTGGCGTCGAAGAGAACCTGACTCGGTGGAAGGGCATGTTCACGCCCCCCGAAGGCAAGAAGATCGAAGACGTCTCCAAGGTCGAGACCATCAAGGTCAACGGCGTCGAGACCACCATCCTCGATGTGCGCGGTACGTACAACCCGTCGATGCCAGGTGGTCCCGCCGCCGGTCCCCGCGCCAACAGCCGCATGATCAGTGTGATCTTCGCTAGCCCCAAGGGTCCTTACTTCATGCGTTTCGTCGGTCCGGAAAAGACCATCGAGAAGAACAAGAAGGACTTCGACAAGTGGCTGCGCGGCTTCAAGAAGAGCTGACCGGAGAGGCTGACTCGAAGAACTGACCCGAGAGTTCGTCGGCCGGCGGCTCCGTCGCCGACCCTCTGCGTTCACCATCGCGAGCGGGTTGCCTCGGCGCGACCGTCGTTGCGCCGGGCACCTCCGGACCCACTACCGCCCCGGTTTGCGTGGTGGGCGTGCGTTCGGGCCAGCGCGCTTGGGTCGGGAGCCGTCCCGGTCAGCGAGCGTGCCTCCGCGCACGGGACGCTGATCGGACCGCGCCGGGTATCCGCCCTGTTCGAAGCGCTGGCGACTCCGGTCGGGCGCCTGGCCCTGTTCGAAGCGCTGGCGGCTCCGGTCGGGCGCCTGGGCGGTCGCTGGTGCCGCAGGGACGTCTCGTCGTTCCCGCGACCGCGGCTCTCGGCCAGCATGAGCATGGGGTGCCGGCGCACCCGTCTTCGCCATCACCGTCGATCGCGACCGCCAGTGTTCGCCGAGAATGAGAGCGGTTGCCGCGGCGACATTCAGGCTTTCGACGTGCCCCGTGCCCGGCACCGAAAGGACGACGTCAGCGCTCTGCAGAACGGCGTCGGGAAGACCGACGTCCTCGGCACCGACCAGCAAGAGAAGCCGCGACGGAAGGGCGTCGTCATAGAGCCGCTTGCCGCCATGGCTGCTGGTGGCGGCCACCGTGAATCCAGCCGCTCGCACCGCCCGAAGGACACGGGTGGGATCGGATTCGGCGACCAGGTCGAGCCATTCGGCTCCCCCCTCCGAAGTGCGTGCGGCCGAGGCCGGAAGCCTGACCATCCGACCCACTTCGCGTCCTCTTTCCGGTGACACCGAAGCGTCGATCCCGCCGTCGCTGCGCGCGTCATCGGGCCCGTCGTCGCCGAAGAACACGACGCCCCTCACCCCAAAGTGAGCCGCCGTTCGCAGGATGGCGCCCGCGTTGTGCGGATTTCCGACTCCGACCAGCCCCAGTAGGCAAGCGGGGCCGGGCGCGCGCAGAAGATCTTCCAACCTCACTGCCGCCCGCGGCCGCGCCACGATGCAGATCCCCTCGTGATGACGGCTTTCCGTCAACGCCTCGAGCTCGTGCTCAGCGACGATCTTGTAGGGCAGCCGCAGCCGAGCACACGACGACAGCAGATCGCCGAAGTCACGCACGCGCTCCTCGATCAGGTAGACGCGGATGATGTCCGTCGCACGACGGATGAAGAGCGCACGACAAGCATTCACACCCGAGACGCGGGTCTCGCCCGCCCGCCGCCCCATGGCTCAGTGGATCTCGGGCTCTGCGGTCGGCGCAACGCCCTCGAGGAAGTCGAAGTCGCAGCCCTTTTCTGCCTGGCTGATGTGCCGGGCGAACATGAGGCCGTAGCCGCGTTCATAACGCGCTTCGGGGGCCTTCCAGGCAGCCTTGCGCCGCTCGAATTCAGCCGGATCGATCTTCAGATCCAGCCGCCGGTTGGGCACGTCGAGCTCGATGAGATCGCCGTCCTTGACCAGGGCCAAGGGCCCGCCGACGTAGGATTCCGGCGAGACGTGCAAGATGCAGGTCCCGTAACTGGTTCCGCTCATGCGCGCATCCGAGAGCCGGACCATGTCGCGCACGCCCTGCTTGAGCAGCTTCTTCGGAATCGGGAGCATGCCCCACTCGGGAAAGCCCGGTCCGCCGAGAGGCCCGGCGTTGCGTAGGACCAGGACCGAATCCGCCGTGACCGGCAGGTTTTCGTCGTCGAGGCGCTTTTCCAGATCGTTGTAGTCATTGAAGACGACCGCCGGGCCGGTGTGGGTCAGCAGGCGTTTGTCAGCGGCGCTGGTCTTGATGACGGCCCCATTGGGGGCCAGCGAGCCGCGCACGACGGCCAAGCCGCCTTCACTGCTGAGAGCATTGGCCCGCGAGCGAATCACTTCGGTTTTTTAGACCCGCGCATTGGCGATGTTCACTCCGAGGGTCTTGCCGCTGATGGTCTGCTCGTCGTGGTGGAGCAGATCCCCCAGCTCCTTGAGCAGCGCCGGCAGCCCGCCCGCGTAATAGAAGTCCTCCATCAGATACTTGCCCGAGGGGCGCAGGTTGCAGATGAGAGGCGTGCGGCGCGAAATGACGTCGAAATCCTCGAGCGCGAGATTCACGCCCGCTCGCCCCGCCATGGCGATGACGTGAACCAGGGCGTTGGTCGAACCGCCGAGCGCAATCAGCACCGTGATCGCGTTCTCGAACGACTTGCGAGTCAGAAAATCGCGAGGACGCAGATCTTCCCAGACCATCTCGACGGCCCGCTTGCCCGCCGCCGTCGCCATGCGGGCGTGGTTGGAATCGACCGCGGGGATCGCGGACGCGCCCGGCAGGGTGAGGCCCAGCGTCTCCGTGATGCCGGTCATCGTCGAGGCCGTCCCCATGACCATGCAGGTGCCGGGCGACCGCGCGATGCCCCCCTCGATCTCTTTCCAGTCGTCCTCGGTGATGTTGCCCGCGCGCAGCTCCGCCCAGTATTTCCAGGCATCACTTCCGCTGCCGAGCACCTCACCGCGCCAGTTGCCTCGCAACATCGGGCCCGCGGGGAAGAAGACGGTCGGCAAGTTCATGCTGGTGGCGCCCATCACGAGAGCCGGCGTCGTCTTGTCACAGCCACCCATCACGACGGTGCCGTCGATGGGATACGACCGCAGCAGCTCTTCGGCCTCCATCGCCAGCAGATTGCGATAGAGCATCGTCGACGGCTTCTGGAAATTCTCCGACAGCGAGATGGCCGGCAACTCGAGGGGAAAGCCGCCTGATTCCCAGACCCCGCGCTTCACCTCTTCGACGCGCGTCTTGAAGTGTTGGTGGCACGGATTGATGTCGTTCCACGTGTTGATGATCGCGATGACGGGTTTTCCCGCGTAATCGGATCGGTCGTAGCCCATCTGCGCCACCCGCGACCGGTGCCCGAAAGCCCGAAGGTTCTCGACGCCGAACCAACGGTGACTGCGCAGCTCCTCGGGTCGTTTGCGTGGCTTGCTCATTGGGGAATGTCTTTTACGACGACTCGCCGAAACTGAGAAGCGTCGTAGAGGCTTCTGCCCAAACCGGCGGCTCGACGGGACGCGACCAGCAAGCCCCCCCGCGGCCTCAGACAGCTGACTGGATTACTGGGTTGAGGGACGCCCCTGCCCCCTCGGGCCCACGATCGAGAACCTCCAGACGAACGAATCGGCGCGAGCCTCCAGGGAGTCACACACGCAAAAACGGCGCGAGCCTCCTAGGAGAGTCTCGCGCCGCCCTGTCCCCGCGAGCGATCGCCGCGGGGATCTCTATCGGTCTTCGTACCGGTCTTACGCCTTGATGCCCGCTTGCACGGCGCCGTAGGGATGACCCGGAATCTTCATGGCCTCGCAGATGCCCGCCATGACGCTCTTCACGGGTCCGCCGCCAGCGGCGCAGGTCCCGAGCTTGAAGTAGTTGAGCGACTTGCCGCCTGCGAGCATCCAGGGGATCTGGTTCGAGTTGTGGTTGCCGCCGTCCTCGACGTGGTTGCCGATGAGGATGACGGTGTTGTCGAAGAGGCTGCCGCCGGCTTCCGGAGACGCCTTCATCTGCGTGAACATCGTCGCGAACTGCTCGAAGAACCACTTGTCGACGAGACGCTTGTGGTCGACGCCGCCCATGACCGGGTTGTGGCCAAGGTCGTGCCAGTTGCGGTACGGGCTCTTATAGTTGTTCGAGCTCTTGGGCGGCAGGCCCTCGACGAACGCGAAGTTGATGTTGTTGCCCGACGAGTCGCCGGTCTGCACCGTCGTCACGTTGGTCACGCCGCACTTGAGCGCCGCCACCATCAAGTTGAGGTGCGCCTTCAAGATCATCGGGTAGTGCGCCATGTCGTTCATGTCGAACATGCCCGGCGCCCCACTGGCACACGACCCATCGGTCGGGGCCGACGCCAACTGCGTCTCGAGATCGCGGATAGACTGGAAGTGCGCGCCGATGGCGGTCTTATCCTCGGTGCCAAGGCGGCTCTTGAAATCCTCGAGGCTCTTGCCGACGTAGTCGAGAACGCTCTTCTTCTCGGCCAGCAGCTTCTTGGTCGCCGCGAGATCGGCCGGGTTCGCGCCGGCACCCGGAGCCGGGGCCGCACCACCGAAGATCTCCTTGTAGATCACCAACGGATCGCCGACCGGGTTGATCGGAGCGCCCGCGCCCGTCCAGAAAGAACGACGGCCCCCCGGCGAAGGGGTGGAGGTCGGCTTGATGTCGAGCTGAACGTGCAAGTTGATCGAGAGGCGACCGCTGGCCGGCTTGGGCAAGCCGAGCGCCACGGTCTGGTCGACTGTCTTGCCGGTCGGCTCCTTGTACTGGCCGCCGCCCGTGCCACCGAGGCCGTAGTAGACACAGCCGTACGAGCCGTGACCGCCACCGCCGCCCGGGTTGTTGAGACCCGGAATGAAGATCATGTCCTGCTTGTGGGCTTCGAACGCCGCCGATGCGAAGGGCAGCGTTTGGCCAGCGAGCGGGCCGGGGTTCGGCTTCCAGGCGTTCATCCGGAGGCCTTCCGACATCTGGATGACCATGAAGCGCTTGGGCGCCGCCTGCGCCCAGGACTTCGACGCGTGCAGCAGCGGGAGGCAGGCTGCGCCGACGCCAAGGCCTTTCAGCAAGTCACGACGAGCAAGATTCCAGTTCTTCATTGTGCAACCTCTCCAGGCGACAGCGCGCGGTGGGTGAACGAGCGGGTCTTGGTGACAGCCACGAGGAGTTCGCGCATGTCGAAGTTCTTGGCCTTGAAGGTCTGTGCGAGCGCGGCGACCGAGGGAGCCTCGTCCGTCGCGTTCTCGTGACGGCGCAAGCCGTAGCGAAGCCACTGGCGCACCATGCAGTCCTGCGTCTCGGGAGCCTTGGCCAGGTGGCCAACGAGCTCGACGGCATTGTTGAACTTGATGTCGCCGCCCTTGAGCTTGAACGTCCCGGTCGCGTCGACCTGCTTGCCGTTCTCCATCGCGCGGTATGCGCCGATGGCGTTGTAGTTCTCGAACGCAAACCCGAGCGGGTCGATCATCGTGTGGCACGCGGCGCAGGCTCCGTTGGTGCTGTGCTCGGCGTAGCGCTGACGGGTCGTCTTGTCAGGGCTCGAGTCGGCGACCGCTGGGACCTGGTCGCCCGGCGGCGGCGTCAGCTCGGTGCACAGGACGCGCTTGAGCAGGGTATCGCCGCGCTTGACCGGGTGCGAGTCGTCGGCGTCGGCCTTGGTGACGAGGAAGCTGCCCTGGGTGAAGATGCCGGCCCGTTGCGCCGGATCCAGCGTGACCTCTTTCATTCCGTCGCCAGACATCGCGAGCCCGTAGATCTTGGCGAGCTTGGGATCGACGAAGGTGTGAGTCGCCGTGAAGAGCGTCTCGATCTTGCCCGTGGCCTTGGGGCCCATGAAGATGCTCTCGACGAACTTCTTCGTCTCGAGCGCCATCGAGCGAGCGACGTCCTTGTCGAAGTCCTTGAACTCCGGGTTCTTCGGCATGTCCTCGACCGCTTCGATCTCGAGCCACTGCGAGTGGAAGTTCGCGATGGCATCGATGGAACGCGGGTCCGCGAGAAGGCGACGCGCCTCGGTCGAGATCTGCTCGGGCGAGGCAAGCTTGCCGTCGGCCGCCGCCGCAAAGAGCTTGTCGTCGGGCATCGAGCCCCACAGCAGGTACGACAGGCGCGAAGCGATCTCGTAGCCGTTGAAGCGAACGAAACCGCCTTCGGTGATCGGCTTGTTTGGCCCGAGCTCCCAGTGATAGAGAAACGCCGGCGACTGGAGAACCGCCGAGATCATCATGGTCACCGCACGCTCGAACGAGGCCCCCACCTCGGCGCCGCGCAGCCCCTTGTAGAGCTCCATCAGGCGGTCGGCTTCGGGCTTGGCCACGGGACGACGAAACGCCCGCAGACCGAACTTGGTGACGAACTGGCCGGCACAGGCCTCCTGCTCGGCCGCACCCGTCGGGATGGGCGAGCACGGCAGCAGCGACGCCAGCTTGCCCTGAACGTCGGTCGCGATCTTGTCGGCCGAGTTGGCGAAGTTGCGAGCGTCCTGCGGCGTGGTAAGCGCACCGCCGCGAAGGAAGCCCGAGTTCGCCGAGTCCTGATCGCTCGAGTCGCGAATCAGGGCGACATCGACCTCTGCGCCGAGAAGGTCGCGGACCGTGTTTCGGTATTCGAAAATCGTGAGGCGGCGAAGCGGCGCGGACCCGGGCTTGGTGTCCTTGTCGTCGAGCATGCCGACCGTGGTGTCGGTGGTCGGCGGCTTCAAGCCGGGGTTGTTCATCGGGTCGGTGTTGCCCGGCCCGGACCCCGACCCCGTGGAGCTTCCACCGGGGCCGGTCGAACCCGGACCGTTCGTGCCGGCAATGCCGGGCGCACCCGAACTGTCGATCGCGCCTGTACATCCGGCGCCGGCCAAGGCGGCACTAAGGGCGCCGAGGACTCTCAGGGTTCGAATCATTGCGGGAACCTCCTCACGAAACGGGGGTCGTCGGGGCAGCGCGGCCAGGTCGGCACACACTCCATTTGGGTAGGAAGTGACCCACCGTCCCCTGCAGCGCCCTCTTTTGATCCGTGTTCGGGGTGACTTTTTTCGTGTCTGCGCGAGCAGCGTCAATCGTGTTTAGGCATACCCTGACGACTCGTCGCATTCTACGAATAAGCTTAATTATATTGAACGGTTTAGTCGATCAAGGCAGAGAGCATATCTGTTGTGAGGGTGGGACGAGCCGAAGGAGGATCCCGTGGGAGGGGGCGGTTTGACCATCTTAGGGAGACGGGGACGTATGCCGATCACCGGACTTCACGGTTCGTCGCGTCATGGAGTGAGAGAAAAGTTCATCCCGCTCCCTCTCTCCGACCGGTAAGAGCACGCGCCCGTCAGCGTCGCCCTCAGCTCCGGCGCCGACGTTGAGAGCGACGGGGTCGCGGGCGCCACGTCAATCCGCCTCCCGAGCGATCAAACGCGCTGTTTCCGGTCGTTTACGTGAGCCATTTCGGTCGTTGGGGAGAGCCGTTTCGGGTGCGGGTATTCGAGTGTGGGTGATATGACGCGGGCTCTACCCCTCTTATCGGGAAGGACCTGCGCATGCAACGAAGGCTGTTCGCTCTCGCCTTGGTCACGCTCCCCCTCTTTGTCCCCTCACTGGCCACCATCGCTTTCGCCGACTGCAACGATCCATTCGGCAAGCCGGGCGAGCTGCTCGACTTTCACGTCAAGATGAGCAGCGCCGACTGGAAGGCCCTGCTCGAGAACACCGTCCGCAACGTCGACGGCGCGACGATGGTCAACTCCCCCGCTTGCACCGACAAGTTCAAGGAGTTCAAAGCCGAGTTCCGCTGCGGCGACAAAGAGCCCTGGATCAAGATCGGCATCCGCAAGAAGAAGGGCACCGAACGCGGCATCGAATCGCCGAACAAGCCGCCGCTCAAGCTCGACTTCAACGAGGACTTCCCCGACGAGAACGCGCAGCCCGAAGCCAAGGGTCAACGTTGGCCGGCGGCCCTGGCGGAAAAAGGTTTCCGTAAACTCACGCTCAACAACGGTCAAGGCAACAAGGCGCCGCCGGTCGACATGCTGCCGCCGTTCATGTTGCCGGTGTTGCTCAGCGAGCACTCGGCCCTGCGGCTGCTCAACATCGAAATCCCATCATCGCCGCAGACCGCCCTCACGCGCGTCTTCATGCACTTGGACGGTGACGAGAAGGGCAAGTTTCACGGCGTCTATCTCATCGCCGAGGACCTTGACAAGGGCGCGATCGAAAAGCGCTTCGGCAAGGTCAAGGGACGGCTCATCAAGGCCTCGACGCCGGACTGTTCGCCCGAGCTGCAATTCGACGACCTCGTCAAGGACGGCATGCGCCTCGCCGAGAACGAAGCGACCAAGAAGTTCGAGGAGTGGGTCACCAAGGACGCCACGCAATACCAGGGCAAGTGGCTGGAGGAATCGAAGAACGGCGTCGATCTCGACGTGCTGCTGCGCCAGGAAGCCATCCGCGAAATCCTTGTCAATGGCAACGACACCATCCTCAACTCGCGCGCCTGGCTGGAGTGGGAGAAGTGGGGCGAAGGCAACAACTGGTTCGCCTTCGACCCGGAGAAGGGCGTGCGCCAGTACATGCCGTGGGACGTGGACCTGACCTTCGGCAACCAGCGCGGCGCCTGCACGACGCCGACTCCGTCGGCCGTGTCGAATCCGCCCGCGATGGTGACGAACATGGACGGAACCATGAGCCTCGCGCCGGTCACGACGAATCGCTTCATGTGTCCTTACGACCTCCCCATCCTCGACTGGTGTCGAGAGTTGCCGAAGATCATCGGTCCCAAGAGCTACTCGCGCATCGGCAAGCAGGTCTGCGCGCCCGAAGTTCAGAAGCGCTACCTCCAGGTGATGTGTCAGCTGACCAACGGCCCGCTTTCGGCCGACGAGATCCTGAAGGTCTGGGATCAGGCCGACGCCACCGCGTGGAAAGCGGTCATGGACGAAAAGGACGTCAACTGGGAGGGTCGCAACCCCCTCGACGAAGGCATCCTCAAGAGCTACGGCGCGGAATACCGACGACTGCGCAAATGGATCCCGCAACGGATCAAGTCGGTGCAAGAGCAGATCACCGCCGCGGGCGTCGAATGCAAGCCGGGCTGCCCGGAAGGCGAGAAGGACGTCTGCAGCTACAACGGCGGCGAAGGCGAACGCGTCTGCAAGAACAAGCTCTGGTCGGCCTGCCGCAAGGTGGGAGGCGACGCAGCTGGTTCCGCGGGCTCCAAGGAAGAGGCGGGAGGATGCAACTTCGGTGGTCGGCCGTCTGGGTCATCGACGCTGCTGCTCGCGAGCGTGCTGGCGCTGGCCGGTTTCGTGGCTCGCCGCCGAAGCCCAAAGGCCTGAGCGGCCCCATACCGCAAGAGCCCCCTTCCCCACTCTCAAGATGAGGACATGTTCATGAAACGATCTTTCTCGAAATCGGTGGTGCTCACCACCTCGACCGCGATGCTGCTGGCCCTCGCCTGCGGCAAAGACCCCGCCCCCGCCCCCGGCCCCTCCGCCGGAACCGGCGGCCGCAAGACCGGCGGCTCCGGCGGCAGCCGCACCGGCGGCTCGGGAGGCAGCTCCACCACCGGCGGCACCAGCGGCGGCGGCTCGGGCGGCTCGACCGGCGGCACCGGCGGCTCCCCCGACGCGGGCAACGAGACCAGCGGCGAAGTCGCAACGAGCGAAACCGGCAGCGAAACTGGCGGCGAGGTCTCACCGCCCAGCGGAACGACCACCTACGTGCTCGTGACGTCAGGCGCAGGTTACAACCAGGCGACGCCGATCGTGACGCTTAAGCTCGACCTCGCCACTGGCGGTCTCACAAAAGTCTCGACGTACACGGGGCTTACTGCAGCCATGTACGGCGGCGTTTCCCCAAACAAGAAGTTCGCCTACTTCGCGACCGAAGAGATGCCTCAGGCAAACATCGGCGCCTTCTCCATCGGACCAACGGGCGCTCTCACGAAGCTTGGGGACACCAAGACCGGCGCCGCGAATGGCGAACACGTCGGAATGCACCCGAACGGCAAGTGGCTGGCCATCCCTCATTTTACGAACGGGGAGGTGACGGTCCATCCGATCGGGGAGGATGGGAAGGTCGGCCCCGCATCGGACACTAAATCCGCAGGGACCGGGGCACCCGCGGGATGCCATCAGGCGCTCTTCGACAAGTCTGGAACGAAGCTTTTCGTCGCCTGCAAAGCGCCAGAGAAGATCGCCCAATTCACGTTTGCCGCTGGGAAACTAACACCTAACACGTCCGCGACTGCGGACGGCCCCGGCCAGATTCGACATGTCGCATTTTCACCCGACGAACGTTTTGCTTACGGCCTCACGGAGAAGGACAACCAGGTCCTCACGTATGCGTACGACAAGACCACAGGAAAGTTGACGCTCCAGCCGGAGAAGCTCCCGGCGACGGCGATGCCCGGCGGCGCAATGGTGCCCAGCGCTTCTCACATCCTGGTCCACCCCACGGGCAAGTTCCTCTTTACTGCGAGCCGTTCTGATAACGTCATCGTGACGTTCACGCTGGATCCGACGAGCGGCAAGCCCACCCGTGCATCCGAGAACAAGGACGTCGGCGGCCCCCGTGACTTCGACGTCGATCCGTCAGGGAAGTATCTGGTCGCCGGTTCCACGCCCGATGGCGGCAAGACCCCGGGTGAGGTCGTCGCGCTCTCGATCGATCAGACCACCGGGAAGCTCACGAAGGTAGGCACGCCTATCAAGGTCGAGAGCTACGTCTGGTACGTGGGCACCTTCTCGGTTCCTTAAAGATGCATGCCCAGCCGAGGCCGCCCTCCTGCGGCCTCGGCGCCTTCCTCACCATCCTGGCGTGGTGTTGGCCGCCGGAGGTCAATGCGCGCGGTTGGTGTAGACGTCTCATGAAGACTCTGTCCCTGTCGCCTGCAGCTCCACTAAAAGGCACCGCGCTGGTCTACCTCGGTTCAGGTAGGATCAAGGGCGGACGGGGTGTCAGAGACGAAGATGATTGCGCACGTCATCGACAGCTTGCAGTTGTCGTTTACTGTCCGGCCGGAGATCCCAGGTCTCCTGGTCTATAAGCCAACGTCCGGCGGAGTGCCGGTGCCCGAACTGGCGGGGCGAATGCACATCGCGCTAGGCCAGAGCACAGAAGGGCCGGAGCACCTGAAAGAGCTCCTGACGAGCGTGCGTGAAAAAACGCACGCTCTCCTGGAACTTCTAGCAGCGGACGCACCTCGCAGAGCGCTGACCGTAGGAGGGGCAACCAAGGAGGTCGCCGCGCGGTCAACGAAGACAACATTCCTTGCGGACCAGGTCCAACTGCAATGGAGTTTTTTCGGGGCTGGTCCGACGGTGGGAGAGGTTCGCCCAGCCGAGACCCTACCGCCGGGGGTACGGCGGCTCCTCGCCAGCCTCATGACTACCCTGCATTCCTTAGGGTGGGACCGGCTACGCCGCCAGATTGGCATCCCAGTGAAAGAGCGAGGTCCCGAGGTTTTCGTCAGCTACAGAAGTGGAAAAGAAAAATTCGCTGAAGCCGTCGCGACGCGATTGAGCCACGAGGGCTTCAAGGTTTGGTTCGACAAGTGGGAGGTCCTAGCCGGCGATTCCATTCCTGGGAAAATCGGCGAGGGGCTCGACCGAGCCCGCGCGTTCGTCTGCGTGCTGTCCTCTGACTACCCACAAGGGAAATGGGCAACAGGGGAGCTCGAAGCGGCGCTCGCAAAGCGAATGACGGACGGCCTACGAATAATCCCTCTCCTACTAGAGCCAATGCGACCGCCCGGCCTTCTGGCTTCCTTGAGATACATCGACTTCACTAGGCAGGACCCGGAGACGTTCGAAAGGCAAATGGGTGACGTCGTCGACGCCATCAATGCCATTTCGCCCAATCCGTTCCGCTGATCGGGCTTTCGAGGAGTCGCACGACCTGCTTTCTGGCCTCTGCTGACAGTCAGTCTATCGAGGGCCGAAGCGAGCACGGTTTGTATTCAGAGCTTCATGCATTTCTCGAGCGCACCAGGAGCAAAACAGCACCCGGGAGACGGCTCACAGTAGCTACCGGCGTAGCAGCAGAGACCAGAGAAGCACTCGTTGCTCGTGCTGCAGTGAGAAGTGTTGGGCAGAAGGCATTTCCCTTCCTTGCATTGTTGTCCGTTCGAACAATCTGCATCCGTGCAGCACGCTGAGGAAGGAACGCACGCGCTCCCACAGACTTTGTCGCCAGCGCGGAAGCAGCGGTTCCCACAGGCCTGGTTGTCCGACAGGCAAGCTCCGTTGCATTCCCATTGGCCGTTGCCGCAGCAGACACCGCTTGATCTGCCGCAGCCGCGAGTCCCGCAATTGGTTGTGACCATGGCGGAGCCTTCGGCGTTGCACTTCCTCGAGACGTCGCCGTCGCAGGTCGCGGGCGCGCCAGGATTGCAGAGTCGACATTTCCCTGCGGCGCAGCCGACCGTTCCGCAGTCCGAGGCGTCCGCCCATCTGGCGTCTCGACATTCCTGCACCGTCGTTCCACCGGGCTTGCATCGCTTGGCCCCCGACGAGCACTCTCCCGTGCATTCGCCGCTTCCGGTGCAGACGTACTGGCACTTCTGGCCGGCGCCCCAGCGGCCGGCGGCGTTGCAGGTCTCGGGGGTGTTGTTGGCGCCGCAGCGCTTGGTGCCGGGCATGCACTCGCCGCTGCAGAGGCCGTCCTTGCAGACGTTGGCGCAGGCGTTGCTCATGTTGTCCCATTTGCCGTCGGCGTTGCACGCCTGCGGCTGAAGGTTGCTACCGCCGGAGCATCGCAATGCCCCCGGCTTGCATTCGCCGCCACAGGCTCCGGCTGCGCAGATGAACTCGCATCGAGTGCCGGGTTGCCAGGTGCCCTGCATGTCGCAAGTCTCGGGAACCTGATTCGCCCCGCATCGCTTCGCGCCTGGCGAACACGAGCCCGAGCATGTCCCGCTGGAACAGATCGCGGCGCACGGCTGACCGGCAGCTACCCAGACGCCCGCTGGATCGCAGACCTCGGGGACCTTGGCGCCCTCGCCTCCGCAACGTTTCGACCCCGGAATGCACATCCCGCCGCAATCGCCCTGGCCGATACACGCGAACTGGCAGGCCGTTCCCGCCACCCACTCGCCATCCGCGCTGCAGGTCTCCGGCGTTTGGTCCCGGCCGCAGTGTTTCTCGCCCGCTTTGCACATGCCAGCGCACGCGCCGGCGCGGCAGATGGCGGGACAAGGCTCGCGACGACTCCACTCGCCATTGGCGCCGCAAACCTCGACCGCATCACCAGCCGCAGAGCAGCGGGTGGCGCTGACAGGACAGGGTGCGGGTGCACCCGCGTCTTCCCTGCCGGAGGCGCCCCCGGTTGAGCCAATGGGAACGTCGGGCGTGACGGCCCCAGCGTCGCCTCGGCCGCCCACCCCGTCAGCGCCGCCGCTTCCGCCGCCGGTCGCCCCCGCACCGCCCGTGCCGGAAGTGCCCGGCTCAACCGAGGTGGAACCACCACCCGTGCCGCCCGCGCGAGCCGGAGCCGGCGAAGCATCAGACCCGGTAGGGGCTCTCTCGAAGGTGCCGCAGCCGAAAACGGCGAACACCAGGACGGCAACCGAAAGCTTTCGCATGAGCGGGCAGGTCTGCCACGGCCAACGCGGCCGCTCAAGATCGAATGCCGACGACCGCAAGAACTTCATGAGTCGACCTTTCGAGATTTCGGTTCCACAACGACGCCGTGATCAACGGTGTCAACGGGGACGGCACTCCCACTCCACGCCCTTGTCCGGCACGCGATCGGCGATGCGCCAGATGCCCTTGATGTCCCGGTTGAGGGTGTAACGCGACTTGAGCCCGAACTCGGTCCTATCCTGCGTCTGATCCTTGTCGAGCACGCCGCCAAAGGCAGCCTGTGAGTCCACTTCCGAAATGTCGGCGACGACCTTGGTAGGCGTCTGCTCGACAATGACCACCTTGGCCTGAGTGAAAGGCACGGTGCCGGGACCGAGATGAGCGATGCCCGCCATAGCCACCCAATCGTCCACGACGCAGCCGAAGTAGCTCGCCAAGTAGCAGGGGAAAGCGCGTCCCTCGACCATGGTTCCAAGCCATGGCAGAGTTTCCGAGACCTTCGCGAGAGGCCGTGCAGGCTGATCGAAACAGACGCCAACCGGGTTTCGATCAGCCCCGCCGTAGGCGAGCTTACTCACGCGTTTTGTGATGGCGACATCGATGTCGACCACGAACTTGCGGACTTGGTCGGGCGTCCATGTGGCCTCGGGCGCGGCTAGCGGCCCTATGGGAGGCTGCGGAGAGCTCCTCGGCTGAGGTGCATTGGAGCTGCAAGCAAGGATGAACGCGAAGCTGGCCAGGGTATGAGTTGCGCGTGTCATGGACTTTGGCCCAGAACGTACCCGTGACGCAGCTCCTTCGTCAGCTGTTCGCGGGAGATCCTGAGCTGTCCGGCGCCATTGTGCAGCCGCTCATCCTGCACGACGTTTTCGTCGACCTTCAATGGGTGGGGAGATCTTGCCTGGTTGCGACGACCGGGATCGACGATGAAGAACCATTCACGGCCCTTGTCATCCCTGGCGTACCCGTTCACGAGCATGATGTGGGCCTTCTGCGTGAAGTGTCCTTTGCCCTGATCGCGATCGATGCCCACTCCGATGATGGCGACCCCACCGGCCTTGATGCCATCGCGGATGATATCGACGTTCTTCGCCATTACCTCGCTGCGAGCGGGTGTGTAGGTGAGATTGTTTTCGGCGGCCCAGGCCCTCCCCATGCCGTGAGCATCCGCTCCGAAACCCGGATTTGGGCCGCTGGTGCCCGTGCGCACTGCAAAGTCGGCTACTATTTCTGGCCGTGTCGGGCTGCCCCGGAGTGCGGCGTCAGCCATCGCCAGCGCGGTCGGCGCGCACCCAGACTTCTCCAACGTACGAATCACGTCGCTCTCAGGAGGGCTCTTGGGAAATGCGTGGTCCTTCCATTTTAGGTCGGCTTGGTTGAAGTACGGCGTGTTCTTGGCGAGGTTGATGTCTGTAAACCCCTGCGCCTGATAGATCTCCAGGGCGCGTGAGTGCTGAGCTTGCGTGGCTCGCTGCTCTAGCGGGGACGGCTGGGACGGCGACCACTTCGAAGCGGAGGCGGACTCACTGGTCTCCGCCGGGTCGACAGGTTCAGCCGGATCGTTCGCCGGCCCTGCACTCACCTGTCGAAGACCTGCATTCTCGCTCCCCGATCTCAGCGTCTCCAGAAGGTCTCCGGCCGTCGTGGGGATGTCGCTTCCGGTCGGAGTGGGCCGGGGCTGAGAGGGAGAAGCGGGAGAATCGAAACTGCCGTCTCGTTCGGAATTACCAAATACAGCGAAGAGAGCGTCGAGCGCGTCGGTCGGCGAAATGACACCGTCGGAGCCGGCGCCCCCGCTGAAGTCCGCTCCATCGACTCCAGCTTCACGTAGGTTTAGCGAGGTCCGGACGTCCAGATCTCTAGTGTCGAAGCTTGGTTGCGTCCCGGCACCATGAACAACGTCGTCCCGAACAATGCGGCCCATGGCGGCCTGTTCGGTCGGGCCTCGCCAAAGTTGCTCGCAGGCCTACAGCCTGTCGTAGACGTCGTCCTCGGGCCTGTCCCAGACCTTGGCAAAGACCGCCTCAGGCGCCGCCGCGGCGGCGAGGGCAAGCTGGCTCCCACGTCGCCTTGCCCGCCAAGCGGGCACGTCTGCCAGGGCGGGCGCGTCGCTCAAGATCGAATGCCGACCACCGCGAGAACTTCACAGACCGGCCTTCAAGAGCGAGCCCACGGCCAAGCCGACGATCCGCGTCATCGGCGCATCGAATGAGTCAGACGTCGCGCAGCGTGATGCGGGTGTCGCCAAAAACTGCGCTGATCTCGAGTCGACCGCCGAGACCTTCGACGAACCGGCGAATGGTGGAGACCATGTGGTCATCTCGACGTTCAATTTTGGAAAGCTCCGACTGAGCGAGTTTGGTCAGCTCGGCAAGCTCCACTTGCGTCTTGCCTGCCGATTCCCGCAGCGCACGCAGATCCATCTCGATCAGCTCCTCGATCGCCTCGCGGTCGATCTGACGGATCTCCTCTTCGAAGAATTTCTGTCTGCGCAGCTCTTGCCACTTCATGGGTTGGTCCTCCCAGCCGAGGCTTTTGTGGCCGCCGCCCATCGGCGCCGGACATCATCTGGACACCTAATTTCTGTCACACGGAAATAGGTGGTCAAACTAATATTCGCTCTAACCCATAGTCAGCCTGCGCCAAGCTGTCGATCCATGGCCGATCCGGTCCACATCGAGGTCACCGATGCCTACCGGGACTGGTACCTCGACCTTGACAAGAAGGACGCGGCCGCCGTCGACCGCAAGGTCAAGATGCTGCAACTGCTCGGAGTCGCACTGCCTTTTCCACACTCAAGCGACAAAGGCGGTCTCTCATCATGCCCAATGGCAACATCCCAGAGACTTTCGAGAGAGAGGGTCGGCGGCTGGTGGAAACATACGCCCACCGCCTTTCAATCCGCCTACCTGGATCATCGGCTGCCGCACGAACCCTCTCGATTCGGTAGAGCCGCAGAATCGAATCGCGTGTCCTGGACTTTGGCCCAAAACGTACTCGTGACGCCGTCCTTCGTCAGCTCTTCGCGGGAGATCCTGAGCTGACCGGCGCCATTGCGCAGCCGCTCATCCCGCATGACGTTTTCGTCGACGTTCGACGACTGCGGGACGCTTCTTCGTAGCCGTCTGATCGGTGAACGGGCCCGGCACGATGACGTCGCCGAAGCGGTACGACATGGCGAGATGTCCTACAGCGTGTCGTAGACGTCGTCTTCGGGGTTGTCCCAGACCTTGGCCAAGACCGGCTCGGACGCAGCGGCGGCGGCGTGCGCGAGCTGACGGTCGGCATCTCGCAGAGAGAGAAAGTCTACGAAGTCCTCGACCTCCGCTCGGCGCTCGGGCGGGAGACGACTGATTTTCTCAATGAGCTGATCGTGGGGCGTTGCCATGAAGACTCCGATAAAGCTTAGCATCTGTGCTTCCCGCCGCCATGCGCCAGGTTTCAAAACCCAACGCCGAACATCGCAGACGCCTCGATACGCGTTAGCAAGGCGATCTCACGCGACAACGCTTCGTCCATCGGCCGGCAGACGGAAGCGCCGGCCTCGACGCCGACGTAGTACCGGGCGCCGATCGACCACAGTGAAGCGAGACTCGCGCGGGCCGCGGGCATGGGGACGGGGGCCGTGGCCCGTTGCCCGTTCGATGAGAAGGGATTCCGATCTTCGAGACCTGCCCACCAGACTGCGCCCAGCCCGAGCGAAGGTCCCAGCGACCAGGTGTCGGACAACGAGAACCTCAAGACCGCGGTGGCGAATAGGCCCAAGAGATCGGAGCGGATCGCGTCGCCTGAGCGGGCGCCCCCTTCGCTCGCGAGCTTCTTGTAGTGGAGGGGAGACCAGCTCGTCGACACGCCAAGATCGAGTGTCTTCGCTTCGCCAACGGGGATGAGGTACGTGGCCGTTAGCGCCGTCGAAAACAGCAGCGCCGCCGTGTCGCTGTAGGGCGTGGTCTTGCTCTGCGCTTGGGAGAGCTTGGGCTGCGAGATGCCGGCACCCAGCAGCAGCCGGAATCGAACGGGTGACTGCGGTTCTGTCGCCGTCGCCGTGGGAGTCCGCAGCGTGATGGTTTCACTCGGGGTGCCCGCCACCCGCTGCGCCGGAGGACTGGCAGGCAATTGCCCAGCCGCGGCCGTAGGAGACAAGCTGCCCGTCGGCTGTGCGCCCCCCCCGTCGGGGTTTGCTGACCGTCGTGGAGGATTGTCGAGGCTGGCCGTTGCGGGACTTGGAGGGGCGACGCCCGAGACTTCGGTGGCCGTGGCTTCGCTTGCAACAGCTGAGCGCTTCTTCAACTCAGCGTCGATCTCGGCGATCCGACCTTCGACGAAGCGGCGGTTCTCGGCTTTGGGCGCCAGATGCAGGTAGCGACGATAGAACCTGGCGGCCTCGGCGAGCGACCCCTTGGCGTAATGCGACTGTCCGATGTTGTAGGTCAGGCGCGGCTCGGGGAAGAACCGGTAACCCTCCTGAAACTCGAGGATGGCTTCATCGTACCGGCCGGCATTGTGAAGACGCGCACCTGCAATCAGGCGCTCTTCCGCCACGGTAAGCAGATCGGAGCGCCGGACCTTCTTGCCCGGTTTGGCCGCGAAAGCCGGCGCCGCCGTCGCAAGCGCCGCGAGGGCGACCCACGCAATCAGCGCGTTTGCCATTCCCACCTTCTATTCCGATCAGTCAGGGACGAGGAAGAAACGATCGCGCGGCGGCGCCTTTGTACGCATCGACGCCGGATCCCGTCGCAATGTCACGACGTGAGCCCCGTCGACCCGTGGGACGAGATCGATAGAGTGCGGAAGGTACCCATAACGGCGGAACGTGACCTGGCGGGCGACTGACGATGCGACGACCGTGAAGGCCAACGGCGTCTTGCCCCGGCTCTTGGCCTCGCCATCGAGCCAAACGTCAGCCCCGGCCGGCTTGGACGATAGCTTCCAAACGACCTTGCCACCGACCACGCCCTCAGCCCTGTCTTCTCGCGCAACAGTACCTGGAGACGCCGCCTGCATCACCACCGGAATCTCGAGGTTCTCGGCCGGCACGACGGGTATCTCCACATCCGCGTATCCGGCAGCCCGAACGCGAAGGGTCCGTCGCTCGGTGTCACGGCCCATCGACAAAGGAAGGCCGACGACCTTCCCGTCGAGCAGCACCTCGGCTCCCTCGGGCAGACCTTTGAGTTGAACGAGCACCTGGCTCGGTTCATCGAAAGGGTTCGGCCTCGCCGTCCGACCTGCTGCCGGATGCGATATCGCAGCGGGCCTTCGCGTCTCGTCAGTTGCCCCACCCGCTCGCCACCGAGATTGCACCAGGTCCGCCACCCAGATCGCAGCAGCGACGGCACCTATCCCAGCGAAGAGCCACAAGAGACCCCGACCGCGACTGGGCTGCGCGTCTCCCCTTCGAAATAGACCAGAATCTGAGCCCCCTGCGGGCGCCTCGATTCGCGCCATTCTGTCGATGGTAGTTGGAACCGGCGGTACGAAGGCTGACGGGATCAACGCAGTGGCTGCGAGGGGCGCTCCGGCGCCGGCGTCAGCCCCGAAGAACCCTCCCCAAATGACCCTCTGACGATGGGAAGCAAAAGGAAGCAGCGACCGTCCGAGATCGATTACCGAAACGAATCGACGCCCAGGCTCGAGCGCGAGCGCTTTTTCCACGATGGCTTCGAGGGCCGGCGAGACCGCGCGAAATGATGAGACACGGTGACGCCGCCCTTCCGCGATCGCCTGGATCAACATGATGGCGTTGGGCGCCTCGTGCGGAAGGCGCCCCGCCAGGCATTCGAATAGCACCACCCCCAGCGCGTACTGGTCGGAGCGGGCGTCTGCCGTCCCGCCTTTGATGTGCTCGGGTGCGAGATAGGGAACCGTGCCCAGCAGCGATCCGCTGTCGGTGAGTGACGACCCACTCGACGCAGGCAAGTCCGCCGCCCGGCGCGAGATCCCGAAGTCGAGCACCTTGGGTTGCAGATC
>JANNNO010000113.1:0-6602 GCA_031398585.1 Myxococcales bacterium | reverse complement strand
GCCGGTCCTAAGATCGGCAAGGCGCACGATGCTTGAGGGTCAGCAGGTCGTGGGTGCGGCTCGCCAAACGCCTGCCACGCGCTGCGATCAGCGCCCGGCGCGGTAGACGCCGTGGCAGCGCACGCACGTGCCTGACAGATTGCCGTACGCCTCGGCGACGTCGAAGGCGCTGAGGCGCTGGGCGGCGTCGCGCAGGACGCGCGCCTGCTGGCGAAGCTCGTCCTGAAGCTGAAAGAACGTGTCGGGTAGGGCCGAGTTCAGCTCCGTGGCGTCTCCAGTGAGAGGGCGGGCGAGCGTGACGTCGGCGACGATGGCGGCCGCCCCGTCCTGGATCCTCGGGTAATCGAGGATCATGATCGCCGACATCAGCTCAGCCATGTCGTGAGCGTGCGATACCATCAGGGTTCGCATGATGGCGCGCGCGTTCTCAGGAAGGTGCGCGGGAGGGGTGAGGCGCGAAGGTGCCTCGACCGCCCGAGCAAACTGCGGCTCTTGCGGCGCCTGGTGCGGGGGCCGCGACGAGGCACAGGCCCCCGCGGTGCTCAGCGCCAGGGCGACGACGGCCGAGATGCGCTTGCACACCGATCCGAAGACGGGTTTTGCGCTCTGCATGGCAGCTCCTTCGGACCGTTTGGTGCACACGACTGACGGTTGAGTTGCGACGACCGTGCCAATCCCGGGTGGCGGCGCGCTTCGGTTTGCTCCCGCCCGCCCGCGCGAAGGGTTTGCGGGCCCTCCCCCCTTGCCGCGCAAGAACTGCGCGCTCTCCTCCGAACGCGGTCGCCCCCTCACAACCTCACGCGCGTTCCCGGTCCCGGCGCCATCACGGCCGGGAAACCACGCGTGGCCAGCACCTTCGACAGGGCCTCCTGAGCCGGGGCTTCGCCGTGGACCAGGAACACGCGCCCCAAGCGGCCGCGCCGTCGGACCTCCTCGGCGAACGCGACCAGGTCCTTCTGATCGGCGTGAGCGGAAAAGCCGTTGAGGACCACCACCTCCGCCCGCCGCTCGCGCATCATGCCGAAGATCTTGACCTCGGACCTCCCCTCGACCAGGCGGCGACCGAGGGTGTGCTGCGCCTGAAAGCCGACGATGATCACGGTGTTCTTCGCATCGCCGATGAGGGCGCGCAGGTGATGCAGGACCCGACCGCCTTCGCACATCCCGCTGGCTGCGATGATGATCGAGGGGCGCTCTTCCACGGCAATCGCTTTGGACTCCTCGACGCTCGAGATGTAGGTGAGCCCAGGGAACTCGAAGGGTGAATCCGCCGATTGGAGGAGCTCTCGCGCCGCGCGGTCGTAGCATTCGGGATGTCGCCGAAAAACGTCGGTGAGCTTCACCGCCAGAGGCGAATCGACGTAGACCGGCATCGGGGGCAGGCGACCGGCGTCCTTGAGCCGCTTGAGCTCGTAGACCACTTCCTGCGCTCGCTCGAGGGCGAAGGAGGGAATGACGACTTTGCCTCCTCTCTCGAACGTGCGGGTCACGACGGCGGCCAGCTCGTCACCCATCAGCTCGATGGGCTCGTGGAGTCGATCGCCGTAGGTGCTCTCGATCACCAGCACCTGCACGCCCGCGGGCCCCTCGGGATCGCGCAAGATGGGCAGGTGGTGACGGCCGAGATCCCCCGTGTAGGCCAGGCGCAGTCGACTCCCCTCGTCCTCGATGTCGACGAGCGTGATGGCGCTGCCGAGGACGTGTCCGGCGTCGAGAAAGCGGATGCAGACCCCAGGCGCGACCACTTGAGGGTGGTCATAAGGCAACCCGACCATCTGAGCGATCAGATGTTTGACGTCCTCCTCGTCGTAGAGCGGCTCGAAGGGCTCGATGTCACGCTCGCCCCGTTCGATCAGACGGGCGATGAAGCGCGCGTCGGAGGCCTGGATCATCGCTGCATCGAGGAGCATGGGTGCGGCCAGGTCGCGCGTCGCGGGCGTCGCATAGACAGGACCGCGATACCCCCGCCGCGACAGCAGCGGCAGCGCGCCGGAATGGTCGATGTGCGCGTGGGACAGCACGACGGCATCGAGCGTGGCGGGGTCGATCGCGAGATCGCTGTTCCTTTGCTGGGCCTCGCGGCGGCGGCCTTGAAACAGGCCACAATCGAACAGGACGGTGGCGCGCGAGGTTCGCAGAAGATGCTTTGAGCCGGTGACGGTTTGGGCCGCACCGATGAACTCGAGCTCGATCAAGAAGGCTCTCCTACGGTTGTCAGAATCAAAGACGGCGCCGCCGCCCCTGGGCCCGCCGCCAC
Source organism: Myxococcales bacterium (assembly GCA_031398585.1). Taxonomy (GTDB): domain Bacteria; phylum Myxococcota_A; class Polyangia; order Fen-1088; family Fen-1088; genus JANNNO01. Next base: position 4,345 of record JANNNO010000113.1, on the reverse strand, counting down.
CCGGCGGCATGCCAGGGGTACTGCCAGCCTCGTGCCAGCTGCGGGGACGGGAAGAGAGCGACCCCATCGCGGCCGCCTCCCCCAAACGCGCAAAATCTGCGCATTTCAGCCGGACGAGCTCCGCTCAACGTCCCCGCTCAAACCTGGGCAGCTCGCGATCGTCCAGCGACGCCGTGTCCGGCAGGCCCCCGCAGCGGCGACCTGCGAGACTGGCGGGACGAGCACGCGTCGTGCTACCCAGGAGGCATGGCGACTGATTTCATGGCCCGCCTCCAGCTCGATGACCGGGAGATCCAGAGCCGGCGGGACTTCTTCGAGATCACGGACGAGGATCTGCGCCGCTTGAAAGCGCTCAAGGGCCATGCCGAACGCCACGTCGGCGAGATCGTCGATGCCCTCTACGAGCTCATCATGGGGCATCCTGACACGCGAGCCTTCTTCCCCGACGAGGCGACCCTCGCGCGGGTCAAGCGGATGCAGCGGGAGTACTTCCTTGGTCTCTTCGTGGGGACCTGCGACCGGGGTTATGTCGAAGACCGGCTGCGGGTCGGCGCCGCGCACGAGCGGATTGGCCTGCACCCCAAGTGGTACATCGGCGCCTACTCGCGCTACATGCGCTTGACCTTCGACCGCTTGGTCGCCGACCTCGACGTCGCCGAGGCGCAGCGGGCGTATCACAGCCTCACCAAGATCGTGGCGTTCGACACCGCCCTGGCGATCGACGTCTACATCGCCGCCCATCTCGATACCCTCAGGCGCCACCAGGCGGCCATCCGTGAGCTGTCGACGCCGGTCATCCGCGTGCACAAGGGCGTGCTGCTGTTGCCCCTCGTCGGCACGGTCGATTCGCACCGCGCGCAACAGATCATGGAGATCCTGCTCACCCGTGTGGTCGAGGAGCAGGCCCGCGTCGTGATCGTCGACATCGCCGGCGTGCCGGTGGTCGACACCAAGATCGCCGATCACTTGATCAAGACGACCGAGGCGGTTCGCTTGCTCGGATCGGAGACCATCGTCACGGGCATCAGCGCCCAGGTGGCGCGCACCATGGTTCAGCTCGGGGTCGACATCTCGTCGATCCACACACGGGCGCGACTCGAGGACGGCATCGAGCTCGGACTTGCTCTGGTGGGCAAGGCGATCGCGAACAAGGAGCCCTGATGGCGCGCGGCTCGATCCCCATCCTGCGCATCGGCTCGACCCTGCTGGTCACCATCCAGACGGATCTGCACGACGCCATGGCCGAGGCCTTCCAGGAGGATGTCCTCACGACCATCGAAAAGCTCGGCGCGGCCGGCCTGCTCATCGACGTCTCGGGCCTCGAGATGGTGGACAGCTACGCCGCTCGGCTCCTCGCCGACACCGGCAAGATGGCCCGGCTCATGGGCACCGCGACCGTCATCGTCGGCATCCGCGCCGAGGTGGCGGCCACGCTCGTGCGCATGGGGTACACGATGGGCGGTGTCGTGCGCACCGCCCTCAACATCGACGAGGGTCTGCGCTTGCTGGGCGCGCCATTGACTGCGCCAGGCATCGGCAAGGGTTGACCGAGGTCGTTTCGGATGAGCATCCGTCTGCTTTCGTCCCGTGAGATGCCGATCACCTGCGAGGACGACATCGTCCTGGTTCGGCGATGCGTGCGCTCTTTGGGGCAGGAACGCGGCTTCGACGCCTTCGCGGTGGCGGCGATCACCACCGCGGCGTCAGAGCTGGCGCGCAACACTCTCACGCACGGCAAGGGCGGCAAGGCCACGCTCGAGGTCCTCATCGATGGCACGCGCGCCGGTGTGCGCATGCACTTCGTCGACGGGGGACCGGGCATCCGCGAGCTCGACCGCGCGCTGGCGGGCGGCTACAGCACCGGCAACTCGCTCGGCCTCGGCCTTTCGGGCAGCAAGCGCCTGGTCGACGAATTCAAGATCGAGACCCGCGCTGACGACGGCACCACGGTCACGGTGACCAAATGGGCCCGCTTCTGACCGACGACGCGGACGCGACGCTCATCGTTCGCGACGAGGCGGACGTCTCAGCGGTCCGGCAAGTCGTACGCGAGCGTGCGACCGCGGCGGGGTTGCCGCCCGAGCGGGCCGAGAGCCTGGTGGCGGCAGCGAGCGAGATCGCCCACAACCAGATCGCCCACGCCGGCCGCGGCGAGGCCGTCGTGCGAGAGGTGATCCGCCAGGGCGTCAAAGGCGTGGAGCTCGTCGCGCGCGACCGCGGCGGCGGCATCACGGATCCCTCCGCCGCCCTGCTCGGCCAGCCCCGGGAGTTCGGGACCAGGGGCCTGGGTGTCGGACTTGCCGCCGCGTATCGCCTGGCCGACGAGCTCGACTTCGACGTGCGCTGGGGCGAAGGGACTTTGATCTGCGTGCGCAAGTTCGCCACGCCCATAGCGCGCAGTGAGGTCGCCATCCTCGGCCGTCCTTGCGAGGGAGAAAGAGTCTCGGGCGACGACGCCTTCTTCGCGCGCCGGCCCTCTGGCTTGTTGCTGGCGGTGGTCGACGGACTCGGGCACGGCCCCCTCGCGCAGGAGGCCGCGAGCAAGGCCGTGCAGGTGCTTCGCGAGGCCACCGCCGACGAGCCCGTCGCGTTGCTCGAGCTGTGCCAAAGGCCGCTGCAACCCACGCGTGGGGCGGTCATGGCCGTGGTCAGCTTGAGCGACAGCGGCGCGGACACCGCTGAGATCGCACACGCGGGCCTGGGCAACATCGGCTGTCAGCTCTATCGCGAACGCAAGGTCGAGCGCCTCCCGTCCAACCCCGGGGTGGTGGGACAGCCGGGTCCGCGGGCGCGGGTCCGCGACCAGCGCGTTGCCCTCGGCGGCGGCCGCCGCGTGCTGGTGATGTTCACCGACGGGCTTTCGAGCCGACTCGATCTCGCGGACGATCCCGCTGCCTTGCGTGAGCCCCCTCTCGTCATCGCACATCGGCTGCTGCTCGCCCACGGCAGGGGGCATGACGATGCCCTGGTGCTGGTGGCGACCGGCTGACGGCCGCCCCTTCCAGGCACGGCGGCGTTTCCCCGAGCCGGGGCAGCACTTTTGGGGAGGATGGATCGGCACAGCGGGTGCACACTGGAAGTCGAAAGCCAGTGCGCCGTCGTCTGCTCAGAAGCCTCGTTCGCAACCGCGACTCGCTCGAAAGCGCGACCCTGGCGCTGGCGCTGCCCTTCGTCGCGGGCATGGTGAATGCCGAGGGCTTCGCCATGGTCGGCGTCTACACCTCACACGTGACCGGCACGGTTGCCCACGCCGGTGATCATCTCGCGCGCGGCCGACTCGCCGGTGCCGTCGCGGCCTTGACCATGGTCGCCGCCTTCTGGGTGGGCGCCGCGGCGGCCACGGCGCTGGTCGAGATGGCCCGCCGCCGCCAGAAGGCCCGGTACTCCTTCGCCCTGGGGGGCCAAGTGGTCGCGCTCGCCTCGATTGCGGCCTTGGGACTGCTCGACAGCGGGGATCGGCGATTCGAGACGGTCAAGACCCTGCTGCTCTGCTTTTCGATGGGCTCGCAGAACGCCCTGGTCACGAAGCTCTCGGGCGCGATCGTTCGCAACACCCATCTCACCGGCGTCGTCACCGATCTCGGCATCGAGACCGTACGCGTCTTGCTCTGGCATCGCCAGGCGCCTCGGCAGCCGGGGATCCCGGCGTTGACGTTCTGGAAGAGTCTCCCCCACGCGCCCGAGCTGAAGCGCATTCGGCTTCACGGCGCGATCTTCGGCTCCTTCTTCCTGGGCGCGATCCTCGGTCCCCTCCTCTACTGGCGCGAAGGGTACGTCGCCATGCTGCTGCCGATCGCGGTCTTGATCGCGCTGATTGTCTTCGATGCGGCGATCGGACTGCGCTCGGACAGCCTCCCACCCGCCGGCCCGGCGCCCCCTCGACCTCCCACTTAGCCCCCCCCTTGCGATCTCCTTCGCGGCAGACCGCCGAGGGAACGCGAAAACTTTGCCGCCGCACCCATGGTCACGCGCATGGTTTGCGCGGGGGTCAGCACTTCGGCGACGGGTCCGCCGGCACGACGCTTGCCCTTGCGGAGGTGAGATATGAATCAGTCCCCGCGTATCGCAACCGCAAGTCCCCCACGGCCGCTCGCCGCACGTGACCTCGAGACTCGCCCCTGGCACACGCTCGCCTCGAGCGACGCGCTCGCCACGCTGGCCTCGAAGGAGATCGCCGGACTCCTCGCCGAGGAAGTCTCGCGGCGGACCGCCCGATTCGGCCCGAACGCCCTTCCCGAGGCCAAAGAGCGCACGTTGCTGGGGGTGTTCCTCCACCAGTTCGCAAGTCCCCTCATCTACCTCCTGTTGATCGCAGCGGCGATCGCCGCTTTCATGGGCGAGAAGA
>JANNNO010000067.1:0-3810 GCA_031398585.1 Myxococcales bacterium | reverse complement strand
GAGCCATTCCGCCAGGCCGACACCTCGGTCACGCGGCAATACGGTGGCACCGGGCTCGGGTTGGCGATCAGTCGGCGCCTGGTTCGTCTGTTGGGGGGCACCATCTCGGTCGACAGCACCCTGGGGCGCGGCAGCACGTTTACTTTCACGCTGTCGACGGGGTCTCTCGATGGTGTGCCGCTGGTTCATGAAAGTCTGCCCCCGGCAGCGGGCACGCCGGGCGCACCCCGGCGACTCAACGGCAAACGCATCCTCGTCGTCGACGATCGCAGCGACATGCGCTACCTACTCTCCACTTACCTCGAAGAAGCGGGCGCCAGCGTCACGGCCGCGCACGACGGGCTCATCGCGATCGGCAAGCTCGAGCTGGCCATCAATCAACGCGAGCCATTCGACGGCGTCGTGCTCGACATGCAGATGCCCAAACTCGACGGCTACCAGACAGCGCCCCGGCTGCGCGCCGCCGGTCACCGCGGCGTCATCGTCGCCGTCACCGCCAGCGCCATGAAGGGCGACAGGGAGCGTTGCCTGGCGGCCGGGTGTGACGAATATCTCGCCAAACCCGTGGATCGCGTCCGCCTGTTCGAGGTCCTGGCGCAGGGCGGATCCTCGCCCGAGCCCGACGCGGCGGTCGGACCGCCCGGGGGCTCTGACGGGGGGATCCCGGTAAACGCTCCCCCGGTGACGTCATCTGCGGACCGGCGCGTCCTACTGGTGGATGACAATGAGGACTCCCTCGAATCGCTGGCGATGTTGCTGGAACAGGACGGGTTTTCCGTCGGCACGGCGCGCGATGGAGCCAGCGCCATCCGGGAGGCGCTGCGTTTTTCGCCCCGGCTCGTGCTCACCGATCTCGGGCTTCCGGACATGAACGGTATCGACCTCGTGGCACATTTGAAGTCGCTGCCGGAGTTCTCCAGCACCATCTTCGTGGCCCTGTCCGGCAGGAGCGACCCCGCGGATCTGCGCCGTAGCCGGGAGGCCGGTTTTCATAGACACTTCGTGAAGCCCCCCGACCTGGACGACCTGCGCAAAACCCTCGACGACCTGCTTCCAGCGCCCCGGCGCGACTAGCCCCCAAACGAAGACCCCGATGAGTACTCACGGCCGCTACGCCATGCTCCGCAAGATTGCCGACGGCGGCATGGCCGAGATTTTTCTCGCCCGTCAAAGCGGCGAGGAGGGGTTCTCGCGGCTGGTGATCGTCAAGCGGATCCTACCCGCGTACTCCAACGATCCGCACTTCCGCGACATGCTGCTCGATGAGGGGCACATCGCGATGACGTTGAATCACAGCAACGTCGTGCCGGTGCTCGATCTGGGTCGGGCCGAGGGCAGCTACTTCCTGGTGATGGAGCTGGTCGATGGTTGGGATCTGCAACAGGTCTACGACCGCGGCGCACGGGTCAGCTTTCACCTGCCGCTCGGCCTCGCGCTCTACATCGTCGCCGAGGCACTGCGCGGTCTGCATTACGCGCACAGCCGCCGCGACTCGGAGGGCAAGCTCCTCGGGATCATCCATCGCGACATGAGCCCGCAGAACGTGCTCATCAGCGAGCAGGGCGAGGTCAAGGTCACCGACTTCGGCATCGCCAAGGCTCTCGGCCGGCGCGACCGCACGCAGACCGGCATGATCAAGGGCAAGCTCGATTTCATGTCGCCCGAGCAGGCCTCGAGCGCGCCGATGGACGCGGCCTCCGACATCTTCGCGGCGGGCACCGTGCTCTATCTGTTGACCACCGGGCGTCGTCCCTTTGCAGGGATGTCGGACATGGAGTCGTTGATGCGCATTCAGCGCGCCGACTTCGCGCCGCCCGATGAGGTGCGTCCGGGCCTTTCGCCGGGAGTCTCGAACATCATCCGGCGCGCGATGGCCAAGCGGCCGACGGATCGCTACCGCAGCGCCGAAGAGATGATGCTCGACATCGAATCGGTGCTGCGCGAGGAGTTCGCCTCGCCCGGGCAGAGCCAGCTCAAAGCCTGGTTGGGCGAACTATCCGTACGCGACGGCGAGCAGGCCCTGTCACAACGACCGGGGCTCGAACAGGTTGCTCCCTCTCTGACCAGCCGCTGGTTCGCCGAGGGCGAGATGCTCTCGTTCGACGACAGCTCGCAGGTGCGGTTGGGCACCTTCTCGCAACCAGCGCCGATGCCCGAGGCGCGCGCGATGCCGGCGGTTCGGCCGGTTTCGTTCTCGCGGCCCGCCGCGATGGCGCGACCGATCCCCGGGTCGATGGGGCCGATGAATCCGATGATGCCGAGCGCTCCGCGCATGACGGCTCCTCCCTCGATGGCCATGCGTCCTGGGAGGGGTTATCCCTTCATGCGCCGGACCTCGGGCGGCATGCGCACGGGCGCCTACGGCGGTTCGGACTCGATGCTCGACGAGCTGCCGCGCAGCGGATCCTTCTTGAAGGGGGTCGTGCTTCTCTTGTTGCTCGTCGGGGCAGGTGCGCTGGTGGCGTCGCAGGTCTTGCCGAAAGAGCGGCAGAAGGAACTTCTGGCCGATGCCTCGTCGGTCTGGCGTTTTGGCGTCACCAAGGCGACGGAGCTCGTGGCGCGCGTGCGAACGCCGGCGGTGCGCGAAGCGGTCGCGGACGATCCCAACGCCAACGGCCCCAACGACGACGCCGCCAAGGCGGGCAAGCTGGGCGTCGCTGCCGAACGAGGACCGGGGCTGAGCCGCGAAGCTCGACGCGAGGCCCGGCAGCGCCGCGAAGCCGAGGAGCGAGAGCGAGCAGAGGCCAGCCAGAGTGCTGAGCGGGTGACGATCACCCTGCAGACGCAGCCTGCGCAGGCCAAGGTGATCGGGCCCAAAGGGCCGCTCGGCACGACGCCCCTTCCGTTCACGCTCCGGGTCGGATCGAGCGAGCGGTTGACCTTCTACAAAGAGGGTTTCGAGACCGAATCGCGCACGATCACCGGCGACAAAAAGGACGGCGCGATCACGATCGCGCTCACGCCTCGCAAGGCGCCGAAGTAAAATGGCGCAATGAACCTGCCCAGACTACGCACCGGTCGCAAGTTGCTCGTCGCTACGGTTGGCCTGGCCTCGGTCAGCTTCGTGGCTTGCGAGGACAAGTCCGACGGTCCCGTCGGCAACCTCATGGCGCCGCAAGATTTGGGTGTCCGCACCGACGCGCTCGACGCGGGTCGCGAGACGCTGCCACCTCCGATGGGCAACCTGATGCCGCCGCCGCCGCCGGACGCGGGAATCGATGCGCGGGATGCCGCTGGTGACGGCGGCGACGCCGGCGCCGGTGATGGTGGCGGCGCGCTCGATGCTTCCAGCGAAGCCGGCACTGACGCTGGCACCGCAGGTTGAACCGATCCCTGGCTCAACGATTCAGATGAGTGATCGTCGCGATCGTCGTTCTGCGCCGGAGGCCTCGGCCGCGCGGGCATCTGGTCCAGCGGCTTCCCGCTTCGCCGCCGGCGAGCTGTTCGAGCTCGAGCTGCTGGGTGAAGGCGTCGAGCGGCGCTATCGCAAGCAACGACCCGAGGTCGAGGCGATGCCCTGGGGCACGATGGATGTGAGTGCGGCGCCACCGGCGGCCGTGATTGCGGCCCGGCGAGCCTGGACGGGAGCTGCGTTTCAGGAGCACCGGACCGGCATCGCCTGTGCGGCGACCCTGCGCACGTTGATGGAATGTCGCGCGCCGCTGGACCTTGTCGCCATGGCGTCGCGTTTTCCGCTCGACGAGCTGGTCCATGTCGAGCTGTGCGCGCGTATGGCGATGGAGCTGGGCGGCGGCACCGAGATCCGTCACGATCGGCATTTCCTGGTGAGTGACGCCAACCCGGAGCTGC
>JANNNO010000014.1:0-4758 GCA_031398585.1 Myxococcales bacterium | reverse complement strand
GACCTTGGGGCCATGCCGCTGCGAACGCGCGAAGCGGAATTTCGCCTGGGTTATGCCCGCAGGGAGATGGAAGACGAAGAGCGCGGCGGCAAGGTGCTGCGGCAGGCGCTCGCCGAGCGAAAGGCGTACGCGGCGCGCGCGTTCGACGCCGCTCGCCTCAGCCTCGAACGTCTTGTCGACGATGCCGCCAAGCGGGGCGCGACCTTGTTGCTCTCGATAGCGGTGAGCCCATGGCAAGCCCCCACACCACGCGAAGCGCATCTGCTTTTGCAGGAGTTCGCCGGGGCGCCGCTGGAGCTGGTGTACGCACCGGCTCGGCGCTCGCTTCTGGCCGAGCTTGGTCTGGCGGGACCCGTGGAACGCTGGGGAGATCTCGCGGCGGCGACTCGGCTGGTCGAGCTCGGCGATCGAGTGGGTCTCGAGCTCGATCTGCCGGTCGGCAGCGGAGAGCTCGAATTCATGCTGCCGAGGGAGATTCCATCGACAGCTGCGTTCCTGGTCGGGGGGCCGGTACACGCGAAGTTCCGTGAGGTTCTACGCGGGCGCAAGCGGGCGACCGAGTTACAAGAGGCCGCTGCGGCAGCCGAAGCGAAACGGGTCGCGGCCGAATCAAGCGACGCAATCGGCTGAGCGGCTTGTCGGGGCGGCCGAGCCGCTGTCAGGGCGGCCGAGCCGCTGTCAGCCTTTCGTGAGCAGCTCGGTCAGCTGCTTGGTGATGCCTGACTTGATGGCACCCGCCATCGGGGAGAAGAGAAACCCGAGCTCGACGTTCACGTGGAGGCGTTCGGGCTCGACCGCCACACGCGCGTTGAGCCCCTTGCGCTCGACCACGAGGCAATCGCCGCCGTCCCACTTGCAGGTTGCGCCGTACTCCTTTTCCAGCTTGGCCGAGGCGCGCTCGAGACGCGTTCGCACGTCAGGAGCCGGCAGCGAGTGAGGGATATCGAGCTCGAACTTAGGCATTTCGCGGGTTTTCCTAGCACGTTTCGCTGTGGGAAGCCTGCAGCAGCTTCACGACGGAAGCGGGCAACGCTTTGACTCCACCCGCCGTGTCGATGCAGGCGTGAATGGTGTGGCCAGTGGCCAGCAGGGTGTCGTCCCGCAGGACACGGTATTCGAAACGCACCGAGGCCCGACCGATCCGGGCTACCACGGTTTCGATGAGGAGCAGATCGTCATAGCGTGCGGGACTCTTGTACGAGACATGGGCCTCCACGACTGGCAGATAGAGCCGGTGTTCGGCTTCGAGATCGCGGTAGCGCGCCCCGCACGCGCGCAGATATTCGGTCCGTCCGGCTTCGAAGTAACGCAGGTGATTGGCGTAGTAGACGACGCCCATCTGGTCGGTGTCGCCGTAGATGACTCGGATCTCGGTCTTGACCATGTTTCGACGCAGGGACTATAGACTTCGCCATGCCACTCGTCTTCGAGGAAGTCCACGCCGCGTCAGATCCCAAGAAGGTGAACGAGGAGTGGTTCGTCGTCGCGAACCAGACCGCGTCCCCAGTGAGCACGCGCGGCCTCGCGGTGATCGTTTCGAAACCGGGCAAACGCGGTTCCGTGATGGGTCACATCGATCCCGGGTTCATGCTTCAGCCGGGCGAAAAAATGCTCGTCTACAGCGGCCTGCCCGGCAAGAAGGCGCATGGCGAACCGCCGGTTCGCGAAGGCATGCGCACCTACCCGCTGCTCCAGCGCGAGGTCCTGCTCAAGGGGTCGGGTACGGTCGTCCGCTTCGTCCTCAACCAGCTCGACGTCGCCAAGGTGACGTTCGACAAAGAAGCGCCGAACGGCATCGCTGCGGCGACCTGATCGCGAGTCGGGGTTTTGCTTTTTGGCCGGCGGCCCTCACCCGCCGGGCTTCGCCCGTCGACCTCTCGCGCATGCGACGCATGCGGGAGAGGCGAAGAGCGGAGGCTTGCGCGCGGCAGATCTGGCGCCAGGCAGGGGCGTTTGCCTTGTCGTCGGAGCGACCGGGTGCGGTCTCAGACTTCCATGATCTCGGCCTCTTTTTTGGCCAAGATGTCGTCTACCTTCGTGACGGCGGTGTCGGTGGCGTCCTGAACTTTTTTCAGGCCGGCCTTCTCCTCGTCTTCGGTGATCTGCTTGTCCTTGAGGAAGTCCTTGAGCATCTCGTTGGCATCACGGCGGTGACCGCGCAATGCCACCTTGGCTTCCTCGGCCATCTTCTTGACGACCTTGACGAGCTCCTTGCGGCGCTCTTCCGTGAGCGCCGGGGTCGGGACGCGGACGATCTCGCCGTCGGAGTTCGGGTTGAGACCGAGCTGAGCGGCGCGAATGGCCTTTTCGATCTCGGGAATCAGGGTCTTTTCCCAGGGTTTCACCGTGATCATGCGCGCGTCCGGCACGTTCATCGATGCGACCTGGTTGAGCGGCGTTGGTGTGCCGTAGTAGTCGACCTTGATGCCGTCGAGGATCGCGAGGTTGGCGCGTCCTGTGCGGACCTTGGCGAGATCCCGTCTGAACAGATCGATGCCCTTTTCGAGCGAGGCCTGCAGATCCTTCATCACGTCACTTACCATCGGAAAGTCCCCCTTCCTCGACCACGAGAGTTCCGAGCGGCTCACCGAGCACGACCCGCCTGATATTGCCCGGCTTGGTCATGTTGAACACGAGAATCGGCAGCTGGTTGTCCCGGCAGAGCGAGATCGCGGTGCTGTCCATGACCGCCAAGTTCCGGTTGAGCACGTCGAGATAGGACAGCGACTTGAACATCCGCGCGTCCTTGTGCTTCTTGGGATCCTTGTCGTAGACGCCGTCGACCTTGGTCGCCTTCATGACGATGTCGGCCCCAATCTCCATCGCCCGCAACGACGCCGCCGTGTCGGTCGTGAAGAAGGGATTGCCGGTGCCCGCAGCGAAGATGACCAGACGTCCCTTCTCGAGGTGGCGAATCGCGCGGCGGCGGATGTAAGGCTCGGCCACCCGCTGCACCTCGATGGCCGAGAGCACACGCGTCTTCGACCCGCGTGCCTCGAGCGCATCCTGCATGGCGAGCGCGTTGATCAACGTCGCCAGCATGCCCATGTAGTCGGCATGGGCGCGGTCCATCCCGGTCGAGGCACCGGCCACACCTCGGAAGATGTTGCCGCCACCGATCACCAGCGCCACTTCGACGCCAAGACCGTGGATGTCGATCACCTCGTCGGCGATCTGGCCCAACGTCGCAGGATCGACGCCGTAGCCCTGATCGCCCATCAACGCCTCGCCCGAGAGCTTGAGCAGCACCCGCCGGTACTTCACGCCCGGCGCGATCGGTCGTCGCGCTTCGACGACCCTGCCATTGGTCGCCTTGCGAGCGATCTCCGGCGTGGCGGAGACGCCCCCGGACGCCGTTGCTTTCGCCCCGGCGTCCGCTGATTTCTTGCTGCTCTTGCTCTTGGAAGTGGGCATCGAGGGCGTGCCGACTAGGCCTGTCCCGCCTGCTTCTTCACTTCCTCGACGAAGTCGTCCGAGCGCTTCTCCAGGCCCTCGCCGACCTCGAACCTGACGAACCGGCGAATCTTCACGTTCTCGCCGGTCTTGGCCACGAGCTCGGTCGCGAGCGTGCGGATGTCCTTCTTGCCTTCCGGATCCTTCACGAAGATCTGATCCAGCAAGCAGATCTCCTTGATCCACTTGTTGATCTGACCCTCGACGATCTTCGGCCAGACCGCTTCGGGCTTGCCCGAGGTCTTGGCCTGCTCCATCCGGATCGACTTTTCCTTCTCGATCACGGAAGCCGGGATCTCGTCGGCCGACACGTACTGCGCGTTGAGCGCGGCGATCTGCATCGCCACGTCCTTGGCGAACGCGAGGAACTCCTCGTTGCGAGCGACGAAGTCGGTCTCGCAGTTCACCTCGACCAGAACGCCGATGCGCTGGCCGTGAAGGTAGCTGGTCACGACGCCTTCGGCGGCGACGCGGGCGGCCTTCTTGGCAGCCGAGGCGATGCCCTTCTTGCGAAGGTATTCGACTGCCTTTTCGGAGTCGCCGCCACACTCGACGAGCGCCTTCTTGCAATCGCTCATGCCCGCTCCGGTGCGATCCCGGAGGTCCTTGATCATCTGCGCGGTGATGTCCATCTGCGAAGTCCTAGATTGTCGACGCTGGGTCTGCGGTGGTCAGGAAGGTGATGCGGCGTGAGCCGATCACTCGTTGCCTTCGTCGCCCGGGCTGGCGGCCGCCTCGGGGGCGGGCAGCTCGCTACGACGGCGCGTGGCCACCTCGACGCGGGGGCCTTCGCCACCGGAGGAGACGCGGATCGTGGGCGCTTCGCTCTGCTCTTCGCTGGCCGAGGAGCGAGAGTTCGAGGCGCGCTCGCGACCGAGCTTCTGACCGAGGCCGCAAGCCTCGCCGACCTTGCTCGCGAAAAGGCGGATCGAGCGGATGGCGTCGTCGTTGCCCGGAACCGCGTAGTCGATGAGGTCAGGATCGCAGTTGGTGTCGACCACCGCGACGATCGGGATCTCGAGCTTGCGCGCTTCGCTGACCGCGATGTGCTCCTTGACCACGTCGACGATGAAGACCGCGCCCGGAAGCTCGCCCATCTTCTTGATGCCGCCGAGAGCCTTTTCCAGCTTCTCCTGCTCGCGAGTGAGGTTGATGACCTCTTTCTTGGTCAGGCGCTCGAAGGTGCCGTCAGCCGCCATCTTCTCGATGTTGGTCAGCCGATCGATCGAACCTTTGACCGTCTGGAAGTTCGTCAGGGTGCCGCCCAGCCAGCGGTTGGTGACGAAGAACTGACCGGCCTTGGTC
>JANNNO010000591.1:0-8379 GCA_031398585.1 Myxococcales bacterium | reverse complement strand
GGCACGATCGGATGCATCGCTACCATCCGCTCTGCTGCCGTCGTCGGTCCTGGGCGGCGTCTTCTTGCATCTGGCGCCGTCGGCGGTCGGCGGCTTCTTCCTGGCGTTGCTGGCGCCGGCGGTCCTCGGCAGCGTCTTGCTCGCGTTGGCGCCGGCGTTGGTCTTCTTCGTCACGGCGTTGCTGCCGGCGCCGCTCTTCGGCGTTCTCCTCCTGTCGCCGCTGGTCCTGTCTTCGCTGCTCAGCGTGGCGCTCCTGGCGGCGCTGTTCATCGTCGCGCAGCTGAGCGGACTTCATCTCCTGACGTCGTTGCTGTTTGGCGAGGTTTTCTTCGGCCCACCGAGTTCGCGTCTCTTCGTCGCGGCGCTGGTCGTCGGCTTCCAGTCGGCGCATTTCGCGCTGGTGCTCCTCTGCCGAGCGTCGTTGCTGGCTGACCCAAGCTTGCTCCGAGGTCTGCGGCGCGCTCGTCTTCGCGCCTGAAACCCGCGGAGCCGTCTGCTGCGCGCCTGAAAGCCGAGGTGTCGCGTGCTGCGTGCCGGGAACCCGCGGAAACGCGTGCTGCGTGCCGGAACGGCCTCCGGATCCGGACGCTTCGTTTCCCCACAATGTCCCTTGGCCGCCCGAGCCGCCCGAGCCGTTGGCGTGGACGTTTCGAAGCAGAACGCTCCACGACGCCGCGGTCATCACGGCAACGAGAACAAGAAGGTTGAGCGGAGGTCGAGTCTTGATCGTCATGTGCTGGCTCATTCCCTTCAGCGAAGGCAGTCGAGCAGCAACTTGCCTTCGGAGGCACGGGCGCGCCACCCTGCGGGCCCGCAAGTCACTCTGACGACCGTCTGGTCGCCAGGGCATTCGGCGATCGCGACCCCGCCTTCGCCACGGACCGTCGCGATCTGACCGTCCGCGCATCGCACGACGGGTTTTACGCCGGCGCGCGCTCCGCTCGTCGATGAAGAGTCCTCGGTCGAGCAAGCCGCCAGTAGAAGTGCCATCCCGTGAGAGTGCCATTTCGCTCGAGCACGGTGAGGACGATACCGGAGAGCGCCGCCGCCGGATGTGTCGGAATCAGCGAGTGGTTCGAGCTGAGTGCACGCCAAGTTCCCCCACGTTGAAGTGTTCACGCGATCCGCATCGGCACCCCATTCGCGGGTCCCACCGTCGTATGTCGCATGACAGCCCGTGCCGCTCCCTTCCCGACCGGGCGTAGGGTGCGCAGCTTGAGCACGGTGGCCAGTATCAACTTCATCTCGTAGAGCGCGAAGGCGGCGCCGAGGCATCGGCGGGCGCCGCCTCCGAACGGCAAATATTCGAACGGGCCGTACTCGCGTTCGAGGAAGCGTTCGGGGCGAAAGCGGGTGGGGTCGGGGTAGATGTCCTCGCGGTGGTGGATATTGATGATGCCGATGCCGACCGAGACGCCGGCGGGGAGCTCGTGACCTTGCAGTGTGAAGGTCCTTCGCAGCGTGCGGCCGATGAGCGGCGCTACCGGGTTGATTCGCAGGGTTTCGGCGCAGACGGCGCCGAGGTACGGCAGTCGCGTGAGCGCTTCGGGATCGGCAGGTACAGGTGGCACCGACGCCAGCTCTTCGCGGAGCCGATGCTCCACGGCGGGGTCGCTCAGAACGTAATGCACGGCCCAGGCGAGGGCGCTGGCGGTCGTCTCGTGGCCGGCGCCCACCAGGTTGATCATCTGGTGCAGGAGCTCGTCATCGCCGAGCGGGGTTCCGTCTTCGTGCCGGGCTCCGAGAAAGAGGCTGAGGATGTCTTGCCGCTCGACCTTGTCAGCACGTCGGCGATTCACTTCCGCCTTGAAAAGCGCTGTCATCTCAGCGGTCCGCCGCTGGAAACGTGCCCAGGCGCTAAGGCCACCAAGCGGGCGTCGGAGGCCACGAAACAGCATGAAGGTCGGCTTCAGGGATCCGATCAGCGCGAGGATGCCGGTCCTGAAGGACTCGCGTTTCGCCTCGTCATCGAGCCCGAAGACCACGTGGAGGATCACGTCGAGCGAGATCTCCTGCATGCACCGGTGAAGCGAGAAGGGACGCTGTTTGGGCCAGCGGGCGATGTGTTGCTCGGTGATCCTGAGGATGAGCTCGCCATAGACGTGCAGCCGTTGCGCATGGAAGGGCGGCGTCTGGATCTTGCGCATGGCGCGGTGGCGATCGCCGCTGAGGAGGATGAGGTTGTGTTCGCCGAGCACCGGGGCCAGCAGATCGGCGCCGATCGCGCTGAAATCGTCCGGATCCGCCGAGAAGATCTCCTTGGCGCCCGCGGGCTCGCCGGTGATGGCCAGCTTGCCGAAGAAGCTCGGCCACGAGTAGGGATCGCCGTAGCGGCGCGCGGCTGCCAGCAGGACGCCATAGGGATCGCGCAGGTAGCGGACTGTGGCCAGCGGCACGTTGAGAGGGCCTGCGGGGAGCGTCGGCATGGCCGAAAGATAGCGGCTGCTGCTGGCAGGAAACAGCACGGAGGCATCTTGCTCACTTTGTGAGCGGTCTGTGAGCGCGCGAGCGGTTGCACCGTCGCCCGGTGTAGAACCAGGGGCTGACGGATTCCGATGCCCCTATCGATTCGCGGACGCAAATCCAAACCCGTGCAATGGGGACTCTATGCCGTGCTTGCCCAGCTCGGCGCCGAGTCCGACTGGGGGGCCCGTCTACGCGCGCTAGTGGGGACGCGACCGTGACGACAGGAGTTCTCGAGCTCGTCGAGCGCGGGCGTGCGGCTTTCAACCGCGGCGCCTACTTCGAGGCCCACGAGCTATGGGAGGAGGCGTGGCGAGACCTGGCGGGCACGGAGCGCCTCTTCCTGCAGGGTTTGATTCAGATCGCCGCCGGGCTTCACCACCTGCAGGAAGGGAGGCCGGGCCCGGCCGCGAGCTTGCTGCGCAAGGGGCTCGACAAGATCACCTCCTGCGCGCCGGCGCTGGTTGCGCATCTTTCTCATCAGGCGCTCGCACACGCGGTCGCTCGCGTGCGTACAGAGCTGGACGCGGGCGCCACGGCACCGGACGTCTCGGGCCTCGAGCTGTAGGATGGCCCCAACACAGATGACCGACACCGTGGCCTTCTGCACCGTGGAGTTCGTGAAGGGCAGCTGTCTCCGCAAGGAGGGACCTTTCACTCCCGGCCTTCCCGTCGTGCAAAACGGCCCGCCTGGCACGTTCGTGATCTTCTCCGATGGCCGTCGCGTGCCGCTGCCGACGGATCAGATCGTGGCCGCCGACGACGACTCCGGCGCCGCGCACGTCAGCTTCGGCGGCATGCAATGGTCCGGCGTCGAAGGCGGTTTTCTCACCTTCCGTCGGGTACGGGACCTCCGGGCCGAACACGAACTGTCACCCGAACGCGGCCGCCGCATGACCCTCGAGATCGCCATGGTCGCGGCGGTATTCATGGAAGGGGAGCTGGTGTGGGGGCGGCCGGTGGGCGGGGTAGGAGCGGGCCGCTAAGTCGGTTGCCAGCGATGTCGTGGCCTTCGCCGAAACTCCCGTCGCCTACGTAGGAACGGCGGTAGGGTCTCGTTTGGTCCGCAGAAGCCATCACGAAGAGGAGATCCCGATGACCGCCGATGACTTGACGATTCAGCACGAAGAGACCGCCGCGGGCGGCGCCTTTTTCATCGAGCAGAGTGCCAAGCGACTGGCGGAGCTCGCGTATCGACGCGTGGACGCGAAGCTGGTCGACATCAAGCACACCGAGGTGAAAGAGGAGCTGCGGGGCCGTGGGGTTGCCCGCTTGCTGCTCGATCGCGCGGTCGGCTGGGCCCGTGAGAGCGGGACTCGCGTCGCCGCCACGTGCCCCTACGCCAAAGCTCAATTCGAAAAGGACGCTTCGATCCGCGACGTCTACGCAGCGTAGAGGTTTCGGGCGCCGCGGATCCCTGGGGCGCGAGCGTTCGGAGCACCTCCGCTCGTTCGCCTCTTGCTCATGAACGCCCGCACCATCAGAGAGGGTGTCGGAGCGGCGCCTGAACCGCCAGCAGCACAGCGGGGGAGAGTCTCCTTTTCGACTTCAAAACTCCTGAGCAGGAAGCAGAAGGCCTTCCGGGGCGGTGAGCGCGCCTGTTTCGCGACTGCGTCGCGTGCCAAATCGGGGCCAGGTGGGGCCAAACGGGACACTGTCTGCTAAGCCCCCGGACAGCGGACCCACGGGGAATCACCCGTCGACAGCCAGTCCCGGTCCTCACTGTTCGCGGACACATACTTGCCTAGGCAACCATGCTCGCCCCCCTCGTATTGACCGCCTGGCTCCTCCAGGCCCCAGCCGTTCCCGTGCCGGCCTCCGAGGACACGAAGCCACCTGCGCCCGCCGTCCAGAACGATCCTCTGCTGGTGCCCCTGCCGAGCGCAGGGGAGACCGTCGAATCCTTTGATGACGTCTTGACCAAGCTGCGGCGCGGGTCCGACACACTCGAGATCGCCGCCGCGCGCGCCCGGGCCGCGGCCGCCCAGAGTCGGCAGGCACTGGCGGCGTTGTTGCCCCTGCTCCAGGGGACCGCGAGCGCAACCTACGATCTGCTCAATCCCGACAGCGCCCCGGGTGCGGCGGCCAGCGGGGCTGGCGGTGGCGGTGGGTGGGGCCCGCGCGGCACGCCGACCAGCCCGCTGGGCGTCGGGCAGCTGGCGGCGCGGGTCCCACTCATCGACGCCAGTCTCTGGCAGGGGCGGGCGGCGGCGCGTGCAGGAGCGGCGGCTTCGGCGGCGGCGCTTGCCGACATCGAGCGGACGCTGGTGCTCGGCCTCGCCAGCACTTTGATCGGCGTCCTGTCGGCGGAGCGAGCGGCCACGCTTTCGCAGGGCGGACTCGCGAACGCCCTCGAACGCCAGCACCTGGTGAAGCGCACCATGGAGCTCGGGACCGGCACCCGGCTCGACATCGTGCGCGCCCAGCAGGACACGCGCCTTGCCAAGGGGGACGTCATCGCTGGCCGTGAGCGCGCGATGCAGGCGCGTGAATCGCTGGGGCTGCTCATCGGACGCAATCACCCGGTTGGCGTCGCGACGTCGCTGGATCTCGAGCGGGCCTTTGCAGCGTCGAGGAAGCTCTGTCAGGTGGTTGCGCTGAACGCTCGGGCGGACGTGCGGGCTGCACAGCTGCGCCAGCAAGTCAGCGCCGAGCTGGTCGACGTCGCCCGCGCCGACTATCTGCCCTCGCTGGCTCTGCAGAGCGCGCTCACCGCCGTTACCGTCGATCCTGGTCCGGTACGCGTGCCCTCGTGGACCATTGCGGCCGTGCTGGACATTCCGCTCTTCGACGGCGGCGGACGCGGGGCTCGGCTCGACGAGCGGCGGGCGCTGGCGCGTGCGGCCGAGCGTGAGACGCTGCTGATCGCGCGCGAGGCCGAGGTGGAGCGCTCCCGGGCCAGACGCGGGGTCCAGGTGGCCAACGAGCTTCTGACCGAGGCTCAGGCCTCCCAGGCGTTGGCGTCCGAGGCGGATCGCATGACCCGCCGGAGCTTCGAGGTCGGCGCCGCCACGAGCCTCGAGCTGGTGCAGTCGGCGCAACTTCTGCGGCAGGCCGAGCTGGTACTCGCCGCCCGTCAGTTCGAGCTACAGACCGCGCGCTTCGCCGCGCTCATCTCGGAGGCATCGTGCGACATCCAGTGACAGATCCTCGTAGCGCTGCCTTCGCTTTGCTTTCGGCGGCACCCGCGCTCGGCCTTCTGGTGCTCGCCGCGGGGTGTGGTGCCAAGGCCAGTGGCCCGCCGCCGCCTCAGGCGCTGCCGGTCGAAGTCGAGACGCTGGCGCCACGCAAGGTCGAGGAGGGGTCCGAGTACGTCGCCAACCTCGTCTCTCGCCGCAGCGTCACCCTCTATCCAGTGGTCTCTGGGTACGTGCTCGAGATCTTGGTGAAGCCGGGGCAGGAGGTCAAGGCCGGGGCGAGGCTCATCCGCATCGACAACCGCCAGGAGGCCGCGGCCCTCGTCCAGACCCGCGCGTCGCTCAATCAAGCCGAGACCCAGCTGGCACTGGCGGCGACGACCCGGCAGCGCATGGCGGCCCTGCAGAGCGAAGGCATTCGCAGCCGGCAGGACTTCGAAAACGCCGTCGCCGAGGAGCAGGCGGCGCGCGCCAACGTGCAGGCGGCCCGCGCCAACGTGAAGGCGCGCAGTGTGCAACTCGCGTATCACGACGTGACGGCACCGATCGCCGGCGTGGTGGGGGACATCGTCGTGAAGGTTGGCGACAGCGTCACGCCGCAGACCGTGCTGACTCAGGTGGATCAGAGCGGGCGCCTCGAGGTCTCGATCCTGGTGCCACTCGAACGTGCCAACCTCGCCGTGGTGGGCGAGACGCCGGTCGAGCTGCTCGACGATGCCGGCAAGCCGACGCTGCGGGCGACTGTCTTCTTCATCGCACCTCGGCCGGATCCGCGCAGTCAGCTGGTCGAGCTGCGGGCCGCCTTCGAGAACGCGGGAGTCTTGCGCTCGGGGCAGCGGGTGCGCGCGCGTCTCGTCTGGCGGACTTTCGACGCTTTGACGGTCCCGACCTTCGCGGTCACCCGACAGAGCGGTCAGGCTTTCGTTTTCGTCGTCAAGCCCGGCGCCGAGGGAAAAGGCGAGACGGTCGAGCGTCGCCCGGTGACCCTCGGCCTCATCTCGGGCGATCGCTGGACGGTGATCGCGGGCGTCAAGCCAGGTGAGCGGGTCGCGGTGACTCGACTTCAGGCTCTGCGCGACGGCATGCCAGTCAAGGCCACGGGGCGAAAGGAGAGCTGATGTTCGCCGAGTTCTTCATTCGGCGTCCCGTGCTGGCGGGCGTGATCGCCATCGTCATCACGCTGCTGGGTGCGATCAGCATTCCGGGCCTGCCGATTGCGCAGTACCCGGATCTCGCGTTGCCCACGGTGACCGTCGGGGCCAGCTACATCGGCGCCTCGGCGGAGGTGGTCGAAAGCGCCGTCACGACGCCGCTCGAGCAGCAGCTCAACGGCGTCGAGGGTATGCGCGAGATCACCTCGAGCAGCACCAACGACGGCCGCTCCACCATCAGCATCACGTTCGAGCCAGATCGCGATCTCGACGTGGCGGCGGTCGACGTGCAGAACCGGGTCAGCGCCGCCTCTCCGCGTCTGCCCGCCGAGGTGAACCAGGCCGGCATCACCATCAACAAGGCGCAGCTGCAGATCCTGCTGTCGCTCGGATTTTTCGCCGAGGACGATCGCTACAGCACCGACTTTCTCTCCAACTACCTGGCGGTCTACGTGGTCGACGCGCTCAAGCGCGTGAAGGGTGTGGGCGACATCCGCATCTTCGGCGAGCGGCGCTTCGCCATGCGCGTCTGGTTGAATCCGACCGCGCTGGCAGGCCGCGGCCTCATGCCTCAGGACGTCGTGGCGGCTCTGCGTGAGCAGAACGTGCAGGTGGCAGCGGGGCAGGTCGGGCAGCCGCCCGTGCGCAAAGAGCAGTCGTTTCAGGTGGGCGTGCGCGCCTATAGCCGTCTGTCCGAACCGTCGGAGTTCGCCAAGATCGTCGTGCAGCGCGGATCCGACGGCAGCCTGGTCCGGTTGGCCGATGTCGGGCGGGTCGAGCTCGGGGCCGAGAACTACCAGCAGCTGCTTCGCTTCAACGACCACCCCGGCGTGGGGCTCGGCATTCAGCAGTTGCCGACCGCAAACGCGCTCGACGTGCGCGACGGCGTGATGGCCGAGCTCGCGCGCCTGCAGCGAGACTTACCTCCTGGCCTGAAGTTCCAGCCGGTCAGCGACAACACCCGCGCCATCGAAGCGTCGGTCAACGAGGTGATGACCACCCTGTTCGAGGCCATCGCGCTCGTCGTCCTCGTCATCTTCCTCTTCCTGCACGGCGGGCGCAGCTTGCTCATCGTCGGCGTGACCCTGCCGGTCTCCCTCATCGGGACCTTTGCTTTCGTAGCCGCATTCGGCTTTTCCATCAACACGCTCACCCTGTTCGGGCTGACGCTGGCGACGGGCCTCGTGGTCGACGACGCGATCGTCGTCATCGAGAACATCGAGCGGCTGATCCAGACCGAGAAGCTGAGCCCCTACGAAGCGGCCAAGAAGGGCATGGCCGAGGTGACCGGCGCCGTCGTGGCGACGTCGCTGGTGCTGGTCGCGGTCTTCGTGCCGGTGAGCTTTTTTCCCGGCACGACCGGCGGCATCTATCGCCAGTTCTCGTTGACCATCGCGTTTTCCATCCTGATCTCGGCGGTCTGCGCTCTGACGCTTACGCCGGCGATGTGCGCGTTGATGTTGACCCACAAACACGAAAAGGCGCGCTTCTTCCGCTGGATCGATCGGGGACTCGACCGTGTGCGGGAACCTGCTGATTAGCGGAGCATAGTTACCAAGCCGTATAGATTGTGCGCCGCAGCACAATTAGGCCCGCACATCCTTGGCGATCGCGTCGAGCAGGCCGTT
>JANNNO010000367.1:0-19583 GCA_031398585.1 Myxococcales bacterium | reverse complement strand
CGAGATCAGCCCGGCCTCGGGCGCGAGTCCCAGCGCTGCGGTGCTGGGCAACGACCTCTATCTGACCTGGCAAGGCAACGACAAGACGCTGCGTATGCGCAAGTTCATCCCGGGGGTAGGCTGGCAGACCGCGTTCCGCCTGCCCTTCGGCGTCGAGGGCACGTTGCTGTCGACCGGCGGCTCGCTGATCCTTGCGGCGCGAACCACCTGCGACACCGTCTTCTTTTATCGCAGCGGCAACGGCGCCGATTTTTCGCCTGCCGGCACCGGCATCGCCATCACCGGGGGCCGTCCCGTCGCGACGTCGTTGGTCGGGCAGCGGCTCGAGTTCGTCGCCAGCACCAGCCGCGCCGACGGTCACCGCATCAACGTGAGCGCGGTCGATCTGCCGGCCGGCGGCGCCTCGCCTCCTTCGATCTGCCTTGGCCCCGTGACGCCCAGCGAACAGGCGAGCTCTCCTTTGGGCGAGTGTCTCGACCGCAACACGACCGACCAGGATGGCGATGGTCTGTCGGACAGTGCCGAGGCCTGCGTCGCGGAGAAACACGTGCCCGAGTTCCTCTTCCACAAAGACGAACGGCACTTCCCGGCCAGCGTCGACTGGATACTGCCGCGCTCTAGCCTGCGATTCGTGCACGATCGCATCATCGAGACCCTGGCCACCGGCCTTACGCAGCAGAGCCTGATCTCCTTCAGCCATCCCACCGATCACACCCGTCCCTCCGACGTGTCGATCACCTCGCCCCAGGCTCGCGGCTTTCAGCTCGACATCCCGGACCGAAATCAGCACGGGTCGAGCAACCGCGGTGACTGGCGCGTCTATGCCCACGTCTATCCCAACACGCTGGGTGGGGTCACGGTGCAGTACTACCTCTCCTATCCCTGGAGCGAAGGCATCGCGTGGGACAACCACCAGGGCGAATGGGAGACAGTGCAAGTGCGACGTCTGCGCGGCGGCCGCATCCACAACCTCACCACCTACGCGCACGGCGAGCCGACCACCTGGGAGCCGAACTACCCGGCCTGGAACGGCACGCATCCGCGCATCTGGATCGCCAAGGGCACCCACGCTCACTTCATCAACGACGCCGGTTGCCGCATTCGCGAACAGCACCTCGGAGGTCTGGTCGGCGGGGGCTGCGATCCCGATCGCCCCATCGTCTGGCAGCCCTGGCCGGGCGGCAACGGCGGCGCGGTGTTCAACGTGGGTGAGAGGGGTGCGCCTCTGCGTGGCCAGCTCTGGGTGAATGCGAACGTGATGTGGGGCGGGTCGGCACCGCCGTCGTTCTGGTCACAGTGGGACGAGGGCCGCGCACGCTGATTTTCCGTCTAGCCGACTTGGCGCGTGGCGGGCGGGGACAGCGGCACCCCGCCCGTCTCGTCACTTGCCTTGGTTGATGAGGATCCAGAGGCCGAGCTTGCTGGGAGCGGTGAGGTCGAGTCGTCCATCACCGTTGAGGTCAGCCGCATTCCACTGCCGCCCGAGGGCGATGTTCTCGCCCGGAGCGGCGATCGTGTGACGGGTGAACTTCAACGCCGCCTTGTCCCAGGTGTAGTAGTAAATCGCCGGCGGATCCCCGGCGCCGGGATCCTTGCCGTTGTGGGCCCAGATGCATTTGCCGGCGACCAGCTCGTCTTTGCCGTCGCCGTCGAGGTCGACCATCTGGATCGCGTGAGCCTGGGTCCACGATTCGTCGATCGTATGCTTCTTCCAGATCGTGGTGCCATCGGGCAGCGGCGCCTGCTGCTCCCACCAGTACAGGCCAACGTCGTGGCCACGACCGAAGATGATGTCGAGGCGGCCATCGCCGTTGAGATCACGAACCACGAACGGGCAGCTCGGGTGCGGCAAGGCGGTCTCGGGATGGTGTTTCCAGGGCCCCGCGAAGGGATCGCCGGTGGGGCGTTCGTACCAACCCACTTCGGTGAGCACATCTTCGCGACCGTCGTTGTTCACGTCGCCGAAGGCAAAACCATGCCCTCCGCCCTCGGCCCCCAGCACGAATGGCATCAGGATCGGCAGGCCGTCCTCACCTTTGTTGAAGCGCCAGATCTCGAGCGGCTCCTTCTTGCGGTAGCAGGCCGAGTAGAGCTCGGGCACGCCGTCCCCGTTGAAGTCGTGCAGCTGAAACATCTCCATGTGGCCGCGCGTCTTGGCCAGCAGACGCGCTTCCCAGGGCTGGTGCATCTCCCAGGGCGCGCCTCGCTCTTGCGGGCCCTTCCCCGGGTTCTTGTACCAATAGATGCCGTCTTCTTGCCAACCGCCGGCGATGACATCGGGCCACGAATCGCCGTCGACGTCGTAGATGTGATCGCTGTTGGCTCGGATGTATTCCTTGGCGACGTGGTTGGGGCGGAAGGTCTGCGGCACGAAATTGGGGCCCGCGAACCAGTAGGCGCCATAGACGATGTCGGGGTGGCCGTCCTTGTTGAGATCACCCACCGCCGTGCTCTCGTAGGGATTCACGAAGAGCTGCCGCTTGGCGAACGTGACGGATTCACCGCTCTTGCGTCCTGAGGAAGCACAGCCGAGGGCAAGCGCGCCGGCGGCAACGATGAACAGAGAGAGACGGTGTGTGCGTTTCGCCTGCGGGTCCATCAGAGTCCTTTCGGCTTCCAGGGATCACGGTAGCTGCCGACCGCCAGCTTGTTGGCTTCGTCGTCGCCGATGATCCGTTCCTTGGCGCCGTCCCACTTCAGCGCGCGCCCGACACGATACGCGATGTTGCCCAGGCGGCAGACCGTGTTGGTGTTATGGCCGTCCTCGATGTCGGCGTTGGGTCGCTTGCGGCTCTTCACACAGTCGAGGAAGTTGCGCACGTGAGGGCCATGCTGCTGTGAGCTCTCGGACTGCTCGGCCTGGATCTCGGTGGTGTAATAGAAGCCGGTCTGGCGGCTGTCATGGCCGGAACCGGGCGGCGGTGGATTCGCCTCTTCCTTGCGCATCGTCTGCGGGGTGATGCGAAAGCCGTTGCGATCGACAAACAGTGTCCCCTTGGTGCCGTGAAACTGGATGCCGTAACTGCCGAAGCGCGCGGCGCCGACGTCGCCGTTGAGGCCGAAGGTATTCGGTTGCAGCAGCGAGTAGTGAAAGACGAACTTGGGAAATCGATAGCTGACCTGCAAGGTGTCGGGGATCTCGCCCTCCTTGCGCCAGAACTTGCCGCCCACCGCGACCACCTGCTCGGGCGCTGTCGCGTTCATGGCCCACAGGACGACGTCCGCCAGGTGCGCGCCCCACTCGGTGATCCAGCCGCCCCAGAACTCCCAGGATCCGCGTCGCCCCACGTTCATGCCGACGTCGTAGGGGACCACCGCCGCGGGCCCCAGGTACATGTCCCAGTCGACGTGCGCCGGCGCAGGGCCTTTCACCAGTGGCCGCGGCACGAAGGCGGGCGAGTGGTTCCAGCAGGTGGCGAAGTTGATGTCGCCCAGGCGGCCTTCGCGTACGTACTTCACCGCGCGCTGAAAATGCGATCCAGAACGCTGCTGCGAGCCGACCTGTACGACGCGCTTGTTCCGACGCGCAGCTTCGACCATCAAGCGACCATCGCGGATGTGGTGGGACGCGGGCTTTTCCACGTAAACGTCTTTGCCGGCGTCGCAGGCGTCGATCGTCATCAGCGCATGCCAGTGCTCGGGCGTCGACACCACCACCGCCTGAATGGTCTTGTCGGCCAGCAGCTGGCGATAATCCTTGTACGGCTTGGCCTTGCCGCCCGTCAGGCCGACCGCACGTTCGGTCGCCTTGCTGTCGACGTCGCATACGGCGACCACCTCGACGTCGGGATTCACCTGGAAGTCGCGCAGGTTGACCTGGCCGAAGCTGCCAACCCCGATCATCCCGATGCGAATGCGTTCGCTCGGAGCTACCGGTTTGGCCGGCGTCACCGACGCAGCGCCGGTTTGCGACTGCGCCTTTGCACCCCTCGTCGTTCCCCAGACCGCACCGAGCGCGCTCGCGTGCGAGAGCAGATCTCTTCGCTTCACACTGCCTCGTTTCCGCTCGCCGCCCCGGGCGCAGGGATCGACGCGCCCCCTTCCACACCGTTTCCCCCGAACGCCGCCGCCCTCTCACCCCCCGACCTCACGCTGCTTGCCCCCGCTTGCGTCGTCCTCTTGCCCGTAGCGACTTGCGGACGGGACAGTAAGGGCTGCGCTTCCGCGTCGTCAACGAAGCCGATCCCGAGATCCTGTAAAATTCAGGTGAGCACGCCGCGCTCGACTGATGGCTCGCGTGCGTCTCACGCCCTGCGCGCACGCGTCGAGACGGATCCAATCGCGACACGCGGCTTGCGCGCCACGGAGGTGAGTCCCAGTTTGGCAGAGACGCCGCTCAGGCGACGAGCGTCAGCCCCATGCTGCAATCCACCGTCGAGACGAGTCTGCGCACCGAATCCGTACGGATCGCCCTCGATCCCTTTTGTCTCGAGGGCACTTTGACGGTGCCCGAGGGAGCTGTGGGCGTCGTCCTCTTTGCGCAAGGGGGCGCCGGCGTAGGCCTGCAGAGGCGCAACGAGATCCTGAGCGCCGAGTTCCACAACGCGCGGCTCGGAACCCTGCAGGTGAACGTGCTGACAGCCGACGAGGCGCAGGTGGACGACGCCGACGGTCGCGGCCACCAGGATCTCGAGCTACTGGCAGGGCGTCTCGTCGTGACGCTCGATTGGCTCGGGCGCGATCCCCGGGGCGCTCGCTTGCCGATTGGACTCTATGGATCGACCACGGGTGCGGCGGCAGCCTTGATGGCCGCGGCCGAACGGCCCGAGGTCGTGCGCGCCGTGGTCTGCCGCGCTGGACGGGTCGACCTTGCCACCCCGGCCATGGGCGGGGTGAAGGCGGCGACGCTTCTTATCGTCGGTGGTGACGACGGCGCGGCGGTGGATATGAACCAGCAGGCGCTGTCGAACCTGAGCAACCCCGACAAGTGGTTGTCGGTCGTTACCGATGGGTCGAATCTATCCGACGAGCCGGCGGCCCTCATCGAGGTCGGGCGGCTGGCCAGCACCTGGTTCGGCGAATACCTCATCGCCTGAACGATCTCCGCAGCGCCAGAGAATCGCTGCGAAGACGGCGACCATGGCCGCCGACATCAACACGTGTTGCTCGTCGCTGGCGGTGGACATGTTGCGCAAAGGCGCCCAGGCGACGAACTGGGTAAAGAGGCACAGGCCGAGCAACCAGCGGCCGATCTCGGCGCGTGCTGCCGCCAGCAACGCGACCGGGAAGACGAACATCGTGTAATAGGACGTGAGCTCGACGCCAATGGGAATGAAGGCCGCTCCGAGTGCGCCCAGCACCCAAGCAGGAGTCGCCGCTGGTCTGCTGGCGGCCCGCGCTATCGCCGCCACGCCGAGCAGCAGCGCCAGAATCCAGAGCGGCTGGCCCTGCGCGAACGAGGCGAGACGGGCGTCCTTCCACCTTTGCCAGGGATCGAAGGCCCCCTCCTGGAAGGTGTAGCGACTGACCTCGCTCGGGCGCCAAGAGAGCACTGTCCGCAGACCGATGTGGTTCACGAGCGGCGTCTCCTTGTGTTTGATCGTGTTCTCGATGAACAAACCGTGACCACGAATGCCGCCCGAGACCCCCAAGCTGATCCCGACCAGCAGGACTCCGGCGATGGCAGCGCCGGCAAAGAACCGCCGCCAGCGCAGGTCGACACGGCGATGTTTGTAGAGATCAATGATTACCGCCGCCGCGGGACCGATGAAGACAAACAGGGGAAAGACCCGCAACAAAGCGGCGTACGTGAGCGCAGCGCCCGCAAGCGCCGGCCGGTCCTTCTTGAGAAGGGCGATGCCCGCGACCAGATAAAAGAGCCAGTCCCAGCGGAGGAAAGAGCCCCCCGTCCAGTAAAAGCGCCCGGGAAAGTTGGTCGCGAAGACCAGCAACGCGATGGCGAGCGCGCGCCAGCCAAACGCCCACCAGGTGACGACGAGCGTCCCCGCGAGGTAGATCGGATCGAGGGCTGCGAGCATGCCGACTTGCGTGCGGCTCGCGGGCGATAGATTGCTGAGCCAGTGGCCGGCGACGTTCCAGGTCGGTGTTGCGTTGTAGCCGTGGTCGGTGTGAAGGTCCTCCCATCGCCGCACGCTCTGTCGTTCGCGAAAGTAACGGGCGTCGTGGCGAAATGCGGCCCAGCGCTCCGGCGTGAAACGCTCCTTGCAGCGTTCGGGATGAGCAAGGATGTCGGCCGAAGAGATCAGAAGGTTGGTGCGCAGATCGGTCATCTTGCGCCGCTCGACGCGACGACGAAGGCCGTCCTCGACATCGGCGGTCGCCAAACAATCGTAGAGCCGCGTGTATTCGAGCTCGGGAAAGTATTTGGCCCCCACGTAGTAGTGGGTCCACTCCCAGTCGTGCAGGAAGTTGCCGAAGTGAAACGATCCGAAATTGATGTACGTCAAGGCGGCCAGCACGCCAAGCGCTGCCAGCAGCCTTTCGCGGAGCTTGCGGCGGTACTCCGTCCGCCCCTGGCGACGTAGCATCACCCCCCAGCGCAACAGCGCGAGGCCGAGGCCCGCCAGGATCAGCTCCCAGCGCGCCGAGGTCTCGTCGTTCCAGACGAAGAGCGACCGGTCGGCGCTGGCGGCAGTGGCCGACGTCTCCCGTCGCAGCGCGGGCGGCGGCAAGGGCGGCTCCTGGCAGAAGACCTGCACCTCCGAGATCGAATAGAAGCCATCACCTTGCCCTTCGCCAACACGAACGAAGCGCAGTGAGGTGGGCGGAACACGAAGCACGCGCCCCTGCAGCCCATGCCCCTCCATGACATCGATACGTCCGAGCACGCGGAACGAACGCCCGTCGTCGGATCCCTCGATGGTGTACTCGTCGTTGGCGTCGGCCTGAATCCAGACTGTCGTGATCGGAAGACCAACGCCGAGGTCCCAGGTCAAGCTGGCGGTCTCGCCGGCGAGCTGCGTGGCGAGCGGCAGATTCCAGAGGGCACCTTCATTGGCCGCCACGCCGTCGGTCGGCCGCGCGCGATCGCCACGGATCCCTTGCCACGCCGATGGCGCTCGACCGGCGAGCAGATTTCCCGCGGGGCACTCGGCCGCACGGGCCGGCGCGATGGATCCCGCCAGCGGCGATACCAACCAAGCAAGAACCACCGCTGCAAGCCTCACAGTGATGCGCGCGGGGGCGCCCCATCGAGGCGATTTGATTGCTGACAAGGAGGTCTCCTGTTTCATGCCGCCGCACGGGGTTTGGCCGCGTAGGGTCCGCACGCGAATTGCGCCACGCCGGTGGCCCGCGCCCACGCCTCCGCCATGTGTCGAGTGGGCACGGCGATGGTCACGGCCCGGCAGGGCCTCGGGAAATCAGATCAGCGAAATCGAATCAGCGAAGAGAAGCGGCATTTCCGCTGGCGCCGCGAGCGTTGCCGGTGCTTCCGCCCGACCCGCCAGAAGAGCCGACTGCGTGGAACGCCTGCGCGATGCCACCGCTTCCCGCCGCGCCCGTTTCGGACAACGACGATCCGCCGTGGGACGGCAGCCCGGCCTGGGACGGCAGACGGGCGCTCATCGATACGAAGAACAAAACCAGACCCGCGGCGGCGGCGAAGGCGGCAAAGCGCCCGCGGTCCGATGATCGCGCCGGCACCAGTCGATCGGCAAGACGGGGCCAAAGATCGGAAGCCATGGGGCGTTCGTGCGGCAGCGAGCGGGCCCGCTGCACGAGTCCGACCAGTTCATTGCGATCGTGGTAGCAGGCCGGACAGGCGGCCAGGTGAGCCCGTGCCCGCGTTGCTTTGGTATGGGGCGACGCCCGATCATCCAGCGATCCGTCGACGAGGTCATCCAGACAGTCCTGCAACTCTGCGCAAGTCATGGCTGGGCCGAAAGCGGACTTCATGTTTCCGCCCCTTCGGTGCATGTGAGCGCCACGCGGAGCAGGCGACGCGCCCGGTGCAACTGGGATTTGGAGGTTCCGACTTCGATGCCCAGCATCGTCGCGATCTCCTCGTGACGGTGGCCCTCGACGTCGTGGAGAACGAAGATCGCGCGGGCCCCCTTGGGCAACGTCCGCAGCGCCCGGTCGAGATCGTGACCAGCCTCGCTGCCGTCGTGGGGCGCGACGGCGTGGTCGCGCGTGACCTCGGCGACGCGGCCAATGAGACGCTCGCCCCGTGCGCGCGAGCGTCTCTCGTCGAGCGCGAGACGGACAGCCATCGGATGCAGCCAGTCGCGAAGGCGGAGTCGCACCGGAAGCTTGCCAGCGCGGCCCAAGCTCTCACGAAAACGTCCTGTACCAGCTCCTCCGCAGCCGCATCGCTGTCGGCCAGTCGCCAGCAGAGGGCGTGCACGCGCGCGACGTTTGCACGGTAGAGACTTTCGAAAGCGCGCAAGTCGCCGCTGCGGGCGCGCTCGACCAGAATGCGTTCGACCGACCGCTCCCCGTCGACCGGCATCACTTCATCCTCGACCCGCGGCCCCTGTGCCGCTCGCAAGGCCGGCGCCGGCGGCGAAACCGCGACGACGGGCAGAACGATTGCGAGCGATGAGCTCATGGGATGTGGGTGAGACGAACGACGGTGCACGGAAGGTTGCAGGCCCGATTCATTTTACTCCTCGGCGCCGCGCCATCACTGAGACGCGACGGGTCACATCCGCAGAAGCCGCCACGCCGCGCGCGGAATCCCGAGCGAGCGGCGCTCGGTTCATGAAAGTGTTCAGCCTCTCGATGTCTACGACGTGATCCGCAGAGATCTCCACCGGGGCGTATTGTGCTCGCCGCCTTGCGCGCGCTCCATCGGCCTTGCCCTGGCGTTGCTGGCGGGCTTGGTGGGCTGCATCGGTCGCAATCCACACTACGGCGGCATACGTTCCGACGGGGCTGCCTCCGACGGAGGGACCTCGGACCAGGCGAGCCGCGACGTCAGCCTTCCCCCCCCGGAGGACAGCGCCACGTTCGACAGCCCACTGCAGGAGACACCGATTGATCCTCTCCCTCCCGATGCGGGCGGTGGGCAGGCGGACGTCGTGGTGTCTGCGATGGACGCCACGCCCGACGACGGGAGTCCGCCTGCCGACACCTCGGCACCGGACGTCGCCGGCAACGACGTGCACACCGATACCAGCACTGCCGACGTCAC
The DNA here is from genome assembly GCA_031398585.1 of Myxococcales bacterium. Taxonomy (GTDB): domain Bacteria; phylum Myxococcota_A; class Polyangia; order Fen-1088; family Fen-1088; genus JANNNO01. The sequence continues at coordinate 10,486 of JANNNO010000367.1, read as the reverse complement.
GGTCGAACCACCGGACCCCAACTGCGGAACCCGTCGCCCCAACGTTGACGGTGTGCTCAACGCCGATGGCCTGGTGATCACCCCGGACGGGACGCTCTATTACAGCACCAACGACAAGACCAACGGCTACATCGGACGACTGCTCCCCACCGGCGAGCATCTGCCGAGGTGGGTCCCCATCCCCGGCGATCCCGTGACCTTCGGGCTCGCCTTCGACAAGGTTCGAGGCCGCCTCTTTTTCCACGGCTCGAACAGCGGCTCGGTCCAGGTGGTCCACCTCGGCACGCCGCAACCCGCTCCCCTTCCTTTCGTCACCGGCCTCACGCGAGTCAACGACATCGCCGTCGGGCTCAACGGCGACCTCTTCCTTGCGCTGCAGGGGACGCGGGGCGTGCTCAAGATCGCGCCCGACGGTACGCGCGTGAATGTCAACAACGACCCGATCGGAACCACACCCGATAGCGGATCGCCCGCGGGTCTCAACTTCTGGACCGACGGCACGCTGTACGTCGGACGTCACGGCACGGGTCGCGTGATGCGCATCCTGATGAGAGACAATCGGGAGATCGATCGCGATCTTTGGGGCGACGCGAACATGTGGGGCAACGGCATCGTCTTCGATTCGAGCAAACGCCTCTACGTCGGCTCGTACTCGGATACCAATGCCGGCAAGCTCGTGCGCATCTCTGCCGATGGGACCAAGACGGATCCGATTTTCAATAGCGGCAGCTACGCCAGCATGGCATTTGGCCGTGGGCAGCTCAGCTGCTACGACCTCTACATCGCCGTGCCGAACGGGAAGATGATTCGCCTGACGACCGACGTGAAAGGCGCCCTGCTGCCGTTCTGAGTGACGACGGCTACCTCAGCAAGGCTTGCGGGTGGCAACGTCCAGCAAGGGCCCCACTCGGAACCACTGAAAGCCGTAGGGTGGCAGCGTGAAGGTGTGCTGGCCGCGCGGGTCGGCAGGGCGGTGCTCTGGTGACAGAAGATTGGTCAGTGGCAGCTCCTCGGCATGAGGAACCGCCAGCTTCACCTCACGCACTTCGGGGGAGAAGTTGTGGAGGGAGAGCACGGCGTTTCCGCGCCAGAAGGATCGGATCGCCAGCACGTTTTGCGATCCGGTCGGAAGAATTTCGAATTCGCCCCAGCCGAATTCGGGGCATTCCTTGCGCATGCGAATGAATCGTTCGGTCAGGCTCAGCAGGCTCTCCGGGTCGCGCCGCTGATCCGCGACGTTCACCTCGCGGTAGCTGAACGGCCCTTCGTCGATGACCGGCAAGATGGGCTTCTTGGCCCGTGTGAATCCGCCATTGTCGTCAGCCGTCCATTGCATCGGCGTCCTGACCGATTTGCGATCGGGCAGCGAGAGATCGTCGCCCATGCCAATCTCGTCGCCGTAGCGCATGACCGGGGTCCCTGGCAATGCGAACATCAAGCTGGTGGCGAGCGCCATGCGCTTGGGATCGCCGCCCAGCATGGGGGCGATCCGCCGGCGAATGCCGCGCCCGTAAAGTTGCATGCCGCGCTCGGGCCCAAACTTCGCGAAGACCTCTTGCCGGCTCTCCTCGGGGAGGCGCCCCAGATCGAGCTCGTCGTGGCTGCGCAGGAAGTTCCCCCACTGCGAAAGCGCCGGGCGGTCGCGGGTCGCATTGAGCGCCTTGACCAATGAGCGACAGTTGCCACTGGCCAGTGCATAGAACATGTTCTGATTGACCTGGAAGTTGAGGATCATGTGCATGCGATCCCCCTCCGGCCCGAAGTAGTTCACGCTCTCCGCAGGCACGACGTTGGCCTCGGCCAGCAGCATCCCATCGCCGGTGCGCCACTGCAGAAAGTCGTGCAGATCGCGCAGGTACTCGAATCGCATCTCGGGCTTTTTGGACGCCGTCTTGCGCGCCGCTTTGCTCGGTCGTTTTCGCCCGTGCCAGTCGATCTTGTTGGCGTTGCGCTGGCCAATCTTCTGTTCCTCGGCGGCCGCCCGGGCCGCCTTGGCCGCGTACTCGGCCTGAGGCACGGTCTCGATGATGAAGGGCACGGCGTCGACCCGGAAGCCGGAGACACCGATCTCCAGCCAGAAGCCCATGATCTTGCGAATCTCCTCCTGCACCGCCGGATTCTCGATGTTGAGGTCGGGCTGAAACTTGTAGAAGCGGTGGTGGTAGTAGGCGCGCGCCTCGGCGTCGTACGACCATGTGGCAGTCTGAACGCCGGGAAAGACCATGCCCTTGTGGGCGCCGGCGGGCTTCTTCTTCGACCAGTAGTAGTAGTCGCGATACTTGGAGGTCTCGTCCTTGCGGGCGGCCTTGAACCAAGGATGCTGGTCGGAGGTGTGATTGATGACGAGATCGATGATCACGCGAATGCCACGCTGACGGGCCTGCTGCGTGAACTCGACAAAGTCACCGAGACTGCCGTGGCGCGGATCGACGCCGTAGTAGTCCATCGTGTCGTAGCCGTCGTCGTGATTCGGCGAGGGCTGGAATGGCTGCAGCCACAGCGCCGTGATTCCCAGACCTTGCAGATAGTCGAGCCGCCGGGAGAGCCCTTCGAAGTCGCCCACCCCGTCGCCGTCCGAGTCCATGAACGTGCTCACGTCCAGCGTATAAAAGACCGCGTTCTTGTACCAAAGGTCATCGATCATGGCCGCCCTCGTGCGGCTCACGGTGCGTCCGCCCGGCAGATGCGGCAAGCCGAGGCTGCGAGGGTTGAAGGCCTGGCGACGCTTTTTTTGCGGTGAATCCGCGCTTGCGACCCGTTCAGGTTCGGGAAAGTCTCGTGGTGTGCCGGAGTACACGCTTCACGGGTTCGCGCAGTCGGGGAACTGTTACAAGGTCGCGCTCGCCCTCGAGCTGGCAGGCGCCGACTGGGAGGCGCGCTTCGTTGATTACTTCAACGGCGAGACGCGAACCCCGGCGTTCCGAGCCCTCAACGTGATGGGAGAGGCTCCCGTGCTCGAGCACGGAGAGCTGCGCCTCTCGCAGTCCGGCGTCATCCTCGACTACCTCAGCGAATCGCTCGGCCAGTTCGGCGCACAGACGGCAAGCGAGCGTCGGGAGATCTTGCGCTGGCTGCTCTGGGACAACCACAAGCTCAGCAGCTATTCGGGTACGTTTCGTTATCTTCGCGTCTTGGCGAACGATCCGAGTCCCACCGTTCTGGAAGAGTTCGGACGTAGGGCCGAGACGAACTGGAAAGTGCTCGATTCTCACCTCGCCGGCCGGAGCTTCATTGCCGCGGACCGCCCCACCATCGCGGACCTCTCGTGCTGCGGGTATCTCTTCTTCGACGACGAGCTAGGCGTCGACTGGCGAGATTTCCCCGCCATCGACGCCTGGCTCGGTCGCATCCGTTCGTTACCGCGCTGGAGACACCCCTACGCGCTCCTGCCTGGCCATCCGCGGCCGGATGTTTGAAGTCGTCGTCAGAGCGGACGGTTCGCGATCTCCCAGGTCACGTGCGCCTGGTTGCAGACGGGGCCACACATCGGTCCGTTGGGCGTCGCTGCTTTGTAGGTCAGCATCTCGGTCCGTTCCAACACAGTCTCGGTCCCGGCGCGCTGGATCACCCGCACGAAAGCGGGGGTGCCCTGCACGTTGATGTGTTCCTCGAACTGCCCGGGAACGGGTACGCAGGTCTGTGACGTCGCCGCTCCACTCGTCATCTCCGTGCAGGTTACGCGCGGTGAGATGTACAGCATGACACCCGGGGTACAGGAGGCCGAGACGCCGCCTGGCCCTGGACCGCCGGCGGGAACATCGAACGTGCAGGTTCGCAACGGGTCTGAGCCGGCCTGGATCTCAACGGTGTGAGGCCCGGCGGCCAGCCCGTTCATCGCGCGCACTGTGAGGTAGGCGCCGTCGTGGCAGCCAATGGCCGTGCAGGCCGGTCCGGTACCACCGCCGGGTGCAGGTCCGCCGGGGCCGCCGCCGCCGGGCCGCCATTCCTCGAGGAGTTCACATCCTGCCAGCGGCAACGCAAACGCCAGCACTTTGAGCCAAGTCGTCTTCTTCATCGCAACTCCTCTCGGATTGTCCGTGGAATGAGGAAAGGTTGGGGGTGTCGTCACCCGCCCGGTCGTGGAGTCAGCAACGAGCATGCCGAACGAGGCTGACCCGGTTGACCGCAGCGGCGCTGCCTCTGCTGCGCACCGGACTCGGAGAACCGAGGATTCGCAGCGGTCGAACCTGGTGAAAGGTCTCGAAATCCTGATGGCGAGCGCCGGGCAACGTCGAAGCCGCGACGAGGGCGCCCCGTTCAGGGATCGGCTTTCCTGCCGATGTTTCGTGGCTTGTTCGCAGCCCCCGTCTCACCCGCAACACTCCTCGTACGCATCTCTCTGCTCGCGGCCACCGGCCTGGCTTGCGTTCCAGGCGTCATCGGTGAACCAGGTGTCGGTGAACGACCCGGGCCCCCCACATCCCCCTTCCTCGACGCGGCCATGGTCGGCGACGTAGCCGGCTCGCGTCCTGACGGCGCGGCGCCGAAGTCGGACGGCCCTACGTCCAGCGAAGGTCGACCCGAAGGCACGTCGCCGCAGGTCGACACGGCAGCGCGTCCCGACGTGTCCTTCGACGTGACGAACGAAGTCGCGACGGCTCCTCGCTGCTCGCCCACCGCCGGCGGTCCACATTGGGTGGAGGAAGGTGCACCGTTGCGGATCGCCATGACCTGCGCAACAGGTCTCGCCGCGGCGCCCGGTGAATTCGCGATCGACGGGCTACCGGTGGGCGCGCACTTCGACTCTGCCGCCGGGGTCCTGCTCTGGACGCCGACCCTCGACCAAGCGGCGGTCTACCAGCTGGACCTGCGCTACTCGCCCAACGAGGAGCTCGGCACCGTGAAGATCGGCGTTGCGGATCGCTTCGACGATCCCGCCAACATCGCCACCGTCGATCCGTTGACCTATACGGAAGAGTTCGGCCTGCCGGTGATGCACCTTTCGACCGCACCCGAAATCGGCCGCGACGTCTACACGCCAGCGACCATCATTTACCGAGGCCGTCGCTACACCGCCGAAGCGCAGTACCGCGGGGCTTCGTCCTTCAATTATCCCAAGAAGAACTTCACCCTTCGCTTTGCCAAGGACGACAAGTTCGACGAACCAGCGCTCGGGGACCAGTTCCTCGGTCGACGCAAGATCACGCTGATCACCACGTTCGACGATGTCTCGGGGCTGCGCGCCCGGATGGCGTTCACGCTCTGGAAACGGATGGACCCGCACAACGTGGCGCTCACGACGTATTCCGGTGTCGTGTTTCTCAACGGCCGCTACCAGGGGCTTTACACCATCGCGGACAAGATCGACGGCAACCTCATGCAGCGCCATGGGCACGCCGAGCATGGCCAGATGTTCATGGCGATCAATCACGACGCCAACTTCGCGCCCTTTCTCTACGACGAACCGAATCCACAGAACGAGACTCGGCGGAAGACCGCGCACGAAGTCGGTTGGGAGAAGAAGGAGGGCCTGCCCGAGACGGGGCCCGGTGCCCTGGCAGAGATCGTCGCCTTGTCACGCTGGGCAGCCGAAACGCCCGATGCCCAGTTCGTCAATGAGGTCGCCCAGAAGATCGACGTCAACGACTACGTGAACTGGCTCGTCCTCGCGACCACCATTCAGGCCTGGGACACCCTCGGCAAGAACGCCTTTCACTACCGCGATCCGCTGGCAGCGACGCCCCTTTGGCGAGTGATTCCTTGGGACTTCAACGAATCGTTCGGGCAGCGCTGGCAGACCGCCCGCTTTGGCCAGCTCGTCGCACCCCGCGACATCTTGTGGCAGGCGATGGGCGGCTTCGGCTACACCAACCGGAATTACCTTTGGCGCCGCCTCTGGGCCCACCCGACGATCGGGCCGCTCATCCGCGCGCGATTCGGCGAGGTCCTGCGCGGATCGTGGAAGGCAGCCGACGTGATGGCCTGGTTCGATGCCATGGCCAGCGAGACCGCGGGGGCAGCCAAACGCGACGAGCGCAAATGGGGCGCGGCCCACCGGAGCTACTACCGTCGGACCGACTTCCTCTCGCATACCGACGAAGTTGCGTACGTGCGTCGCTGGATGGTCGACCGCTGGCAGAGCCTGACCAGCGTGCAGTGAGCGCGGCCCGCGGGGGCGGCCGACGTTATACTGGGCGCGTGCCGAAACCCGCCAAAGCCAAAGCACCCAGGCCACGCGGCCCGCGCAAGCCGAGCGGCACGCCCCGCAAGCGACGCGGCGTCAAGCTCAAGCCGACCGAGCTCGGCCCCGCGGATCTGCGACTCGTCGATACGCCGCCGGAGCTCCGTCAGCTGATCGACGATGTGCACAGCGACGGCGGCGCAGTCCTGGCCGCCTACCGCGAGCCGCTCGGCGGACATGCCCTGCTGCTCGCGGCGCTGCCGATCGACAAGGTTGTCCCGACGCCGTTCCAGCGGGACGTCTCCGATGCGCACGTGCGGCGGCTGACGCAAGCGATGGACAAGACGAAGCGCTTTCTCGATCCCGTCGTGGCCGTACGCGACGAGGAAGCCGCAGCTGCCAACGCCGCGGGTAACGAAGGCGACGGCGACGTCAGGCCGGTGTACTGGGTGCCCAACGGCTACCACCGGCTCACCGCTCTCAAAGAGCTTGGTGCCAAGACTCTGCTGGCGCTTCTGGTCCCCGAGACCGACGTGGCTTACCAGATCCTGGCGTTGAACATCGAAAAGCCACACAACCTGCGCGAAAAGGCGCTCTCGGTGGTTCGCATGTACCAGGATCTGCTCAAGCGGCGCGACCGAGGCAGCGGCGAAGAGGGCCGCGCGCTGGAGTTCGAAGAGCCTGCCCTGCTGACGCTCGGGTTCGCGTACCAGCAGCGCCCGCGCCTTTCGGGCGGCGCTTACCACCCGGTGCTGCGCAAGACCGACGCCTGGCTCGAGGGTTCTCTGTCGGCGGCGGCACCAGATCGGGAAGCACGGGCGGCTCGGTTGCTTGCGCTCGACGAGGCGGTCACCGGCGTCATGGAGAAGCTGAAGGAGCGCGGCTTCCGCAGCCCCTACCTGCGCGCCTTCGTGGTCGCCCGAATCAATCCCTTGCGCTTCATCAAGGGAGAGCCGCCTGCGGTCGACGACCTGCTCGAGACCATGACCAAACGAGCGCGAGGCATGGACGCAGGGAAGATCAAACCCGAAGACGTCGCGCGCACGGGCGGGGCTCCCGAAGACAGCGAATAGCCGCTCTGACGGAGCGGTCCGCTGGCGCTGCGCTTGCCTTCGCGGTAAAGCGCGGAGATGCGGCCAACCGAAACCGATCTGCGCGGGCGTCATGTGGTCATCACCGGTGGGCGAGGCGGCCTTGGCGGCGCGGTGGTGGCTGCGTTCGTCGAGCGCGGCGCGATCTGCCACCTGCCGCAACGGAGCGCATCGGTCGCGGCGCCAGTCGCCGCCGACGTGCATGTGACTTCCGGCGTGGACCTCACCGATGAAGCGGCGGTGAGCGCTTACTACCGATCGCTGCCGCCGCTGTGGGCCTCGATCCATCTCGCGGGCGGCTGGGCAGGAGCGCCGCTCGTCGATACCTCCCTGGCGCTTTTACGTCAGCAGCTCGACATCAACCTCGTGACCGCATTCCTTTGCAGTCGTGAGGCGGTCAAGGCGATGAAGGAAGGCGGTGGGCGAATCGTCAATGTTGCGTCGCGCGCCGCGCTCGTGCCGGGCGGCGGAGCGCTCGCGTACGCGGCGGCCAAAGCCGGGGTGGTGGCGCTCACCCAAGGGCTGGCCGCGGAGGTGCGCAATCTGCGCATTCTCGTCAACGCCATCGCGCCGGGCACCATCGACACCGCCGCCAACCGCGACGCCATGCCGGCGGCCAACCCCGCCGGATGGGCCCTCCCCGTCGACATCGCAGCGGCGGTCGTCTGGCTCGCGTCTCCAGACAACGTTCTCGTAACCGGTTCCGTGCTTCCGGTCGAAGGTTCGATGTGAGTCGGTCGCCGACCTCCACGTGCACCCACGGTCGGTGGTCCGAGGCGCAAACTTCGCTTCGCTGCAGGTCAACTTCTGGCAAGATGGCGCCGTGAGCACGTCGGCGATCACTCCGGCGTCAGATCGCACCCGAGCCCGGGGAACCGTGCCCATCAATTCCCGGCGTGTTCTCTTGGTCGACGACCAAGCGGACAACCTGGAAGTCCTCTCGACGCTTCTGGAGGACGACTTCGAAGTTCACGTAGCGCTCAGCGCGGATCGCGCCCTCGAGGTGGCGAGCCACGTCGGGGATTTCGCGGTGATCATAACGGACCAACGTATGCCCGGTATGACCGGAGTCCAGCTCCTCTCGGAGTTTGGCCGCCGATCTCCGGCCACCATCCGTATGGTGCTGACGGCGCATAGCGATCTGCATCCGATCGTTGCGGCCGTCAACGAAGGCAGCGTCTACCGGATGTTCCTCAAGCCGTGGGATCCCGCTGAGATGCGAGCGGCGGTTGCCGATGCGGTCTGGCTGCATCAGGCGCAGCGTTCGCTAGCACGACTCGTACAGCAGCAGGCAAACCGCAAACGCGAGCTGAAGTCGGCGCTCCTGAGCCTCAGACGTTCGCAAAATCAACTGGTAGCGTCCGAACGAATGAGCACGCTCGGCCGGTTCTCCGCCGGAATCACCCACAACATACGCAATAGCCTGACCGTGATGATGCATCTCGTGGATACCGTGGCAGCGCAGCAGCCCGCCGAAACCAAGGTCGTCGATGCCGCGGGCCGCGCCTTCGAAACGCTGGAAGCGCTCTTGCACCTGGCGAACGACGTCAGCAGCCTCGCCCGCGGGCGGCAAACGACGATCACCCGCGTCGCCGTCCCGATGACGACCTTCCTCGAGCGAACTCGCAAGACGTTCGCAGCCGACGAGCTTGCGGTTGGCAGGTCCGTCCGTATCACCGTGGCGTCGGACGCCGCTGTCCTCTGGCTCGACAACGAACGGGTAGCCAAGGCCATCTTGGCGCTCTTGCGAGCGGTTGTCCGACAGAGTCCCGCGGGTAGCCCCGTCGAGGTCATCGTGCATCCGCTCGCAAGCGGGGGCGAGGCCCGGCTCGAGGTAAGAAGTCTGGTCGTGACGCCGACCCATCCTGCCGCCCCGCTACCTGCCGAGATCGTTCTCGGCCTCGAGGTCGCTCGCATCGTCGCCGAATCTCACGGCGGCCGCCTCGTCATCTCGCCGAATCCGGAGCGGCCCGAATCTGCCGAGCTCGTCCTCGGCGCCGCGCTCGGTGATGAGTCTTGACTGCTGCCAGCTCCTCAGGCGCCGCTTCCATCGCGAACGCTCCGCGCGAACAGCTCGTGATCTGTCCTGGGCCGGTGGCGCTGCCGATCGTTCGGCGGTTTGCCAGTGAGCTGGTCGATGCGCAGATACTGCCGTTCTCCGGGGATCAGCCGCCAGCATTGGACGGCCCCGCCATCCTCGTACTCTGTGCCGACGACCTCCGAGGTCCGCACAAAGACGTCTTGTTGAAGTTGGCAGAGGCAGCGGCACCGGGCCGCCCCGTGCTCTTCGGCGGCACGGACGATCGCGACCTGCTCCTCGATGCGATCAACCGCTGGCGTGTCTCGCGAATCGTGCCCGACACACCGGAAGCGAACCTGCTGGTCGACGCCATTCGCAAGGCCCAGCAGGCTCTCGATCTCGAACGGGGCCTTCAACAGGCCGCGACCGCTCTGCGCCAGGAGACCGAAAGCCTGGAGAGCGCTCTGACGAGCTTGCGCGAGACCGAGGAACGCACGCGCCAGAACGAACGCCTGGCCACCCTCGGCCGCATCACCAGCAGCCTCATTCCGGTGATCGGAACCCATCTCGATGCCCTGCAGGAGTTCAACTCGCTGGTGCTGGGCAGCCGGGATGGACGCGACCCTCGGCTCGAGGAGCTGCTGGGTTATGCGTTCACCGGCATTCGGTCGTTGCACGCGATGCTGGACGAGATCCGCGCATACGCCGAAAGCCGGCCCGATACCTACAAGTTCGCGGTCCACGAGGTCGACGAGATCGCCCACTTCGTGGTCGCGTTCTGTCGTTACGATCCGCTCTCGGCGCGGCGTCGGGTGGCCAGCGATCTCGGTGCCGACGCCAAGGTCAGCGCGGATGTCTTTCGCCTTTACCAGAGCCTCATCAACATCATCCGCAACGCCTACCAGGCCAGCCGCGACGGCGGTCAGGTGCTCGTGCGTACGCGGCGAGAGGGTGACGACGTGATCATCGACGTCGAGAATGACGGCGAGCCTATCGCACCGGAGGTCAAGTCCCGCCTCTTCGAACCCTTCTTCACGACGAAGGGCGAAGAGGGCATTGGCCTAGGCCTCTCGATGTGCCGCACGACCATCGAGCGGCATGGAGGCACGATCAGCTGCACCAGCGGTCCCGGCCAACCGACGCGCTTTCGCATCCGCTTGCCCCGATTGCCCGACTGAGCCGCGCCATGGAAGCCATCCGACAGCTCGCGGCGATGTACGTCATCGTCCTCGCGCTCAACCTGTTGCTGACGGG
>JANNNO010000568.1:0-8523 GCA_031398585.1 Myxococcales bacterium | reverse complement strand
TCGGGTTCCAGGTGGTGATCGTCAGCGGGATCACCACGATCGGTGCCGGGAGCCATTGCGGCCGGCAGCCAAGGGGCGGGACTGTCCGCCAAGAACCGCGGCTCCAGCGAAACGTCGGTCTCGTGGGGCGCGGCGGTCTGCCAGTCGGCCGTCCGGTTGCCCGCGATTTGGTTGTAGCTCGAGCGGACCAGGGGACGGGCCTCGGCGATCACACCCAATTCGTTGTCGGTGACAAGCGAATTGCGGAGGCGCACCAGACCCAACGCCTGCAAGCCGATCTCGTTGCCCGCGATTGTCAGATTGATGAGGAGCGCGCTGGCATTCGCTTCGACCCGGATCCCCTGGCTGCTGTCACTGACGAGCAGGTTGCGTAGGCGAACGTTGCTGGAGTCGCGGGCAAGAACGCCAGTCCGAGCGCCCCGCACGCGCAGCCGAAACAGGCCAGAGTCTGATCCGGGCACAACCGCCACGTCGAGCCCGCGTCCATCCAGCGCGGTGAGCTCTGGGCCGGCGCCCATCATGTTGATACCAGGAGGCAGCCGCAGCGGCGCAGCCAGCGCATAGATTCCGCGTGCCAGCGTGATGAGGTCTCCCGGGCGTGCGCGCGCCAGCGCATCGTCGAGGTCGGCCGCGGAATCCTCGCCGATGCGCACGGGCGGATTGGCGATCACCTGAAAGGTGTGCGGGCGCGACCAGACCGAGGGGCCGGTGGGGCCGATGGCGCGCACGGCGAAAGTCTGCCGGGTGCCGGGGACCAGGCGCGCCTTCCAGGGCAGTGCGGTAGCCCGGACGTCGGTTACGAAGCCGAAGTCGCAGGTCAGCTCGACTTCACCGTCGTCGTCGATCCGGACCTCGAATCGGCTGGGCGTGTCCTGGCTACCCGGCGCCCATCGGAAGGTCAGCGAACCCGCATCGGCGATGCCACCGTCCACCGGGAAGAGATCCGTGGGGGGGATTCTTCCCGGCGGCTCGGCGCGGACTTCGGCGTAGGCGGTTCCGGCGCCCGCCACCAGGAGCGCGAACAGAGCCGGAAGGAGCCAGCGACCCGCCGGGGCCACCCGGCCGCAGAGGCAGGCGTTCGGCTGGTTCATTCCCGTCAAGTCATCGGCGTCGCCGCCGCCCAGCCTGAGTCGTCGATCCTGACCGTGCGCCAGGTTGACTCAATGCTTCGGGTTCGGCGGCGGCACCTGCGGCGGCGGCACCTGCGGCCGCGCCACTTGAACGATGGCCACGACGAAATTGCAGACGGAGATGAAGGCAATCCAGAAGAGCGACAGGTGTGGCAAGCCGACGAGGGCGAGCACCAGCCAGGCGAAGATGAACAGATCGCGCCGGCCAAGGGCGATGAGCGCCGAGACCCGGTTGCGGCCGCCGTCGCTCGCCAGGGCATTCTTGAGGTCCACGCCGCGGGTGAACCACCAGCGGATCTTCAGCACCTCGCCGCCTTCGCCCTGCCGGATGAGCTCCCGGTAGGCGATGACGTTGTAGACCAGCAAGAGGCCCGCCGCGCAGAGGCCGATGACCAGGTAGGTCGAGGAACCTGTCGACCGCCACAGGCCGGTGCCGATCGCCACCGCCAGGGCGATGTTGAGGCCGTCGTCCACGATGGTGTCGAGCCATTCGCCGATGTCGGACTGCTGAAAGCGCACGCGGGCGAGCTCGCCGTCGCAGCCGTCGAGAATCGATTGGACGTGCACGAGGAAGAAGCCCGCGAGCATCGCCAGCTTGCCCCCTGTGGCAATGAGCGCAGCGCCCAGTAGGCCCACCGCCCCGGCGATGAGCGTCACCTGGTTGGGCGTGACGGGGAGCTTGCAGAACAGGTAGCGTGTGATGCGGAACGAGATGGGCTTGTTGAGGTAGCGCGCCACCACGCCGAGATCCCCGCGCAGCAGGTCGGCAAAGATGGCGTCCTCGGCTTGCCGCCGGCTGTTTTCGTCGAAAACGCGGAGGCTGGGGGCGTCTGGCCGGTTGTGGGGGCGGACGACGTCGCCCCCCACAACCCGGGCATGGCGGTCACGAGCCAGCGCATCGACGTCGGTCGTCGGGAAGATGGCAACGTCTTGCGGCCAGTACCGGGAGCGTGGCGAAGGCACATCGGGCGCAATCGCGGCGAGTGTGGGGCCTTTTCGTCGTAGCTGGCGGGCGGCGCGTTCGAGAACGCTCAGCCCAGCCACCTTGAGCACGGCGCCTGGCAGTTCGGCCGACGTGGCCCGGATCAGCACCGGCTGTAAGGATTCGTTCACGAGTCGCTTTCCATAACACGGCGGGCTCGAGCGAGCACGGCGCCTGGCCGCGCGCCGCTATACTGGCGCGCCGTGCGGAAGCCCATCGATCTCGTTGCCCTGCTCGCAGCCGGCGCAGTCCTGCGTTTGCCGACGTTCGGGCGACCCCTGCTGTCCGACGACGAGGCGATCTACGCCTCCACCGCGGACGCGATGATGCGGGGGGCGGTGCTCTACCGCGACGTGGTCGATCACAAACCTCCCCTCATCTACTTCATCTATCGAGCTGGCTTCGAGCTGTTCGGCGCGTTCCAGACCGCCGGCGCACATCTCGCGGTGGTGCTGGCGGTGCTCGCGACAGCCGTCGCACTCGTGAAGATCGGCGCGCGTTTGCCCGAGGGACGAAAAAATGGGCTGACCGCTGCTGGCCTGTTTCTCGTCTTCTCGACGACATGGCACGACTACGACGCGCTGGCGGCCAATTGCGAGCTCTTCCTGCTGGTGCCGACGGCGTGGGCGGCGCTCCTGGCGCTTGGATCGGTCGCGGCCGAGCGGGGCAGGGGGGCTTTCGTCGCACAACAGATCGCGATCGGGGCGCTCGTGGGGCTGGCGGCTCTGTGCAAATACCAGGGCATCACGTTTTTGGGGGCTTCGGTGGGGCTGTTGATCTGGGGGTGGTTGCGCGGACAGGTTGGATCCGCGCGCGTGCTGGGGGGACCCCTCTTGCAGCTGCTCGGGGTCTCGTTGCCTCTGCTGGTCTATGGCCTGTGGGCCTGGCGGGCGGGCGGCTGGGAGGCGAGTCTCGAGTGGTTTCGCTTCAACTTCCTCTATGTCGGCGCCGGGCTGGGCGGGCTAGAGGCGCTCCGCCGGGGAGTCGCCCGCCTCGGCATGATCGGGTCGATGGCTCTGCCCGTGTATGGGCTCGGTCTGCTCGAGGTGGCGCGCCTCGTCCGTCGCGTCCGCCAACTGGCGATGGAGGAGGTGCTGGCTCTTCTCTGGCTGGGGACAGCTGCCATCGGGGTCTGCGCCGGTGGGCGCTTCTTCGGTCACTACTTTCACCTCACTTTGCCGGCGCTCGCCCTGCTGGCGGCGCCCGGCTGGCTCCGCCTGTGGCGACGAAGCGCCGCTGCGCGGACGGCTCTCGTCGCCGCGACGGCCCTGCCGGCTCTGCTCTGGTTCGCGTTCGCGACGGTAGCGCGCCCCTGGCACGCGGCGCTCGACGCCTCGGAGCCGGACTATGATCGCGTCGCGGATCGTGTCGCCTCGGTCACACAACCCGATGAGCGCATCTTCGTCTGGGGCAACTCACCCCAGCTCTACGTGCTCGCTCGGCGATCGATGGGGACGCGCTTTTCGTTTTGCAACTACATGACCGGCGAGAGCCCGGGCACGCCGACCGAGACCGGTGCCCGAGATGCGAGCGCGAACAGTCACGCGCCCGCGTGGGAGATGCTGTTCGCAGATCTCGACCGCCGTCGGCCCGCGCTCTTCGTCGACACCGCGAGTGCTGGTTGGGATGGTTACGACAAGTTCCCAATTGCACGCTATCCACGGCTCGCTGCCTACCTTTCCCACAACTATCGTCTTGTCGATATCGTCGACGGGGTCGCGATTTATCGACGCTTCCCCTGACCGAACCCGCGGCGAGATCACTCGATTGCGGCGGGCTTTTCACGAAATCGCGCGGCCGCGCGAGCACGTCGGCCTCACGATTGTCACGTGCGTGGCCGCTACCGCGCGGATTCGAATTGGTTTACGATAGCCAACCGGCGTTTCGATCTCAGCAGCCATGACCGCCCCGTCGCCGTGCCTTCGGGCTCAAGCACGGTTTTTGGCGGCCGATGGATGCCACACAGGCCGCCCCGCCCCCTATTTCCCGAGAGGTCCACTTGCGAAACGATGACTCTGTTCCGACTCTTGTGAGCCGCTCGCTGATCGCCCTGGCCGCCGTCGCGCTCCTCGCGGGCTGCGGTGGACTCAAGAAGGCGAAGCTTCTCGACTTGACGGTGACCACTTCGAGCGATTCGCTGAAGGTCGGCACCTCGCTTCAGCTCGACACCAAGTTGACCTACGAGGGGAGGCGATCGCCCTCGCCCAAGCCGCAGCCGGCCTGGAGCTCGAGTGACATGTCGATCGCCGACGTCACCAGCGGGGGCGTGGTCAACGGTCGCAAGCCGGGCAGCGTGACCATCACTGCGCAGCTGGCCGACAAGCGCCACAGCATCGCGCTGCGGGTGACACAAGACGCGGTGCTGGTGAACGTTCAGGTCGAGGTCCCTTCTGCGCAGCTGCCAGTGGGCGCGACAGCGCTGCTCATCGCGCGCGGGGTCTACAACGACACGACCACGGCGGACGTGACCGATCAGGCCGAGTGGGCGAGCTCGGACGCGACGGTCGCCAAGGTGGCGAACAGCGGCGTCAAGGGACTTCTCTCGACGTTGAAGTCCGGCGCCACCGACATCAGCGCCCGCATCGGAGCCATCGAGGGCAGAGTGACCGTGCGCGTGGGCACGATTCGCAGCATCGCGGTCGAGCCGATCTCGGCCGTCGTCGCGCGCGGCACCACACGGAAGTTCACCGCGACGGCGACCTATACCGACAACGTCGTCGGCGACATCAGCACGATGGCCACCTGGACGTCGAGCGCGCCGGGCGTGGCGACCATCTCGAATACCGACGCTACGCGAGGGGTAGCGACAGGCGTCTCGGCTGGTCAGACCAACATCACGGCGGCGGTCGGTACGATCACGTCGCCGCCTTCGCGCCTCATCGTTACCACCGCCGCGGTTCGATCGTTGTCGATCGCGCCCGCCAACCCGAGCCTGGGCATCGGCGCGGTTCAACAGTTCACCGCTACGGCAGTTTTCGTCGACAACAACACCGCTGACGTGACCGAGGTCGCCTCCTGGTCCTCGTCCGCACCGGGTGTTGCCAGCATCGACGCCGCCGGTAAGCTGACCACCGTCGCGCTCGGCATGACGAACGTGAGTGCCCGCTACGGCGAGTTCAGCGCTCAGAGCACGGTTACGGTCACGAACGCGCGCGTGGATCGCATCGAAGTTTCGCCGATCTCTGCGAACGCCACCGCGAACTTGCCGCGCGGATTGACCCAGGCTTACAAGGCCGTGGCGATCTTCACTGACCGGACCCAGCGCGACGTCACCAGTGACGCTGTCTGGACCACCGTCGATACGCGAATCGCGACGGTGTCCAACGCGATCGGCAGCCGCGGGCTCGTGACCGCCGTCAGCCGTGGCGAGACCATGGTGACGGCGGGGCTCGAAGGCAAAGTGGGTTCGGCGCGCGTCACGGTGACCGATGCCGTGCTCACCGCATTGGCGCTCAGCCCCTCCAACCAGCGGATTCCGGTCGACGGGCGCGTGGCGTACACCGCACGCGGCCTCTTTAGCGATGGCAGCAACCGCATCGTCACCAACGAAGTGACGTGGACCTCGTCGGCACCAGGTGTCGCGATGGTCTCGAACACTGACGGCGCCCGAGGCGTCGCCACTGCGCTGAGCATCGGTGCGACCACGATTCGCGCCCAGATCAACAACGTGTCCTTGACCACGACCTTGACGGTCAGCAATGCGGTGTTGTCCTCGATCACGGTGACACCGGTTCAAAAAACCATCGCGCGGACGACCTCTGTGCAGATGGTTGCGATCGGGATCTATGACGACAACAGTCACGAAGACATCACGGATCTGGTGACCTGGTCGTCCTCCGCGGTGGCCGCGGCGACGGTCTCGAACGCTGCCGGCAGCCGAGGCCTGGTGACGGGTGTCACGGCGGGGCCCGCCACCATCACCGCGACCATGGCCGGCAAGACCGGCACGGCGGTGGTGACGGTCACCGGCGCCACCTTGAGCTCGCTGACCATCAGCCCGACCAACCGCTCTATCGCGCGTGACAGCGTGGTGGCGTTTGCGGCGTCCGGTGTATTCAGCGACAACACAACCCAGGATCTGACCGATCAGGTCACCTGGGCATCGAGCGCAACCGCAATTGCGACGATCTCGAACGCCTCGCCCACGCGCGGCCGCGCCACGGCGGTATCGGCGGGCACCTCGACGATCTCGGCGACGTTCGCAGGTGTGACGACGATGACCAATCTGACGGTGACGGCGGCCACGCTGACCACCATCACGGTGTCGCCCGCGATGATGAGGCTGGCGCCGGGCACGATGCGACCCCTGGTCGCCAGTGGCACGTTCTCCGACGGGACCAGTCAAGATCTCACCGCCGTCGTGTTCTGGCAGTCGTCCAAGCCCGAGATCGCGACGGTCTCGATCGCTCTCGATCATGAGGGCGAGGTCTCGGGTGTGGCGCCCGGCACGGCGGTCGTGAGCGCGATTCTCGGCACCGCTACCGGCGACGCCTCGGTCGAAGTCTCGTCCGCTACGTTGTCGTCGCTGTCGGTCACGCCCGAGGTGGCTGCGATCGCCGTGGGCACCGTGCAGCCCTTCGTGGCGACCGGAAATTTCAGCGACGGCTCCACGCAGGATCTCACGACCCAGGTGACCTGGACCTCGTCGGACGAAACCATCGCCGTGATCTCCAACGTCTTGCGGAGCGAGGGACGGGCGACCGGCCTGCGCGCAGGCATCGTCACCATCCGGGCGGCGTTCGGCACCGTGATCGACACGTCGATCCTCTCGGTGAGCAACACGCCGCTGGTCAGCATCGGGGTCACTCCGGCGACGCCGTCGATAGCGCTGGGGACCCGGCAGTCGTTCGTGGCGACCGGCGTCTACATGGACGGCACCACGCAGCCGCTGACCGAGCTGGTCACCTGGGCCTCGAGCGATGCCACCGTGGCGCCGATCTCGAACCTCCCGGCCAACCGAGGGGAGGCCAGCGGGATCAAGAAGGGCACCGCGACGATCACGGCGACGCTGGGGACGATGGTCGGCACGACCACGTTGACCGTCAGCGATGCCACGCTGACTTCGATCGATCTCGAGCCGGTCGGCAGGTCGATCGCGCTCGGCACGAAGGTTCAGTTCCTGGTGACGGGAACCTACTCGGACAGCACGACGCAGAACGTGACCGCGACAGCGACCTGGGAGTCGTCGACACCGGCGGTGGCGACGATCTCGAACACCGGTGAAGCGACCGGTGTCACCAAGGGCTCGACGATAGTCAAGGCCACGGTCGCGGGGAAAACCGACACCGTCACGCTGACCGTAACCGACGCCACGTTATCGATGATCACGCTGTCGCAGCTGAACCCATCGGTGGCCAAGGGGTTGACCATCAACTTCCAGGCGCAGGGGCAGTACAGCGACGGCAGCACCCAGGACGTGACGCTCTCGGCGACCTGGAGCTCGACGGTCGAGACGGTGGCCACGGTCTCCAACGATCCGGCGACCAAGGGCCGTGCCACGGCGGTCAATGTCGGGACGACCTCGGTGCGGGCGCAAGTCGGTGGGGTCATCGGCTCTACCAACGTCATCGTGACCAACGCGACGTTGGATCGGATCGAGGTCAACCCGCCCACGCCATCGATTGCCAAAGGCACGCAGCAGCAGTTCACGGCGACCGGCGTCTACTCGGACAATTCGACGCAGCCACTGACCGATTCGGCGACCTGGACGGCCGAGACCACCGGACAGATGACGCCGAATGCGACGGTCTCGACCGCCGACGGGAGCCGCGGCCTCGCTACGGCCGTGACCCTCGGACAGGCCACGATTCGTGCGACGGCCGGGGGCAAGACGGGCTCGGCGGTGATCACCGTCACCGATGCCGTGCTCAAGGGCGTGAGCGTGACGGCATCGAGCAATCCAGCGCCGCTGGGCGTGATCGTGTCGTACACCGCGACCGGCCTTTACACCGACAACACGACCCAGAATCTCACCAGCAGCGTGACCTGGTCGTCGTCAAACGAGACCGTGGGGACCATTTCCAATGCGGATCCGAACCGCGGCAAGGTGACCACCCTCACGCAGGGCACGACCACCATCACCGCAGTCAGTCCTCCTTCGATGGGTGTCTTCACCGGCACCGACACGCTTACGGTGAGCGCGGCGACCGTGGCCAGCATCCAGATCACGGGGCGGGCGAAGATCGCCAACCTGACGATGATGCAGTTCCAGGCGGTCGCGACCTATACCGACGGGCAGACCCAGAACATCACGAGCTCCGCGGTCTGGTCGTCGACTGACGAAACCATCGCCACCGTGACCGGCGGCATCGTCACGGGTGTCACGCCTGGCAACATCTCGATCCGGGCGGCGTTCGGTGGTCAGACCGGGACTCATCTGCTGCAGATCTCGAACGCCACCATCACCAGTAT
>JANNNO010000551.1:0-9356 GCA_031398585.1 Myxococcales bacterium | reverse complement strand
TGGCCAGTGTGAGCACACGATCATGGCCATCTCCGAGACGCGCTTGGCCTGCGTGGCTGGCGCGTGCGTCGGCGGACCTCGACGTGGCGCTGGCGCTAGCGCTAGCCGTAGCCTTAGCGGTGAGACGCCGGGATGGGCGGGACTTGGCGGCGACGGATTTCGACTGGGGGGGCATGGCTTGACGAGGGCGGTCAGGGTGCGGGGGTACGCGCGGTTGGGCGATCGGTGCGGCGCACATCGGCACCGACCGCCGCCAGCTTGCGGTCGAGGCGTTCATATCCGCGGTCGAGCTCGGACACACGCAAAATCTCGGTTGTTCCTTCGGCGACCAGCCCCGCCAACAGCAAGGCGGCCGCGGCGTGAGGATCGGTGGCGACGATCCGAGCCCCGCCGAGCGGTGCCGGGCCGCGGACCAGTGCGCAGCGGCCTTCGAATGCGATGTCGGCGCCCAGCCGACCGAGCTCGGCAGCGTGGGCAAAACGCGATTCGTGAACCGTCTCGGTCATCATCGATTCGCCCACGGAACGGGCCTGCAGCACCAGAAACGCAGGCTGCAGATCGCTGGGGAATCCGGGGTGGGGACGCGTCACCACGTCGGTCGAGGAGAGCCGCGCGGGCCCCCGCACGCGGACCCCGCCCGGTTCGATCGCCACGTCGGCGCCCGCAGCCCGCAGCTTTTCGATCACGATCGCCACGTGCTCGGGCACGACCGGCGCCAGCAGCAGATCGCCTCTCGTCAGCGCTGCCGCGATCATCAAGGTGCCGGCCTCTATCCGATCGGGCGGGATGGCATGCTCGATGGGGCCAAGCTCAGCCACTCCCTCGATCGTCACCAACGAGGTGCCGGCGCCGTGCACACGCCCGCCCATCTTGTTGAGCACCCGCGCGAGCTCCTCGATCTCGGGATCGCACGCGGCCCCTTCCAACGTCGTCCGCCCGCGCGCGAGTACCGCCGCCATCATCAAGCAGGCGGTGCCGGTCGGACTGACCGTGGCAAACGTAAAGCTGCCCCCCCGCAGCTTGCGGACCCGGGCGTGAATCACGCCGCCCTCGAGAGTCACGGTCGCCCCCAGAGCGGTCAGGCCTCGGCGCACGTCCTCGAACGATTCAGGGCCGATCGGGGAGTGTCCCGGCAGGGCAACGTGAGCCTGTCCGTGTCGGGCCAGCAGCGGCCCCATAACCAGCGTCGCGGCCCGCAGGCGGCGCACCAGCAGGTCTGGGATCTCGTGCTCGGCCGTGACGCCGCTGGGATCTACAGTCAGCGACCCCCGACGGCGACCGAGGCGGGCGCCCAGCCGGCGCAAAACCAGGCGCATGACTTCGACGTCGCCGGTGGCCGGCAGGTCATGAAAGGTCGAACGACCAGTCGCGAGCAGCGACGCCGCCAAGATTGGCAGTGCCGCCGCGACGGAGCCTCCGATCGCAACGCTGCCACGCAGGCGCGCCCCGCCCGTGACCAGGAGCCTGTCCATCGAAATGAGGGATCACCTGGCGGGCGCGCGGACGCGCCTTTTGGGACCGCTCAGGCGGCCTTCGCCTCGGCGCCCTTCTTGTGCTCTTCGCAGGCGCCACCGACGACGGCGGCCTTGCGGCAGCCCTCTTTGAAGCAAATGTTGTAGCGGTGCTTCTTGCCGAGCTCGCCCCGGCGCCAGGCCAGGTAGTGCTTGCGGCAGAGGGTCTTGGCCCGCATCGGCTGCTTGCACTTGTCGACGCTGCAGCGTTCGCCTTCGGGGGCGGCGGCGGTCGCTTTGCCGACGTTGGCCCGGACGGGCTTGGAGGATGCGCCCTTGGTGCTGGGCGCCTTGCTCTTGGGGGCTTTCTTGGTGGCTTCGGCCATGGCGGCTCGGAGATTTACCCGAAACCCAAGCGCGGGGCCAGAGAAACGCGCGCGAGCGGGCCTGGGCAATCGCGGATAGGCGGTGCGAGGAACGCGATTTTCGGGACGGTTTCTGGCAACTTGGCGATCGGACTTCCGAACCCGTCGCGTGCTTCACCCTCAGACACTCCCTGACCCGATCAGCCTCGATCCCATCGCGATCGAGATCGCAGCCATGCGCCAGCGGTTGGCCGGGGTGGCTGCCGATCCGGCCTGCCACCGGGAGCTGTCGCTCGGCCTCGACCGGCTGCGGGCGCGCTGGAAGCGGGAGCCGGGGCTCTTCTTACCCCCCTCCATCGCCGCCTTGCGCGAGATCGCCCGGCACCTCGACGCCAGCAAACCAGCGGCACCCGGACTCAAGGATGCCCAGGCCGTGCTCGAGACCACCTTCGGCTACCGGCAGTTCCGGCCCGGGCAGGACGAGATCATCCGCGCCGCGCTTGCCGGCCGCGACTGCGTCGGCATCATGCCGACGGGTGCCGGCAAATCGCTGACCTATCAGATCCCGGCGCGCCTTTTGGGCGGCACGACGCTCGTCATCTCGCCGCTCATCGCCTTGATGAAGGACCAGGTCGACGCCTTGACCGAGATGGGCTTCCGCGCGACCTACCTCAATTCCAGCCTCGCGCCCGAAGAGCGGCGCGAACGCGTGGCGGGGCTCTGGTCGGGTGCGTACGAGATCGTCTATGCGGCCCCCGAAGGCATCGAGGCCTCGGTCGGCGGCGCGCTCAATCGGACCAAGCTGTCGCTCATCGCCGTCGATGAAGCCCATTGCATCAGCCAGTGGGGGCATGACTTCCGCCCGGCTTACCGCAATTTGGCCGGCCTCAAGCGGCGTTTTGGCAGCGTGCCGGTGCTGGCGCTGACGGCGACCGCCACCGAAGAGGTCACCCGCGACATCGTCGAGCAGCTCGGCATGCGCGATCCGGTTCACTTCCGCGGCAGCTTTTACCGGCCCAACCTGCGCCTCGGCTTCGTGAAGAAGGGCGAAGGCGGACCCAAGACCAAGGACGCCATCCTTGGCCTGGTGAAGTCACGCAAGGGTGACTCCGGCATCGTCTACTGCCTGTCGCGCAAGTCGGTGGACAAGACCGCCGAAGAGCTGCGCGCAGCGGGGGTGGCTGCGGTCGCCTACCACGCCGGCATGGATCCCGAGACGCGCACCCGCGTCCAGGACGCCTTTCGCCGCGACGACGCCGACGTGGTCGTGGCGACGATCGCGTTCGGCATGGGGATCGACAAGTCCAACGTCCGCTTCGTGATCCACAAGGACATGCCGCGCTCGATCGAGAGCTACTACCAAGAGGTCGGTCGCGCCGGCCGCGACGGCATGCCGAGCGATTGCATCATGTTCTATTCGTGGGCCGACGTGATGGCCTACGACCGCTTCAGCGACGATCTGGCGGGCGATCTCGTGCAGCGGCAGCGCAGCCAGGTGCGTGAGATGTTCAACTTCGCCGATCGCGGCGGCTGCCGCCATCAAGCTGTCGTGCGCTACCTGGGGGAAAAACTCGGCGCCTGCGGAGCCTCGTGCGACGTCTGCAGCAACTGGGATCCAGTGGCCAAGCTGCCGCCGGTGCGCGGGGGGCGCAAACGGGGCGAGCCGAGTTCGACCCTGACTTCGACGCAAGCTTCGAGCGGGGGCCGCGCGGTCGAGACCTCGGCCTTCGAGGCGGCCGACGAAGAGCTGTTCGTGGCGCTTCGCAAACTGCGCAAGGAGATCGCGGATACCCGCGGGATCCCGGCGTATCTGGTCTTCAGCGACGCCACTTTGCGCGGCATGGCGGCGGCTCACCCGCGCAGCGCCGAGGAGATGCTCGCCATCTCGGGTGTCGGCCCGGTCAAGCTCGAGGCCTACGGCGATCGCTTCTTGAAGCTGCTGCGGGAATCCTGAGCCCACCCCGGCTTATTGAACATCGTTCAAAAAGCCCCGTACGCCCAACCGCCGCTGAGGTAGAATCGTCGCCATGGGCGTGGACCTCGACCTCGATGACGCCATCGATTTGGCGGCCGCCGTTCGCAAGAAGGTCGTCTCGCCACGCGAGCTTTGCGAGGCGGTCATTCGCCGCATCGAAAGGGTCGACGGCCAGCTGAACGCCGTCCCTGTGCGCTTTTTCGAGCAGGGCCTCGCCGCTGCGTCGGGCCCACTTCCCGATGGCCCTTTCGCCGGCGTGCCCTTTCTCCTCAAGAACCTGGGCGCCTTCGCCAAGGACACTCCCCTCACCTTCGGCACCCGCTACGCCAAGGACTTCGTCTGCGACGCCGACAGCACGCTGGTGGCGCGCTACCGGACAGCCGGCCTGGTCTTTCTCGGCCGCACGAACAATTCCGAGCTCGGGCTCGAGCCGTTCACCGAACCCGAGCTGCACGGCCCGACCCACAATCCCTGGAAGCTTGGCCACACCGCCGGCGGTTCCAGCGGTGGCGCGGCCGCCGCGGTCGCTGCGCGCATGCTGCCGGCCACTCACGGCAGCGACGGTGGCGGATCGCTGCGCATTCCCGCCTCGTGTTGCGGGGTCTTCGCGGTCAAGCCGACGCGCGGGCGCACGCCGGTGGGACCCTTGCGGACGGAGCTGTGGCGCGGGCTCTCCATCGACAACGTGATCACACGAAGCGTGCGCGACAGCGCCGCCCTGCTGGACGTCTCGGCCGGCTTCGAACCCGGCGGTACGCACGACGTCGCCCCGCCCGAACGGCCGTACCTGGACGAGGTGAAGCGATCGCCCGGCCGCCTGCGCATCGGGTTTTCCAGCCGCCCGCACCTGCTCGGCGATCCCCACCCCGATTGCGTGGCCGCCGTGAAAGAGGCCGCGCGCCTGTGCGAAAGCCTCGGTCATGAGGTGGTGGAGGCGGATCTCGATCTGCCAACCGAGCAGGTCACGCAGGACTTCTTCACCTACGTCACCTTCGAGACCGCGGCCGAGATGGCCCGCGGTGAGGCCTACTTCGGCCGCCGCCCCAAGCCGAGCGAGTTCAAGAGCAGCACCTGGCTGGCGGCGATGCTCGGCCGCCGTGCCAGCTCGGTCGAAATCGCGATGGTCTGGGATCGCTTGCAGGACGTCGGCTGCCGGCTGCGCGCCTATCTCAGCAGCCACGATCTGCTGCTGACACCGACGCTCGGGATCCCTCCGTTTGCCCACGGCTTTTGCAGCGCGCACGGCTTCGAAGCCTTCCTTCACGACATCGTCGCACGGACCAGCTTCTCGGCCGCCCTGCGGGTGCCGGGCATGGTGCAAAAGGCCGCCCGCCGCGCGTTCGCCTTCATCCCTTACCCGCCGCTCGCCAACATCACCGGGCATCCCTCGATGAACGTGCCGCTGGTCTGGAACGCCGACGGTCTGCCCATCGGCACCATGTTCACTGGCCGCTTCGGCGACGAGGCGACGTTGTTCCGCCTGGCCGCGCAGCTGGAAGCCGCCCGCCCCTGGGCCAACCGGGTGCCCCCCCACAGCGCCCGCGGCGTCGCCTGAAACGCGCTGCCTGCAGCGGCGTCGGCGTCTGGCGCTCTCTCGGTGAGATATCGCCCATTTGGCTCCTGAACGCGGCGTGCCGGCCGGCCGCCTGGAGGATCGCCCCAGGTTGCGGCAAGATGAGGACGTATCTACCTAGTTCAGGCTCCCGGCCAGTGTCGCTGGTCGCCGCACTGACTTGCCATAAGGGGATTTTGCATGCGCCTACCCAATCGCTTGACGTCTCGCTACTTGCTCCTCGTCCTTCCTCTCCTGGCGGCGCCCGTGGTGGCCCCGCTCGGCTGCGGGTCCAACGCCGAGATGGTGCAGCCGACAGCCGGCGCCGGCGGCGGCGGTGCGGGTGGCGGCGGTGAAGGCGGCACGCCCACCGCGGGCGCGGGCGGCACCAGCGGCGCAGGCGGTGGCGGGGTCGACGACGGCGGGGTGGGAGGCGGTCCCGGCCCGAACGAGCCCGAAGTGCAGGCGACCGTCTGTCCGGTCTTCCCGAGCATTCCGCTTACCGGAAGCACGACCGACGCCGAGCAACCGGCGATCATGTGGACCGGAAAGAATTATCTCGTCGTCTGGAGCAGCGCCGCGGCGGGCACCAG
The DNA here is from genome assembly GCA_031398585.1 of Myxococcales bacterium. GTDB lineage: Bacteria > Myxococcota_A > Polyangia > Fen-1088 > Fen-1088 > JANNNO01. Next base: position 3,420 of record JANNNO010000551.1, on the reverse strand, counting down.
CGCCACCAAAGGCGACATCCACGTGACGCTGCTCAACGAGGTCGGCACGCGCGTGGGAACCGACATCGTGATCCCGTCACCCGACGCGCAGGCCACCAGCCCCGAGCTGGCCGCCGTCCCCAACACCGAGGACTTCGTCGTCATCTGGGAGACCTGCGTCGGTGGTGGCAACTGCCCAGGTGGCTCGGGCGTGCAGTCGGTCGTGCTGGGACCCGACGGCATGCCGAAGGGCGCGCCGGTCGCACTCGCACCGCCGGCCGCTGTGCAACGCCGGCCCTACGTCGCCGCGGGCCTCGGTAACGTCTATGCGGCTTATCGCGACGTCGTGATGACGGCCGATCCGGCCAAGCCGAAAAAGACAGTGGCTCGCGTGCACAAGCTCAGCGCCGATGGCGCCAAGGACGGCGAAGGCATCATCGTCGACGAGATGAGCGACGGGCACTATCCCCACGTCGCGCTCGGGCCCGATCGCGTGGCGCTGGTCTATCAGCGCAACAATCCGACGCCCGACATCGTCCTGGCGCTCTTCGACGTGAACTTGGCGCTGCAAAAAGAGGTCGTCTTGCGCCGGGGTCTGCCCAGCGACGCGACCAATCCAGTCGTGCAGTGGAACACGTCCCGCTGGGTGGTCGCCTGGGAAGATCAGCGCGGCGGGGAGGACGAAGCGCAAATCTACGCGACGGTGGTCGACGCCGACGGTAGCCGCGTGGGGCCGGTCGGCTGCAGCGGCCCGACCTGCGATCCGGAAGCCGCCTACGAAGCGAACGGCAACTGGCCGACCATCGCTTCGGGCGATCTCAACACCAGCCTCATCGGCTTTTACGGCTACCCCGGCCAGCGTGTGTTCCTCGCGCGCGTCGAGGCCAACGGCAACCTCAAGCCGGGCCAGGTCGTGCTCGGGACGGGTAAGTTCCCGTCGGTCACTTACAACAAGGACGCCACCGGCGGCGGGCAGTATGCCGTGGTGTACGAAGATCCCGGTCGCCGCGTGATCTTCGCGCGCTTCAAGTGCAGCAACTGATTCGGTCACCGCGGGCGGGGGGGCGGCCCCGCCCTGCCTCTGGGTGATGGCGTAGAGCGGTCCTTCGGGGGGGTGGGAGCCACTACAGCTCTGTGCGGCAACCGTCGATGAATCGCGCGACGTGCCGTCGACGGCGATTCGCAGAGCCGCCTTGTGTGTGCTCGCCGGTCTGGCGTGCCGAGGGCCCAACCCTGCGTTTCGGGGCGTGGGTGATGGCGCGGCCGGGGCGGCCGGTAAGGACGCCGCCGCCATGCCCTCAGGTGGTGGTGGCGGGGCCGGCAACGGCGGGGCACAGCCCAACACGGGGGGAGCCGGCGGGGTCGGAGGCGCAGGCAACGGCGGCGCGGGCAACGGCGGCGCGGGCCACGGCGGCGCGGGCGGCATCGGCGGCGGCGGCAACGGCGGCGGCAATCGCACCGGCGGCAACGGTGGTGACGGCGCGGGGGGCAGCAACGACGCCGGCATTGCCCCCATCACGTTGACCGTCACCGGTCGCGTCGAACTCACCTTCCGGGGCCAGATGAAGGGAGCTGGCGCTTCGATGGACTGTCCCGGTTCGGAGGTGATCACCGGCTATGAGGTCTCGCTCAGCGTGCCGCCCGACCCGCCGCAGGTGATTGGCTTCGCCGCCCAATGCGCATCCTTGATCGCCCGCGGGCCCGGACCGATCGAAGTGGCGCCCACCGGCGAGCTCGCTGGACGCGGCGCCGGAACGGGCGCCACCCAGCCGGTCCGCTGCCCGGCTGGTCAGGTGATGTTCGGCTTCTTCGGTCGCTCGGGAATGTGGCTCGACCAGCTAGGCATCCGCTGCGCAAGCCTGGTTCTTTCGGCTGGCGGCGTGATCTCACGGGTCCCGGGCGCCCAGAGTGGCCCGCTTCCCGCGAACACCACCGGCACGCAGTTTTCGCAGGACTGTGTCGCTCCCGCGGTGGTGAGAGGCGAGGTGGTCAGTCACGGTGCCTGGATCGACGGGCTCGGCCCGATCTGCGGCGTCCCCCGCCTGCCGTGAACGAACGCGCCCCCACCACCCTCTCGTCCGCGTAGCGCAGGCGCGGTAGAAACCCGGCCCGATGCCCCGTCGTTACTGGTTGATGAAGTCCGAGCCCGAGGTCTTTTCGATTCATGACCTCGCCAAGGCGCCGAAGAAGACCACCTTCTGGGACGGCGTCCGCAACTACCAGGCGCGCAACCTGCTGCGTGACGAGCTCAAACCGGGCGACGGCGTTCTCTACTACCATTCCAACGCGGATCCCTCGGGCGTGGCCGGGACCGCGACTGTCGCTGGGCCGGCGCGCCCCGACGAGACTCAGTTCGACGCCAGCGACGCCGATCACTACGACGCCGGCTCCACCCGGGAGGCGCCGCGCTGGTATGGCGTCGACGTCACCTTCGAATCGGTGTTCCCGCGCTTCGTCTCGCTCGACGAGATCAAGACAGTGGCAGCGCTCGCCAACATGGTCCTGGTCAAGCGGAGCCGGCTGTCCGTACAGCCGGTGACCGAGGCCGAATGGAAGACCATGCTCAAGCTCGGCAGCAAAGCGCGCTGACCGCTCCGACGAAGGACGCGCGAGGACTCGAAGCGTCAACGGGGCCGCTCGATCTCTTGCTCTCCCTCCCTGAAGCAGGCAGGGTGTCGGCCTCGCCCAGCTGACGACGACAACAGGAGCGCGCGTGCTGCAAGACCTTCTCGACCTCTTTCGCAAAGTCTACGACGTCCAGGGCCTGGTGCAGTGGGGCGGGCTGATTGGCCTCGTCCTCATCGTCTTTGCCGAGACGGGCTTGCTGATCGGCTTCTTCCTGCCGGGCGATTCGCTGCTGGTGACTGCCGGAATCTTCTGCACCGACAAAAACCCGACCGGGCAGCCACTGCTCGATTTCTTCTGGGTCAACGTCTGCGTGACCGCCGCGGCCATCGTCGGCGACACCGTCGGCTACTACATCGGCGCCAAGACCGGCCCCAAGATCTTCACGCGAGAGAACTCGCTCTTCTTCAACCGCAAACACATCCTCAAGACCAAGGCGTTCTACGAACGTCACGGCGGCAAGACGATCATCATCGCGCGCTTCATGCCGATCGTGAGGACGTTCGCGCCGGTCGTCGCCGGCGTCGGGCAGATGGAATACAAGCAGTTCATCCGCTACAACGTCTTTGGCGGCATCTTCTGGGTCTTCAGCATGACCGGCCTCGGCTACGTGCTGGCGTCGAACTTCCCCGCCATCACCAAGCACATCGACAAGCTCATCATCCTGATCATCTTCCTGTCGCTGCTGCCGGGGATCATCGGGTGGCTGCGCAGCCGCGGCAAGACTGTGGATCCCGCGACCGGCGAGCTCAAGAACGATGGCCAAAGCGCCTCCTGAGAAACGCACGCCACCGCCGCCGCCACGAGCGCGCGCCC
>JANNNO010000429.1:0-10060 GCA_031398585.1 Myxococcales bacterium | reverse complement strand
CGCGATCTCGCGCAGCAGACCATCACTGGCGGTGGCGTCGCCATCGAGCGATCCCATCGCCGCACAGAACTGTTCGAGCGACTGCTGCACCAGCGCCGGTTGTCGCTTCAATTCACGTGCGCCAAGCGCGATCTGACGAATCGAAGGCTCGTCGAGCAGGCGAAACACCGCCGTCGCGCTCTCGCGCCCGAGGCCGAGCATCACGGCCGCAGCACGCTGAGCGCCGGGACCACCCACCTCGAGCTTCGGCTCTTTCTTCTTCGGATCGCTGGGGGCCGGGTCAGGCACTCTTCTGCTCCTTGGTCTCTGCGTCCATCAAGATCCAGGCCCGCAGCAAATGAGCCGCGCGCATCGGGTCGGTCTCGGTCAGCTCGCGGGCCAGGGCGACGATGTCGGTCGCCTTCGCCTTGGCCGCTTCGAGCGCGGCGGCACTTTGGGCTTCGACAGCTACGCTCTGCAGGGCATGCTCGCTCGGGGCGGACCCAGCGGCGAACTCGCCAGCCGGTGTGCCTCCGGCCGTCGTACCCGGCAAGGCCGCCAGGGCGCCCGCCCCGGCCAGCGCCGCCTGGCGGGCCGCCGCAATCTTGGCGATGGTGGAGCCTTCGATGAGCGCGGGAGCCGCCATCGCCGCCTCGAGCTCGCCGACCTTGGACCCCGGCTTGAGCAGCGCCATCGTGCCGGCACTCGATTGCTTGCGACGCTTCTTGGCCAGCAGGAACCCGATGAGTCCCATCAAGACCAGGGCGGCGGCAACACCGCCTACACCGAGCTTCCAAGCCCCCGGTCGCGCCCAAATGGGCTGCTCGACGTTGGCGCCGTCGCCGAGATCGGCAAAGGCCGCGCTGGAGATGTCGAAGCGATCGCCGCGCTTCTCGTCGAAGCCGACGGCATGTTTCGCCAGCTCGCCCAGGCGCCGCAGCTCGGCCTCGGGCCGCGGCTTGCCATCGACGCCCGAGATCAAGACCGCGGCCGACAGACGCAGGAGCCGCGGCGTGCGCGCGACGGTGCGGGTGACGGTCTTCGAGATCTCGTAGTTCTTGAGGGTGTCTTCGCGGTTGGTCTGGCTGCGGCTGCCGCCACCGGCCGCGCCGCCCGCTGGCGACAGCGGCTGGTTGGCCGCGGCACCTGCGATACCGCCGCCAGCGGCCTGATCGGATCCGATCTGCTCGACGACCTTGCGCTCGCTGCGCACCGCCTGCGCTTCCGGATCGTACGCGTCCGAGGTGCTCTCGACCTCACGGGTATCGAGCGATGCCGTCACCTTGGCGACGATCGCGCCTCGACCGACCACCGGCTCGAGCAGTTCGACGATGCGCGCCTCGAGACCAGTCTCCATCTCGCGCTGCTCGGAGACGAGCTTGGCGCCGTCGGAGCGGTCGCCCGCCAACACGGTTCCGCGGCCATCGACCACGGTCACCGATTCGGGCGAAAGTCCGGCCACTGCGGCCGAAACCAAGTGGCGGATGCCCGCCAGCTCGCGCTCTTCGACCACGCGCCCCGGCTGCAGGTTGAGGACGACGGCGGCGGCCGCCTTGCGCTCCTCGTTCCGGTAAAGGCCCTTCTCCGGCATCGTGATGTGGACACGGGCCGAACGGACCGGCGCCAAGCGCCCGATGGTGCGCGCCAGCTCGCCTTCGGTGGCGCGTCGGAAGTTGACCTTCTGGGTGAACTCGGAGATGCCGAGATCGCCGCGATCGAAGATCTCGAAGCCGACACCGCCACCACGGGGCAGCCCAGCGGCCGCCAGCAGCAGCCGAACCTCGTGCACCTTGTTGGCCGGCACGGCCAGAGCGCTGCCGCCGGCTTCGGCCCGGAACGGAATGTTCGACCCCTTGAGCACCGCGGCCGCTTCGCTTGCGTCCTCGGTCGTGAGGTTGGTAAAGGCGTACTGATAGGCACCACCATCGCCGGCCACGCCCAACGCGAGGATGCCGATGACGATGGCCGCAAGCCCACCGATGATCCCGAAACGGACCCGGGCGCTGAGCGCGGAAAAGCGACTCGGCAACTCACGTAGCTGTTTGAGCAGCGGCTCCATTCAATTACACGCTCATCCGCATGATTTCGTTGTAGGCCTCAACGACTTTGTTCCGGACTTTGGTCGCCAGGCGCATTGCCATGTCGGCCTTTTCGAAAGCCAGCGCGACTTCGTGCAGGTTGCCGCCGCCCTGGGCGATGGCATCGGCCTGCGTGTCGGCGTCGGTCTGCAGCTTGTCGAGGCTGTCGATCGCCTGCCCGAGCTGCTGCGAGAAGCGCCCCGCGGTGGCCCCATTCGCCTCGCCAACCTGCTGCGCCTCGCGCGCACGCTGGATCTCGTCGTATCCGGGCGGCGCTATCAGTCGGAATTCGCTCTCGCTACGCATGAGCTACCTCTCAACCCTTCATGATTTCGATGGCCCGACCGGCCATCTGCTTGAGCGTCTCGACCGCGGTGCTGTTCGCCTCGTACCCGCGTGATGCCGACAGCAAGTTGACGACCTCGTGGACCGGGTTCACGTTCGGCAAGACCACGAAGCCATCGACGTCGGCGTCCGGGTGCCCCGGGCTGTAGACCTTCTTGCCCGGCGTCTGATCCGCCTGAACCTGCGCGACCTCGACCGCCTGGGGACCCGCCGAACCCGATTCCAGCGTCGCAGCGACGGCTCTGAAAACGGGATCGAGCCGCTTGTAAGGACCGCCTTCCGGCGTGCGTGTGGTCTCGGCGTTCGCGAGGTTCGACGACGCCAGGTTGACGCGCACCCGTTCGGCCGAAAGGCCGGTCGAGCTGATGTGAAGCGCGGTGAAGAAGTCCATGAGTCAGCCTCCTCGGTCAGCCCTGGCCGTCGCCGACGACGTAGCGAAGAATCGAAAGCTTCTTGCTCACCACGCGCGCGCCGGCGTTGTACTGCATGCCGTTGGTGGCCAAGTCGGCCATCGTGCGATCGAGATCGACGCGGTTGCCGTCCATGGTCGGCGCATCGCCGCCGCTCTCGTTGACCGGCACGTCACCGCCGTGCACGCCGTTGCCGCCGATGCCGGTACCCACCGCCGCAGCCATGTGGCCAGCCGCCGTCCGCTCGGTGCTCGAACTTCCCGCGCCGGAGGCCGCCGGAGCCGAAGCCATCGCGGCCGCGAAGTTCACATCGCGCGGCTTGTATCCGGGCGTATCGACGTTGGCGAGGTTGCCCGCCAGAACGTTGTGACGGGTGAGACGCACGTCGAGCGACCTTTCCAGTCGCGCCAAAGTCGCGTCGAAGATCTTCATGGCCTGGCCTAATGCGAGGCCCGTGCCAGCGAAAATCAGCCTCCGCGATGCCTGCGTAAGGCAAAGCGAGTCAGGTTCATGGCAGATCGGACTTCGATCGCGCCAGAACCCGGACTGCTTCAGCGAGATCTCGCGTGACCTCGGCCCCGAGAATTTCGCGTTCGATCCGCTCGCGCCGCACGCGTTCGGACTCGCCCGCTGTCGGCGCCTGCAGGCGCTTACGTAGAGTCGCCCACTTGCTCGACGAGAGCTCACGCTGAGGCAGGCGCGTCTCGCCGTAGTCGACGACCAGCTGCGCACGCGCGCGATCTTCCCCGGTGAGATAGAGGTCGATGACTCGCATCAGGTGCGCCGGGGTCTCGGCCTCTTCGACGTAGCCCGCCACCGAGGCCAGAACGTTGGCAGCGAAGACCGGCGCTCCGAGGGCAGCTGCCCGTTCGGACGCCGCGCGCGCCATCTCGACTGCATAGGGTCCCGTCACGCGATCCGGCACCGACAGGTAGATGAGCAACGCCTCCCGCCCACCGTCGCCGCGCTCCTCTTCGAGCCCCGCCAGGATGAGTCGCCGGCAGAAGAGCCGCCCCACCGTCACGCAACCGCCGCTCTGCGCACCTCGCTTGAGCAGATCGCTGATCCATCGCAACGCCAGACCCGTACGGCCGGCATAGAGATCGATGCGAGCCCCGCGCAACGCGAGCTCGGTCCGCATCGGCTCGGCGATCTCGCCGGCATCGAAGATGTTCGAGGTCGGCCCCGCCAGACACTCTCCGGTCAGCTCGCACAGACGACCACGCGCCAGCCGCCCGAAAGGCCCCGTGCTACCGGCCCGCGCCCACCAGAGCGCCGCTTCGGTGAGATCTCCGCCTTCTGACGCCAGATCGCCCAGGCGAAGCGCGGCCAAGGTCTTGTATTGAGTCGCCCACGCCTGCTTGAACTCGGCGCGCGCTCCCTCCTTGTCGCCTTCCTTGAGGGCACATTCGCCCCGTACGACCGGCAGCGTCCCTGGGCAGGTGCCACCTACCCCCGAACGCGCCGGATCGTAAAAGACGTAGAGCTTCTCCTCCTCCGCCTGGCGCGGCAACCCGCGCAGCTCGTAGAGATCGAGGTACCGCTTGCCAGCGCTCTCGGCGAAAGCCGCGTGCAGCTGTCGGGTGCGGCAACGCAAAACGATCCGTCCCCCTTCGACGCCCCAGCGCGGGCAAAGGTCGCCAAGGCCCGACGAGATCTTGGCCGCGACCGCACCAAGATCGCGCGGCGCCGTGATGATCACCTGGGAACGCAGGGCATCGACGCTGACCTCGGCCGGGCCACGCATCTTGGGCATCGCGATGCGCTCCACCGTCGCCACGGTGCTGACGAGTCCCTCGGCCTTGCTCGTGCCCACGCCCTCGACCGCCGGATCGACGGCGACAAGCCACGCCGCGATCGCGACGGCCAGATTCACGGGCGCCTCTCCATCGCTGCCGGGACTGCAGATCGCATGCCGCCTGCGAAGACGGACCGCGCGCCGTACCTCTGCTGACCCGCGCTCACGATCCCTGGGTATCGGCGTTGCGCCGGCGGAGCTTCTCCACCAGCGTCGTGCGCCCCATGCCCAGCAGGCGCGCCGCCTCTTTCTTGTTGCCGCCCGACTGTGTGAGCGCCTCGGCGATGTAGGCCTCTTCCAGCTCCTTGAGCAGCACGGGGAGGTTCACCGGCAGCGGTTGCACGGTGGGCGTCGGCGTCATCGGCGACGGCTCGGGGGTAACCGACATAGGCGCCAAAGGCGCAGGCGCCACCGCGACCGGCGGCGGCGTGTGAAGCGAGACTTCGATGCTGTCGCCAGCAGCCATCGGCGCCGACGGCAAGGCAGCGGAAGGCGGCGCGGAAGGCGGCAGCGAGTTGACGGCGCCATCCATGGCAGCCGCGGCCGCCGCCATGGTCGCGGCGACAACCGGCACGACAGCGGATTCCAGCGTCGACTCGATGGCGGAGCGGACGGCCGCTGCACCCCCTTCGTGGCTACCGTTGAGGCCCGACAGGCCGTCGCGCATCGGCGGCGGCATCGTCGTCGTCAGCGGCAAGCCGGTCGTCGGCAGCAGATTGGTCGGGTTCCGCGCCGAGATCAGATCGGTGATCGAAGCGGGCACGCCCGGCTCGGGATCACAGAAGGGCGGCGGCAGATCCACGATGCGGATGCTGGTGCCCTCGGCGATGACCGACACGCGTTCGACCAGGTTCTCGAGCTCGCGCACGTTGCCGGGCCAGTCGTAGCCTTCCAGCCGTTGCAGCACGCCCGGCTCGAGCGGCCGCGTCTCGCCGCGCGCCCGCCAGAAGTGCTGAAACAGCGCCACCGCGTCGCCTCGTCGGGATCGCAGCGGCGGCAGATGCAGCGGACAGACATTGAGCCGGTAGTACAGATCCTGCCGGAACCGACCCGCACGCACTTCGGTCTGCAGATCGCGGTTGGTCGCGGCGACCAGGCGAAAGTCGGCAAGCACGGACTCGGAGCTTCCGACCGGCTCGTAGGTTCGCTGCTGCAGCAGACGCAAGAGCTTCACCTGCAGCGCCAACGGCAACTCACCGATCTCGTCGAGAAAGAGCGTGCCGCCCTCGGCGAGCGCGACGCGACCTTTCCGCGGCGTCACGGCCCCGGTGAAAGCGCCTTTCACGTAGCCGAACAGCTCGCTCTCGAGCAGCGCCTCCGGGATCGCCCCGCAGTTGACCGGCACGAACTGCCGCTTCACCCGTGGGCTATGCGCGTGAATCAGACGCGCGAACACTTCCTTGCCGGTGCCGGTCTCACCCGTCAGCAGCACCGTCGCCTGGCTGGCGGCGACCCGCACGCAGGTCCGGCGCAGCTCGACCAGCGGTGAGTCCAGGCAACAGACCAGCCCATCGGAATAGACATGAGGGTAGGGGCCCACCTGGCTCCCTTCGGGAAGCTGACCGGCGCTGACCGCGCCCGCCGCTCGTGTCACGTCCATGTCGCAAGCATCGGGAATAGGTAAACAAACCTTGAGTCAGATCCGTGTCTCTTCGCTCGCAGGGACGTGGGCCCGATTACGTCTGCAAACCGTAGCGCTATTGATGCGCCAGGTAATCGAGAAAGCCCTGCGGCTTCATGAAGACGAACGCGAAACGTCCGATGACGATGGTTTCGCCGCCTTGCAGGGGCATCAGCTGCTTGGGGGGCAGCTGCCGACCATCGACGAAGGTCCCGTTGGTGGATCCGCTGTCACCGAGCTGCACCTGGGCGCCCCCAGTGGTGACGAAGAAGCAATGTCGGTTCGAGACCGAGTAGTCGGGGATGGCGACGTCGGAATTGCTGCTGCGCCCCACAAGGACGGGTCCGGGAGGCGAATTGCGGCTCTTCACCAGCGAAAAGACCCGCCCCACCAGCTTCGACAGGGTGACGGTTTCGTTCAGATCCGTGATGACCGTGCCCGACCGATTCGATTCGCGCAGGGTGCCGGCGACGCCCTGAAGGATCAGCACCGAGTTGTGCAGATCGCGACCGTACCGCTCGTGCCCATGGCGGTGGTAGTCGTCGACATACTCTGAAACATAGTTGGGCATCGCGGGGTTGGACTCCCTCCATGCCATCGACGGTCCGGCGCCCCGGCTTGATGACACGTGCGCGGCTGCCACGCAGGCAAGGCGACGCACGATCGGCCTGCGAGGGGCCACCCCGAGCCGCCGGCCTGCTCGGTCGGTAAGGGCCCAATTTAGAGGGTGCCGGACCTGTCAGCTCGCTCTAGATTGGCGCGGTGACTCCCCAGCGATCTCGGCTCGGTGCGCTGACGCTCGTCCTCGGTGGCGTCGTCGCGAACCTCTCCTGCGCGCAGCTCAACTCGATCCTCGGCTCGGGCGTCATCAGCCCACCCAAGGTGACCTTCCTCGGTGCGGACCTGGTCCGCGCTCCGTCGCAGCTCGATTTCTCCGCGTTCTATTGCCCGAAGGTGATCACCTCCCAGGCGGCGCCTCTCGGCATGGCCGCGGATTTCGTCTGCAGCCGCTTCTTCGGCAAGGCGCCAGCCGCCACCGATATGCAGGTCGGCTTCGACCTCAAGTTCGAGGTCGCCAACCCCAATCAGATCCCGCTGCCCCTGGCCGAGATCCTCACCGCCATCGCGATCTTCCCGGGCGAGACCCAGCAGAACCTTGGCGCCGTCTGCCTCAACGTCTGCGATCCTGGCGACGCCAGCTGCCTCGGAGGTTCCAGCAGCACCGGCTGCCAGGAGGCGCCCGGCGACCTCAAGGGCCTCGATGACTTCCCCCGCGCCGGAGTGCAGGTTTTGGTGGCGCAAGGCCTCGGCGCTCTCGGCGTCGGTCAGCCGAGCGGCTTCAAGTTGCCCAAGGTGACGGCGGCGTCGAAGCTGGCCGTGACGGCGCGCCTGGCGCTGACGCCCGAGGCGCTGGTTCCTGCGATGGAACAGCTGGCGCGCAAGTCGCTGGGCGAGCTGCGCGCAGGCCGCAAGGTCGCCTTCGAGATCCCCTTCAGGCTCGAGGGCACGGTCTTCGCCAACGCCGGATCGCTCGGCCGCGTGGCCGCCGGCTACGGCCCCGCTTCGGGCGTCTGGCCGGTGCCGACCGAACGCCTCTTGCCGACCTCCTTCTGACCTCGGCGGGCCGCCGCCCGCGCCCAGCTCCGCTCTGCCCGTCTCCGCTGGCCCTGTCCACCCCGCCCCGTTCGAGGTCCTCGATGTTGCATGCTGTGGTTTCGTGCCGGTCGCGCCGGTCGCGCGCGGTGGTCGTGGTCTGCGCGCTGGCCGCGTTTGGGCTGGGCTGCAGCGCGGAGAGCCCGGGAGGGACGGACCCCCGCTCGTCCGGGCCCACACAGCCCGGTCAGCCATCCGTGCTGCCCGATGCCGGTCGCAACGATCCCGGTCGCGACGATGCGAGCCGGACCGATCGTGACACGGCACCGCCCTCCCCCAGCGGCGACGCGCGGGACGTCGCCCCGTCCACGACGAAGCCCGATGCCCCTGCGGCGCCCGACGCGGGCAGCGCCGTCGATCCTGGCAAAGCGGACACGATGACGGCCGCCTGCCCGGCGGGCGCCTTCACCGACGTCAGCTGGCTGCCCACTTACCTGACCGACGTCATGGGACGCCTCACGGGAAAGACCGAGCATGCTCCCGGCCAGCGGCTAACGAACCGCGGGAGCCCGGCGACCCGTAAGGTGGCGCAGCAGCTGCTGCTGAAGATGTTCGGCGAGTGGAAGCTCACCGGTGAGCTGCACGAGTACGGCTCGGGCGCCAACGTTCTGGCCGTGCTGCCGAGCACGACGGGCAACCCGGAACGCGTGATCTTCGGGGCTCACTTCGACACCGTGACCAACACGCCCGGCGCCAGCGACAATGCCACCGGTACCGCCGCCATGCTGGCCGCCGCCCGCGCCGCGCAGCAGATCCCCTGCCGAAGCCGCACGCTGATCTTCGTCGGCTTCGACGAAGAGGAGGTGGGTCTCATCGGCAGCCGGCAGTACGCCAGCAAGCTGACCGCCGATGGCGTGCCGGTGCATTCGGTCCACTCGATCGATCAGATCGGCTGGGACGAAGATCGCGACCGCCTCATCGAGCTGGAGCGCGCCCCCGCTGATCTGGCCCGCGTCTACCAGGACGCCGTGACATCGATCGGGATGCCTATACCGTTGTCGCTGACCCCAACGGGGTCCACCGACCATGTTTCGTTCCGGCCGCGCTTCAAAGCCATCGGCATCACCGAAGAGTATGCCGGCCGCGACACCAGTCCGCACCGGCACCGCTCGACCGACAGCTACGACACCGTCAGCTGGCCGTACCTGAAAGACACCACCGCCGTCGTCATCCGCGCGATGGAGCTGCTCGTCCGCTGACGCCGTCCGCTGGCTCGTCCGCTAACTCGTCCGCTAGCGCCGGCTGCCCGGCTCCCGCTCAGAGACCGCGCTTGGGCTCGATGGCCGGACGCCCGTCGTAGGACGCGGGGCCCGAAGCGTCGATGACATCGATGCGGCCGCTGCCGCGTTCAGCGCGCGAAAGCTGCTTGAGGATCGCCGCGTGTGCCGAGGCGGTCGAACGAGCCACTCGCACCTTGCGCTGCGAACCAGCCAGCCGCTTGCGAACTGTCTTGCTGATCTGCCTCTTGGCTCCGCGGACGCTGCGACCCGCGCCCGTCGGTGATGTCTCTTGCCCGCCAACCGCCGTCACCAAATCCAGCATGCCATCGGCCTGCGCCGGCGTTGCCATGGCCACCAGGGCGAGCGCCAAAGTTGCCGCCGTCGCCAGGCGCCCAAACATCCGGGGGAGGACGCGGGGCAAGGCGCGGGAAGAGGTCGTGGGGAGCTGGCGACGGCGGGGCGCGGCGTACATGAGACGGTTTCGGCCACCCCCGCGCTCCGGTTGCGCGTTTCGGAGAGATTCCCATCATCCCCCTTCAACCGGGTGTCGGCCCCCGGCGCCGCGCCGGACTCAGCCCTCGCCGCCGACCCAGCGATGCTCTTCGGCGAGCTGGCGGGCGAAGCCGACCGTGCGGCGCCAGCGGGCCTCACGCTCGACCCGCGCCTGACGAACCTCGCCCCATCGTTCCAGATAGGCCGTGAGAATCCGCTCGTCGTCGAGCCGGTAACGACGAAGGCTCTCCGGGTTCGCCGCCCTCAGCGCGAGGGCGCCGTCGTAGCCGCCGAACCCTTGCGTCGAGGTGATCACGCCGCCGTCCTCTCGACCCATGACGGGTGCTTTTCCCAGCTTGAAAAACTCCGCCGCCGTGCCGAGGTCGGGGTCTGGCCGCCGCAGAGTCGGCACCCCGACGGTCTGGGCACCGAGTAAGTACTGAATCGCTTCCCCCACGGCCTTC
>JANNNO010000423.1:0-4416 GCA_031398585.1 Myxococcales bacterium | reverse complement strand
GCGATCGGCAGCGACGGCAGCGGCTGCCAATCGAGATTGGGGCGCGCCGTGAGCACCACCAGGACGCGTCCCGCAAGACGCGTGGTGAGGAGCTCGACCAGATCGCGTGTGGTCGGATCCGCCCAGTGGAGGTCCTCGACGACGAGCAACGCGGGATGCTCCCGGCTCTGCGCGGCGACCAGATCGCAGAGCACCTCGAGGGTGGCGACCTTGCGCCGCTCGGGCGTCATGCCAAGCGGCGGCGAGGTATGCGGCACCCCGAGCATGTCGGCCAGCAGGGGCACGGCAGTGCCCGCCGCGAGCCCGGTCTGCTCGACGAGGCCAGCGATGCGGGCCAGGCGCGCGGCGGCGTCGACATCAGCACCGAACTCGAGCGCACGAGCGAGCGATTCAGCGACGGGATAGAGCGCGGCGTTTGCGTGATAAGGCGATGAGCGCCAGGCGAGGCGCTGGCCGCCGTCGGCCGTCACGACGCCCTCGAGCCAGTCGACGAGGCGCGATTTGCCCACGCCGGGCTCGCCCCGCAGCAGCACGAACTGCGGCCGCGAAGGGGCTTGCTTCACGTCGGACCAGCATTTTGCCAGCATGGCGGTTTCGGCCTCGCGGCCATAAAGCGGCAGACTGCGTGCCATACGCGCGGCCTCTAGGCGGGTTCGCGCAGGGCCTCTTCCGACGACCCGGTAGATGCGTTCGGGAGTCGCCAGACCTTTCAACGGCTGAGCGCCGAGATCTTCCAGCTCGAAGAGTCCCTGAACGAGTCGGCTGGTCGCCTGACTGACGACGACGGTATCGAGCGCGGCGGCCCCCTGCAGTCGCGCTGCCAGGTTCGGGGTGGTTCCCAGCGCGAGCATCTCGCCCCGATCTTCGGTGCCGAGCCGTCCCGTCACCACCGGGCCGGTATGGATGCCGACCCTCACGCTGAGGCGTGGCCGGCCACGGTCGTCGTTGCTCTCGTTGAACTTCGCCAGAGCGTCGATGATGGCAAGACCTGCATGTAGCGCCCGGGCGGCGTCGTCCTCGTGGGCCAGTGGATAGCCGAAGTAGACCAGGACGCCATCGCCGAGGTATTGCGCGACGTGCCCGTCGAAGCGTTGCACGGCTTGCCGACAGAGCCCCTGGTACGCACGCACCATCTCGAGGAATTCTTCGGGATCGAGCCGCGCCCAGTACCCGGTGGAATCCGCCAGGTCGCAGAACATCACGGTGAGCTGGCGTCGCTGGCCGTCGCCGATCGCCGCCGGCGAGGGGGGCGTCGGTCGCTGTCCGCAACGGGCACATGCGACCATGTCGGGGCGAATTTCGGCGCCACAATGGAAGCAGGTCGTTGCGATCACATCAGCGGGCTTGCGCGCTTCGAACTCCGGTCCCGTGGGCACCAATCACCTTCACATCGAACGCACGGTCTAACAAATCCGTACGAAAGAGGGAAGCTTGGTGCAATTGCACCTTGGCAACAATAAAGGAAAACCCTAAGGCGGCCCGGGTGAGGGACGCGTGCGGCGCGCCCCATAGATCAGATAGATCACGAGCCCGAGCAACAACCAGACCCCGAATCGAACGAAGTTCATCGGCGTCAAACCCGCCATCAACCAGCCGCAAAAGGCGATCGCCAGCAGCGGCGTCAGCGGGTAGCCGGGCACGCGAAAGGGACGCGGGCGGTTCGGCTCGCGGATGCGAAGCGCGATCACCCCGCAGGCAACCACGATGAAGGCGAACAACGTTCCGATGCTGGTCAGCTCGAGAGCCTGCGACGGCGTGATGAAAGTCGGCGCGACCGCGACCATGCCTCCCACCAGCACGGTGCCGAAGGCGGGCGTACGGAAGCGCGGGTGAATGCGGCCAAAGGCGGCAGGCAAGAGGCCGTCGCGCGCCATGGCCATGAAGATGCGGGTCTGACCGAGCTGAAAGACCAGCAAGACTGCCGTCACCGCGATCAGCGCGCCGAACGCCATGACGGTGGCCAGGTTCTCGAGACCGGCGTGGCGCAAGGCGTGCGCCAGGGGATCCCCGGTGCCGAGGTCGGCGGCCGGAACGAGCCCGGTCATCACGATGGCGGTCGCCACGTAAAGGCAGGTGCAGGCGATGAGGGACGCGATGATCCCGCGCGGCAGATTGCGCTGAGGATCCCGCGTCTCTTCCGCGGCGGTCGAGACAGCGTCGAAGCCGATGTAGGAATAAAAAGCGAGCGAGGCGCCGGTCCAGATGCCTTTCCAGCCGTTGGGAGCGAAGGGCGTGTAGTTGGCGCGATCGATGAAGAAGGCGCCGACGCCGACGAAGCCGAGCACCAGCAACACCTTGAGTCCGACCATGATCGCGTTGGCGCGGGCGCTCTCCCGGATCCCGAGGACGAGCACGCTGGTGACCGCCAGGACGATGAGCGCGGCGGGAAGGTTGAAGGCGACAACGAAACTGCCGATGCGCGGGGCTGCGTCGGCGATGGCCGGTGTGGCGGCGGCGGTTTGCAGATCCGTGGCCAGCCAAGCGGGAAAATCGAGACCGAAGGCGCCACGTAAGAACGAACGAAAGTAGTCGGCCCAGCTCTGCGCGACGTAGATGTTGCCGACCGCGTACTCGATGATGAGATCCCACCCGATGATCCAGGCGAAGATCTCGCCGAGCGCCACGTAAGCGTAGGTGTATGCGCTGCCCGCGACCGGGACCATCGCGGCGATCTCGGCATAGCAGAGGGCGGCGAAGCAGCACGCGACCGCCGTGAGCAGGTACGAGACAGTCAACGCGGGACCGGCGCCCGGCTGACCGTTGCCCCCGGCAGCCATCTGACCGGTGGAGGAGAAGATCCCCGCGCCAACGATGGCGCCGATCCCGAGCAGCGCAAGGTCAGTTGCGCCGAGGCTGCGCCGCAAGGTGGTCGTACCCGGGCGATCGGAATCGGCGATGGCTTCCCCGCTCGGCTTGCGCCAGAGCATCGACTTGCCCGAAGGAAGGCCCACTTACCGAGCCTCGGAACGCGACGAGGGAAGCAGCGCGATCATCGGAAGGCATCCTACACCGGCGGCCATGGACGCTGGGGACAGGTGCAACGGCTCAGCCGGTGAGCAGCGCGGCCGGAAACAGCGGACTTGGGGTGCCGGTGACGATGAGCCAGAGCTGATGCGCGGCGCGGGTGGCGGCGATGTGAAAAAGATGTCGGGATTCGTCGTCGGTGCCGAAGCTGGCCGCGTTCACGTCGACCAGGACGACGTAGTCGAACTCCAGCCCCTTGACCTGTCGGATCTCGGTGACCTCGACACCGGGCCGAAACGCGAAATCCTGCGCACGCACCCGGCGCAAGGAAGGGATCTCGGCGCGAACCAGCCCGTCGTAATAGCGATCGGCCTGCTCGGGATGGCGGGCGAGAATCGCGACGGTGGCGCGCGGCTCGCGGGTGAGCAAAGGCCGCAGCGCTTCGCCGAGGAACGCCACCGCCGCCCCGGTGCCCGGGAATCGATGCGCCTCGACCGGCGCTCCGGAGCGGGGGGCCACCGGCTCCACCGGGTCGGCCAGCGGCCCCATCGCGTGTCGTGCCAGCGCCAGGATCTCGCGCGTCGACCGATACGAAATGCGCAGCGGCTCGACCGCCACGTGATCGAGGCCAAGCTCGTGCAGGACCGAGCGCCAATCGCGAAAGCCGTTGTCGAGAAAAAGCCGCTGGCTGGTGTCACCCGCCAGCGTGACCGAACGATCGTCGGTCGTCTCGCCGATCAGCGCCGCCAGCTCGACCGGCGACAGGTCTTGCGCCTCGTCGACGAAGAGGTGCCGCAGCTTGCGGCGGGCGCCGCGCACGATCTGGTTGGCGCGCAGGAGAATGGCCACGTCGGCGAGATCGAGCACCGGCTCCTCGCCTGCGGTGGCAAGACCATCGATACCGGTCTCCCCGCGCACCGTCTCGTCACCCTCCTCGTCATCGTCGTCCACGTCGTCCGACGGGGGCCGACTCGAACCGACCGCGCGCCCGACGGCGACCTCGGCGGTGCGCTGGTCGTCGCGCTCGGCGACCCGATGTTCGTAGCGGCGTTCTTCGCGATTTGCGCGATTGTCACGCTTGCGTCCGCCTTTGCCGCGCGAGCGTCGTTTGGCCCCGTCGTCATCGCCTGCGGGCTCGGGAACCGGCTCTTTCGGCTCACGATCGGTGAGCGCGGCGATCCGTTCGGCCATCAGGCGATGTGCTTCGATGACGTCGCTCTCGAGCAGCGGCGTCTCGGCATCGCCGCAACAGATCTCGGTGAGCCGCGGCCGATCCGTCAAGAGCTCGGCCCACAGCTCGATGATGGCTCTTCCGATGCGCTTGCCCTTGTAGGCGCGCGCCCTGGGGGCGGGCTGGCGCAGGGCGGCGGGGTGGCGCGTGTCCCGGCTCACGGCGGGAGGGGCAGCGTCCTCGATGCGGATCTTCAGCGGGGGGATCGCCCGGCGCAGCGC
>JANNNO010000358.1:0-5197 GCA_031398585.1 Myxococcales bacterium | reverse complement strand
GGCCGCGGGCGGGGCCGGCTCGAGGCGTTGGGGCTCATCGACGTCATTGTGGCGCGTCTTGCGCGGGAGATGACCAATTCCGGTGCGGTTCGGACAAGATGAGGACATGTCCTTGTCGTCCCGGGTCTCCCCCCCGTCCCTGCGCGGCTGCCTCCTTGCGGCGCTTCTTGGCTGCCTCTTGCCGGCCGTCAACTGCGCCAGCAGCAGCGGCTCGCCAGCGGGCCCGGGTGCCGGCGGTTCGGGTGGCGGCGGAGCGAAGGGGGGAACGGGCGGCAGTCAGAGTGGCGGCGCGGGAGGTTCGACGGGCGGCGTATCGGGCGGCACGACTGGCGGGACATCCGGCAGCATGACGGGCGGCAGTGGCCCTGCGACCGGCGGCGCTTCAGGCACCGGCGGCGCTTCGGGCAACGGCGGGCATGCCGGCTCGGCAGTCGACGGCGCGCAACCCGACGCCGACGGAACCTCCGATGCAAGTGGCGACGGCGCCGGCCCGGGTGATGGCGGCGCCCCTCCCCCCTCGCTCGGCGTGCGCGCCAGTTTGGAAGACGTGATCGCCGCCCGCTGGATCGGAACGCGACGAACGACGACCACCGAGGCGGGCGCCAAGATCTTCACCGCCGGCTTCGAAGCCGGGAAATTCGGCGCCGGTGGCAACGGCCACCTCATCCGCCTCACCATCACGCCCGGCAAGGAGTACGTCTTCGAATACCGGCTTCGCTACGAACCCGGTTGGGACTTCTCCCGTGGTGGCAAGATCCCCGGGCTCGCCGGCGGCAACGCCCCCAGCGGCTGCCAGACCTCGACCGACATCGGTTTCACCGCGCGCCAGATGTGGCGCGAGCAAGGCCGGCTCATCGGCTACATCTACGACATGGACCAGCAGAGCGCCTGCGGTAACGCCATCGCCACGGGCTTCAACTTCGGCGTTGGTAGGTGGTATCGGGTCAAGCAGCGCGTGAAGCTGAACACCGGCAGTCAGCGCAACGGCATCTTGCAGCTCTGGATCGACGACAGGATGGTCATCGATCGCAGCAACATGGGCTGGATGATCGAGGCACCCAACCGCCGCATCGATCGCATCTTCCTCGACTTCTTCTTCGGCGGCAGCACCGCGGACTGGTCCCCCAGCCGCAACTGCTCCCTCTCCTTCACCGACGTCTACGTGACCCGCGTCGCCGAGTAGGCTGAGCGCTTCGGCGCGCCTCGAGCCGCGGGGTCAGACTGAAAGGCGCTTGAGGCGTTCGCCGACGTGCACGATGGCGCGGATGGCGGGCAGCAGCTCGCGGCCGAGCTCGGAGAGGCTGTATTCGACCGAGGGGGGGCGGCTGGGCACGACCTTGCGTTCGACAACCTTGCGCCGCTGAAGCTCGCGTAGGCGCGCGCTGAGCATCTTGGCCGAGATGGGCGGGATGTCCGAGCGCAGCTCCGAGAAGCGACGCGGGCCCTCGGCGAGGTACCAGATCACGTTGGGAGTCCACGCGCCTCCCAGCAGCGCCATGCAGTCCGAGAGAGGACAGACCAGCGCGGGCGGCGAGACCTTGCTTTTGCGACGGGCGAGCGGCATGGGCGACGAGTTACCGAAAGGATACCACGAAGCGAAGTAACCTTTCGTTATCAGGTCGCCTTCCGTTACGGCGTGGGCTATCCGTTCTGCATGGCAAGTCTTGGCGAAGGGCGAACCCCGCTCACCAGTCTCCTCGGCATCGATCATCCCGTCATCCAGGGCCCCTTCGGCGGGGGCCTTTCGACCACGCGCCTGCTGGCGCTGGTCTCGAACGCCGGCGGGCTTGGCTCGTTCGGTGCGCACATCGTGCCGCCGGCGCAACTGCCGGCGCTGGTGGAGGAATGCCGCTCGCTTACAACACGGCCCTTCGCCATCAACCTCTGGATCTCCGACCACGATCCCGGCGCCGAGACGCTGACCGCGGACGCTTTTGAACGCCTCGCCGATCTCTTCGGGCCGCTTTTCGCCGAGCTCGGGCTGCCCCGCCCCACCCCGCCTGCGCGATTTCACCCGCGTTACGAAGATCAGATCGAAGCTTTGCTGGAAGCGGCCCCGCCCGTCTTCAGCTTCGTCTTCGGCATCCCGTCGCCTGCGGTTCTGACCGCCTGCCGCCACCGCGGGATCCTCACGGTCGGGGCCGCGACATCGCTCGCCGAGGCTCGTGCTCTCGACGAGGCCGGCGTCGACGCCATCGTGGCAACGGGCCTCGAGGCCGGTGGTCATCGCCCCTCGTTCCTGGGGCCGGCCGAGCAGAGCTTGATGGGCACCTTCGCGCTGACCCAGCTCGTGAGCCGCCGTGTGAAGGCACCCATCATCGCCGCCGGCGGCATCGCGGATGGGCGCGGCGTGCGTGCCGTCCTCACCTTGGGGGCAAGCGGCGCTCAGATCGGCACCGCGTTTCTCGCGTGCGAAGAGTCCGCCGCGCATCCCGCACACCGGGCGGCGCTGTTCTCTCCGGCGGCGGAGCGGACTGTCCTCACGCGCGCCTTTTCCGGCCGCCTTGCCCGCGGCCTCGCCAACCGCTGGAGTGACGAGCTGGCTGCACGCCTCGGAAGCCCTGCCCCGTTCCCCGTGCAGAGCTGGTTCGTGGGACGGCTGCGCGAGGCGGCCCTCGCCGCTGACCGCACGGATCTCGTCTCGCTCTGGGGCGGCCAAATCGCGCCCAACTTGCGACATCGCTCCGCCGCGTCCCTCTTTGCTTCCCTCGTCTCGGATCTCGATTGATCTCAAAGAAAGGACCATCCGTCATGAAGCTCTATTACTCGCCCGGCGCCTGCTCGCTCTCGCCCCACATCGTCCTGGCCGAGGCCGGTGTCGCATTCGATCTGGAAAGGGTCGACACGCACGCGCACAAGACAGAGACCGGCCGCGACTTCTTCGCGATCAACCCCAAGGGCTACGTTCCCGCGCTCGAGCTGACAGGGGGCGGGTTGCTCACCGAAGGCGCCGCGATCGTGCAGTACATCGCCGACCAGCACCCCGAAGCGCGGCTCGCTCCCACGCCCGGCACGCTCGAGCGGGCCCGCCTGCAGGAACACCTCAACTTCATCTCGAGCGAGCTGCACAAAGCCTTCTCACCACTCTTCTCTTCCGATACGCCACCACCGGCCAGGGAGGCAGCACGGGCGCGCGTGGCCCGGCGTTTCGATGACTGCGAGCGCCTGTTCACCGATGGCCGCGCCTATCTCATGGGCGAGACCTTCAGTGTGGCTGACGCCTATCTCTTCGTGATCGCCCGTTGGGCCAAGCCAACCGGCATCGATCTCGCACGCTGGCCGCAACTCGCCGCCTACGTCGCACGCGTCGGTGAGCGCAAGAGCGTGCGCGAGGCGCTCGCTCGCGAAGGGCTCAACTAGGCGACGCCAGCCGCGAGCCGATGGGGATCACGTCGGCGGTGGTGCGGGCCTGCAGTCTCCGCTGCGCCCGCGCCGCCTTGCTGGCCGGCGCGCGCAGATCCCCGGCGTCGATGAGCCGCGCCCGCAACACATTGCGAGTCACGTCCAGCAGGCGCGCAGCCTCCATCTGATTGTGATGGCAGAAACGATAGGCAGACCGCACCACCGCCGCTTCGATCCGTGCATGTAGATCCGGCGGGCTCTGCTCGTAGAGGGCGACCAGAGCGGTCTCGAGCGCGTCCCAGGCCGATGTCCCGCCTTGATTCGTCGGATTCGCGGCCACTGACAACGCTGCTGGTGCGGCGAGCCGCAGATCGGCGACGGTGATCTCGGATCCACGGCAGACCAGCAGAGCATGGTGAATGACGTTCTCGAGCTCCCGGATGTTCCCCGGCCAGGGATAGCCGCGCAACCGCTCCACCGCATCGGGGGTCAAGCCCACGACGTCAGTGCGCAGCTTCTGCCGGAAGACAGCGAGAAAGTGCTGCGCCAGCGGCAAGATGTCGCCGGTCCGCTGTCGCAACGGCAAGATGGTGAGAGGAGCCACCGCCAGCCGGTAGTAGAGATCCTCGCGAAATCGTCCGGCCGCCACCGCCTCTTGCAGCTCGACGTTGCTGGCTGCAATGAGCCGCACGTCGATCGGCGTCGGCTGACGGGATCCGATGCGGACGACCTCGCGCTCTTGCAGGACGCGCAGGAGCTTGACCTGAACCCGCAGCGGCAGATCGCCGATCTCGTCGAGGAAGAGCGTCCCTCCCTGCGCTGCCTCGAACCAGCCTTCCTTGGCGCCGGTGGCGCCGGCAAAGGCGCCGCGTTCGTGGCCGAAGAGCTCGGCCTCGACCAGCGATTCAGGGAAGGCGCTGCAGTTGATTGCGACGAACGGTCGGTTGCGCCGCGAGCTGAGGTTATGCACGTGGCGTGCGACGATCTCCTTGCCAGTTCCCGTCTCGCCATGAATCAGGACAGTGGCATCGCTCGGCGCAACCTGGCCGATCCGTTCCAGCAGCTGCAGCGACGCCGGATCTTCGAAGACCAGCGCGCGCGCCCTGACCGTGAGCGACAGACTCTCGGAGCTCGGGAGGGTAAGGACTGACATGTGACTACTTTCTTTATAATGGACACGTTGGATATTCAAGCAGACATGGCTTCGCCGAAGCTTTGAGCGCCGAAACCGCGCATCTCGGCCAGCGGGCTATCAGGACCTCCACCCCGATGAGGTCTACCCTGGGCGTCGGTGGCAAGATGGGAGTCGAATGTTTGACCGCTTCGACGCGCTCTGGAAGCGACTGCCCCTCCGCGGAGCGCCGCTGCTGGTCGCCCTCCTGCTTGTCAGCTTGCCCTCCGGGTGTGCGCAGTCATTCGTCTGCCCAGCACGTGGCGGCCCCCCCTGGCACGAGCTCGCCAGCCCACACTTCACCGTCTCGAGCTACTTGCCAGCCGAGGAGGCCGCGATCGCCTTGCGCGACCTGGAAGAGTATCGGGCCGCCCTCGTCGCAACCGCGTGGCCCAACGCCGAGGAGGCGGTCGGTCAGGTGCGCGTGGTGATTGTCGCCAAGGAGCACGACTGGCGCGCCTTTGAGCCCAACAACAACGGCTTTTTCACCGAGTCGCTCTTCCAGCCCTTCATTGCAATGCGCGCCGCCGCGAGCGACGACAACCGCGTGGCCATCCGTCACGAGCTCACGCATCACCTCAGCCGCTTTCACGTCCGCGAGCAGCCCGAGTGGCTGTCGGAGGGGCTGGCGACCTTCTTCGAAACCATGATTTACGACCGGGACAACGGCGAAGTGCTGGTCGG
>JANNNO010000141.1:0-3331 GCA_031398585.1 Myxococcales bacterium | reverse complement strand
CTCGTGCCAGCGTTCGCCTGGGATCTGCGCGCTCGCCTGCTGGCCCTGCGCGGTTCCAAGCGCTGGTCACCGGGTCCCAGCTTCGCGCTTTCGGCGGGAGCCGGTGCCGTCCTGCTTGCTTGCTCGGGATCTCCCGGCGAGGTCGGGGAGCCGGCCCTTCGTGACGCCGCGGCGGATGCCGATCTGCAAGCCAAGCTGGTTCCCTGGGCGGATCGTCCCGTGCTGACTTTCGATGACAAAGGTGGGGCCTGGATGGGCGGCCGCCTCGTCGATCTCTCCAACATGGCCGCCGCATTCAAGGCCGCCCGCGAACGTTCGGGCGACCCGGTTCTCTGGATCCGGGGCCAGCTCGACAGGGAGAGGATGCGCCCCTACATGGTGGCGGCCAAACGCGCCGGCTTCGCAAGCATCACGGTCGTCAACTACGGGGCCGGCCAGACCCCGAAACCGTCGGCGCCTTTCAAACCTCCGGTGGGGGCGATCCCGGCGCCCGAGTCGGCAGCGCCACCCGCAGCTGTGCCTCCCGGGGCCAGCGCGAATGGCGCTCAACTGAAGACCCCTGCCGGTCGAATCATCGGGTCGCTCGACAAGACTGTGATTCGCGATGTGATCCGATCGCACATCGACAACGTCAAGGCCTGCTACGAGAGCGCTCTTGTCACCGACGCCACCTTGCAGGGCAAGGTCACCCTGCGCTTCACCATCGGCAGCAACGGCCGGGTGACCCAGAGTGACGTTCACGCTTCGACCATCGCTGACCCCAAGGTCGGGCCTTGCATCGTCGAGCAATCGCGCGTCTGGAAGTTTCCCCCCCCGCAAGGTGACGGCATCGTCATGGTGACGTACCCCTTCACCTTCACCCCGCGGTGACGGACGCGGAGACGATCATCGGGCGCGCGCTCGGCGCGGGCTGATGGCAAAATGCGCGGGCGACTCGGTCCACACCGGGTCGCCCCGCCACTTGCCGGTCCGCCGGCCCACGCAAAAGGGGACGCCATGTCACGCCGAGCCCGCCACCTCGCTGCCCGCCCCGCCATTGCCAGCCACGCCGTTGCTGCGGGCCCCGCCGGCTGCGTTCCATCTGGGCCGAGAAGCGCCCCAGGCGGGCCAAGTCGTGCGCCAATCGGGCCGAGACGATTCGTTCTCGTCGCCGTCGCGGCTCTGCTGACTCTGCTCGCCTCGCCCGCACGCGAGGCCCATGCGTGTGGCGGCCTCTTCTGTTCCTCGGCGATGCCGGTCAACCAGGCCGCCGAGCGAATCGTCTTCTCCTTCGATCGCCCGGCCAAGAAGGTCACCGCGGTCGTCGAGATCCTCTATCAGGGCGACGCCGCCAAGTTCGCCTGGGTCTTGCCCGTGCCCGGCATCCCTCAAGTCGGCGTCTCGACCAGCGCCATGCTGGATCGCCTGCAGGCGCAGACCAACCCGGTCTACCAGGTGCAACGTGATTTTGGGCAGGCCTGTCGTGGGGGCAGCCCCAATGCGGGTAGCTCGGGACCGGTGCCGGCGCCCAGCGTGCCTGCGGCAGAAGCCAACAAGCCCAACGTCGCGGTCCTCGCGGCCGGTGCGGTTGGTCCTTACGTCTACGAGGTCATCCAGGTCAACCCGGCGCTCTCGGATCCCGCGATGGTCGCCATCGAGTGGCTCAAGACCAACGGCTACGAAGTGGGTGCGCTCGGCGCCGACGTCCTGCGGCCCTACCTGCGCGACAAGCTCAACCTCATCGCTTTCAAGCTGGCCAAGAACCGCAGCGCCGGATCGATCCGCCCGGTGATGCTGACCTACGACTCGGACCGCCCGATGATCCCGATTCGCCCGACCGCGGTCGCGGCCAACGAGAACATGGGCATCCTGGTCTGGGTGCTTTCGGCCAACCGCGCGGTGCCGGTCAACTACAAGAGCCTCGAGCTGAACGAGGCACTCATCGATTGGTTCATGCCGAACGCGACCTACAACGTCGTCGTCACCGAGGCGGCGAACCAAGCGGGCGGCCAGGGCTTCGTCACCGAGCTGGCCACGACGACCGGCAACGGCCAGTTCGCCAACAACTTGTTCAACGAACGCTTCGCCATCCAGACGTTTCGCCAGGCCGCCGACGCGCTCGACATTCCCGAGCTTGTCGCCCGCACCGTCGAGACCTTCTCGGCCCAGGCCCAAGGCAACTTTGGCGGCCCTTTCGCTTCTCGACCCGGCAGCGGGCGCGTGGCGCTCGACGGCGTCTCGGACGTGCTGGCCAACAACCTGACGCTGCCGCCGGGCGTGACCGTCGACGCCGTCTTGACGTCGCCTCGCTGCTACTTCGCCGCCTTCCGCAAGCCGGGCGCCTTCTACTGTGACGGCATGCGCGCGCCCGAGGCGGTGATCGAGCTGACCGGGTTCGACAAGGCCAAGTTCCTCGCCGACGTCGAGAAGCTGGTGATCGCGCCCCTCGAAGCAACCGCCAAGCTCTTCGTGGATCAGGCGTACCTCACGCGCCTTTACACCACGCTCTCGGCCTCCGAGATGACGCTGGATCCGGAGTTCGACCTCAACTCCGAGCTGGGAGACGTCAGCAACCAGCACAGCGTGACCCTGAAGTACGCGGGCGGCTGCGGCGACGTCAACGGCGCCTGGGAGGCGACTTTCGGCGGCATCGTGGTCAAGGGCATGGGAACGACCTGGCCTTTTCACCCGCGCAACACGCCCGACATGCCGGCCAACCGTCGCGTCGTGCAGATGGGCATGACCGGCCCAGGTATGGTCGTTGCCGACAACACCGAGAAGATCGCGGCTGCCGTCAAAGCCCCGCGGCCCACGGGAACCGGCGGCGCGCCGGGAACGGGAGCCCCGCCACCGGCAGCGCCCGCCGACGACGATGGCTGCTCGATGGGCGGCCAGACCGGCGACGATGCCGCCAACCTACTTTTCCTCGCGCCCTTCGCCTGGCTGCTCTGGCGACGTCGCACCCGCCGCGGCTGATCGCGGCTGATCGCCGCGACGAAGATCAGGGCAGGGGATCGACGTCGACGGCGACGCGCACTTCGTGTTTGCCGCCGCCGAGGATCACCCCTTTGAGCGGGGTCACGTCGGAGAAGTCGCGTCCGTGCGCGATCGTCACGTGTTCGTCGGACGGCAGGATGTCGTTGGTCGGATCGAAATCCACCCAGCCGAAATCGGGAACGAAGGTGCCGATCCACGCGTGCGAGGCGTCGGCGCCGATCAACTTCACGCGGCCGGGCGGGGGCCGCGTCAGCAGATAGCCCGAGACGTAGCGGGCCGGCAGCCCCATGGCGTGCATGGCGGCGATCTGCAGATGAGCGAAGTCCTGGCAAACGCCGCGGCGACGGCGGAAGAC
>JANNNO010000104.1:0-2369 GCA_031398585.1 Myxococcales bacterium | reverse complement strand
CGGTACCGCGGCTTCATGGAGAAGATCAAGAGCGGCTCGCTGTTCGAGGTGGCCGAGGTCTTCCGCGATCTACACCGCTTGAAGACGACCAAGACCCTCTCTTTTGGTGAACGACGCATGCTCGACACCGCCCGAGGCCTCATCGTCCAGGAGATCTCGGTCGCGCGCAAAAAAGACGCCACCACCATCACCAAAGAGCTCGAAAGCGTCCTGGCCGAAGGCAACTCCTAAACCCTCCGTCCGGGGCGCGTCGCTCCCCCGCTTGCCAAAGCCGCCAACGGGGATCCGGCGCGGCGAATTCATTGAGGTTTGCGGCGCTGTTTCGCGTCTGCGCTCTTGAGGCCACGTTTCCTAGATGCTACGGTGCAGCCGAGCCTACGGCTTCGAGCACTAGCCCTATGGTGATCCATATCGCCAAGAGCGACATCACGGAGATGGCGGTCGACGCCGTCGTCAACCCGGCCAATTCCTTGGGCATCATGGGAGGCGGCGTCGCGGCCGCTCTTTCGCGTAAGGGCGGCCCCTCCATTCAGCGTGAGGCCATGTCGCTTGCGCCGATCGCCGTCGGCGCCGCGGTCGTGACCGCGGCTGGCCAGTTGTGGGCCAAACACGTCATCCACGCCCCCACGATGGACGAACCCGGCATGAAAGTCGGAGTCGAGAACGTTCGTCGCGCGACCCGCGCCGCGCTCATCGCCGCCGCTCACAAAGGCCTCGAGACCATCGCCCTGCCTGGGATGGGCACCGGCCTTGGCGGCGTCGACCCAGCGGACGCCGCCCGCGCCATGGTCGACGAGCTGCGAGCGCACCGCCAGTCCAAGCCGACCACCGTCTACCTCGTCGATCTCAACGAAAACATCCTTCGCCACCTGGAAGAGGCGCTCCGCCTCGCCACCGGGTGACGAGATCCCGCGAACCCGCCGGCTCCAACTCGTGGCCGGCCGGCGGAGCGCGTGACACCTTAGGCGCGCCGACATGGTGTTCCGCTCGGCGTTCCTGACGATTCCCTCTTTTCCGATCTGACCAGTTTGGGAGGTGACCTTGAAGATCCTCGTTCCCATCAAGCGGGTGCCCAACCCCGAGCAGAAGCTGAAGTTCGCCGGCAGCTCTCTCGATCTCGCCGGCGCCAGCTGGCAAGTGAATCCGTTCGACGAATACGCGGTCGAGACCGCCTTGCGCCTCACCGAGAAGGGCAAAGGCGGCGAGCGCGTCGGCGAGGTCGTCGTCGTCAGCATCGGGCCCAAGGACGTCGCGCAACAGATGCGCGGCCTGCTGGCGATGGGCGCTGATCGCGGCATCCTGGTCATCAGCGAAGACGGTGCGCTCGACAGCGACAAGGTCGCGCAGATCCTGGGAGCCCTGGTGGCGAGTGAATCGCCGGACATGGTCGTCATGGGCAAGCAAGCGACCGACGGCGATTCCAACCAGGTCGGGCAGATCCTCGCCGGCCGTCTCGGCTGGCCGCAGGCCACCTTCCTCGCGTCGGTCCTGCTGGCTGCCGACGGCAAGACCGCCAACGTGACCCGCGAGGTCGACGCCGGCGTGGAGGAGAAGAAAGTCCCCCTGCCGGCGGTGCTGACCGTCGACCTGCGCATCATCGGCAAGAAGGCCGTGCGCAACGCCGCGCTCGCGCCCGACGGGGCCGAGTGGGAAGAGAGCCAGCGCTACGCCTCGCTCAAGGGCATCATGGCGGCGAAGAAGAAAGAAATTAAGGAAATCTCCGTCGAATCGCTCGGCGTGACGGCCGGCGCGGCGAAGGTCAAGACCCTCGGCTACACCGCTCCGCCCGCGCGCAAAGCCGGGCAGAAAGTCGGCTCGGTCGAGGAGCTGGTGGCGAAACTCAAGAACGAAGCGAAGGTGCTCTGATGGGCGCAGTGGCGGTTTTTCTCGAGATTTCATCGGAGGGCCTCCGTTCCACCTCGTTGCCGGCGATCACCGCCGCGCGCGAGCTGGCCAAACATCACGGCGGCCCTGTCGTCGGCCTGGTGCTGGGCGGTGACGTCGGCGCGGGCGCCACCGACGCGGCCAAGTACGTCGACAAAGTGATCAAGTTCGACGACCCGGGCCTCAGAGCCATGCTGGCCGAGAGCTACGCCCCTGTGCTTGCGAGCGCGGTGAAATCGGCGGGGGCCACGGCACTGGTGGCGTCGGCGACCTCGACCGGCAAGGACGTGCTGCCACGGGTGGCCGCGTTGCTCGAAGCCGGCCAGGCCAGCGACATCGTGGCGGTGGTGAGCGGAAAGACCTTCCGTCGCCCGACCTACGCGGGCAACGCGCTGGCCGAGGTCGAGGTGACGACGCCGATCGTCCTGGCGACCGTACGTCAGACCGATTTCGCACCCGCCACGCCGGCAGCGGCCGCAGGCGCC
>JANNNO010000311.1:0-10437 GCA_031398585.1 Myxococcales bacterium | reverse complement strand
CGGAGCGTGAGGGCGGTGTCGTGCTGGTGGTTCTGACGGCCCTGTCGCTGGTTGACGTCGGAGAAAAACCGCGCGTAGTAGACGCCAGGTGTGAGCCACGAGTTCACGCGGTAAGCGGCCAGACCGTAGAACCTTTCGCTGGTCGTCGTTTTCGAGGGTACGATCTCTGGCACGCTCGATTGCAGATCGATCTTCCAGCGACCGTATTCGGCGGCCAGCAAGAGATCGGCGCCGGCATATTCGGCCGAGGCAACCCAGAGGCTCACGGGGATCTTGGCCGAGGCGATTCCGCCGGGTGCGCCCGGATTCATGAGTGGCATCGCGCTGCCAGTGAACTCGTAGTCGACGCGCAGGAACTGGATGCTGCCTCCGACACGCAGGCCGGTCAGTGGTGTCTCCCACATACCGCGCCCGCCCGCGACGTAGGGGATGGCCTGATTCTCCACGCGGAAGGGTGAAGATGGGTTGGGGGCGGCGGCCTCGAGGAAAATGGTGCCGCCATAGATGCGGTACTCGAACCAGCCGGCAACACCGAGGGACACGGCTCCATAGAGCTCGAGCCCGGTCTGAGCGAGCAAGTAGTCGCGGCTGCGGATGGGATACGTCGATTGCGGCAGAAGGATCGGTACGCGGGCAGCGTCGACATCGCTGAGCTCGTTGTAAAGGCCGTAGGGCAGCTTGGTGCGGCCCGCGCGCAGGCCCAACCAGTCGGCGAAACGGTAGTCGAGGTAGAACCAGTCGAAGCGCGCGTCGTAGTTGCCGATGGGGCCAAGATCGCGCGTGAACAGCTGCACGCCGACGCGGAGGTTGTGCTGCAAGACCTTGGTGACGTTGATGCCGGCCTCGGAGAACTCGAAGCTTCCGCGCTTCGAATCGGCCAGGTAATTGTTGCCCGTCGACTTGATGAAGCCTTGGCTGACGAAGCCATGCACCTCGACGGGCGCCTGGGTCGGGTCGAGTGGAGCGTCGTCTTGCGCCCGGGCCGGCCCCGCAGCGGCCGCCACGAACAGCAGCCCGGTGGCCAGCGCGGCAGCTTCGGCAGCCCATCGCCTCCCGGCTCGGTTGCTTGTGAGTTCGGCCATCAGCGCCCCCTTCCGCAACCCCTTCACAGCGCTCACGCGGTCATCTTTTGCCTCTCACTCCGACGTGTCAAGGGCGCTCACGACAGGAGCGTCACGACAAGAGCCGCGGACCAGCCCATCATTTCGCCCGACCATTCGCCATCATTCGAGGCGCCCGATGTGCGGCACAATGAGCGCAATTGGTACGGGTGCGCTGCGGATCAGCCGCTCGTTGTCGGCGCCAAAGAAGAGCCGGTGCTGGACCGCGCGGTTTTCCGCACCGATCACCACCAGATCGTATCCTCCCGACGCAGCCTCCGAAGCCAGGCCCCCCTGGTCGGAGGGAACCGGGATCATCTTGGGTGGATTGGCGGCTGTGGCGAGCCAAGGCGAGATCCGCCGGAGCGTCTCGGGATCGAGTGTGCCGTTGCTGTCCATGTCGGTCTCGCCGGTCTTTTCGAGATCGCCCGGGCGTCGGGCGCCCATCAAGGCGACGGTTACCTCGGCGCCCGTTACCTCGGCGAAACGGACGGCGAAGTCGACGGCGACGCGGGAGAAGACGCCGCCGTCGAAGGGAACCAGGATGCGCCGAAAGGCCTGATCCTGGGTGCGTGTCTTCAAAATCACCACATGGCAGGGGGCGCGCCGCACGACCTGCTCGAGGATGGGACCGCCCAGCCAGCGCCCATGGCTCGAAGCGCCCACGACGATGAAGTCGATGCCTTTGCGGGCCTCGTCGATGATGGCATCGGCAACGTCGCTGTTGGAGACCTCCCGAATGGTGGGCGGAAGGCCGGCGTCGAGCAAAATGCGATGGAGCGCGCTGGGCCGATCGCGCTCCTTCTCGGGCGGCTGTTGCCAACGCAGGAAGAACGCTTTGAATCGGGCGGCCCAGGAGACCGGCGCTTTGACCGTCAGCACCTCGAGCGCGTGATGGCTGCGCTTGGCGAGACCGGACGCCAGGGCGATGGCTCCCGTGCTATTGGGGCCGCCGATGGTGGGGACGAGCACCCGCACTTGCGTCGGATCGAAGACGCCGCGGGATTGCGACGCGAGAATGCGGCGCGCTTCGTCCTCGGTGATGCGCACGCGTTTCATGGTGAGGCGCAAGCCGACCGGGGCCATGAACGAGGTCACGATGGCGACCACGACGATGATCGAGAACATCTGCTGGTTGAGGATGCCGAGCGATAGCCCGATGGTCGCGACGACCAGCTCCATCGCGCCTCTTGCGTTCATCGCCACCGCGATCGACAGACCTTCCCAGAAGCGCAAGCCGCCCCAGATGCTTCCCACCGTGCAGCCGACCAGCTTGCCGAGGCATGCGATGCCGAGGACGATGGCGAGCATCTTGCCGTCGCCGAGCAAGGTCAGGTTCACCTTGAGGCCGACGGTGCCGAAGAAGATCGGAGCCAGCACCGCGAAGACGAACGACTCGAGCCGCTTGATCGCGGGCTCCTTGAGCTCCGGGGTCTGACGGAAAATGACCCCGGCGATGAACGCGCCGAACACGGCGTGAACGCCGATCCACTCGGTGGCCGCTCCCGCGAGCAATGTCACCACCACCAGCAGCACGAGATCGGTGTCCTGGTTGCGTGAATGGCGCGTGACCGCCGAGAGCATGCGGCGGAGCAGGGGATAGAGGACCAGACCCGCAAAGGCGAGAAATGCCAGCGTGAAGCCGATCGTGCGGATGAGCTGTCCGAGGCGGAACTCACCGTGCGAGGCGATGCCGGCGATGACCGAGAGGATGAGCCATCCGGCCGTGTCGTCGACCACGCCTGCAGACAGAATGACGACGCCGATGTTTCGCTTGGTGAGGTCGAGGTCCATCAGGATCTTGGCGATCACGGGCATCGCCGAGATCGCCATCGCGGTCGCCAGGAACGACGCGAAGAGCATTCGTCGATCCGGCTGCGCCAGGTATTCGACGGGCATGAAGAATCCGAGGCCCAGCCCGGTGAGAAACGGCACCACCATGCCCATCGCCGAGGCGATGAGCGCCGCGCGCCCCAGATTTCGTAGCAGCCGCAGATCGGTCTCGAGCCCGGTGAGCAGCAGCAGGAAGACCATGCCGAGGATCCCGAGGCTCTCGAGCAGATGGAACTGAGCGGCTTCGGGTGGGAACAGCGTCGCCGACACGCCGGGGGCGAACCGTCCGAGCACGCTCGGGCCGAGCAGAAGGCCCGCGGACAATTCGCCCACGACTGCGGGCAGGGCGATGCGACGGCAGAGCTCGGCTCCCAGGCGCGCGACCACCAGCAGCAGCGCGATCTGCACGAGCAGCAGGAACACGGCGTGCCCTGCGATGGGGGGGATGGCCGCCAGCATGAGGGCCGCACAGTAGCATCGTTCCCTTCAAGGCGCGGCCGCCGCCGGACTGTCCGCCAGGGTAAGCGTCGTGCGACACGAATCGTGCGATTGCGCTGACTTAGGACCGTTGGCGGCACGGGCAAGAACACCGCTGCGCGCGAGGTGGCAAAGCCTGCGAGGGGGCCAAAGTCGGCGTGTGTATGCCCTGTGCGTGCCACACGCGCCCGGTCCGTCTCTCGTGCGCGCTTCGGGGTAAAGCCTGAGGGCCCGGGCACCGAGATTCCGAGGGGTGGGAATTCCGATCGATCCGTCTTCGTCTCGCGCTTCAGCGCTCGTCTCCGCCTCGCTCCTTGCCCTCTTGTCGGGCGCTTGCGACGGCGACACTCGGCGACCGCCCGAGACCTTGAAGACCGCCGACGGGACGACCTACGTCGCCAACGAACTCATCTTGCGCCGCAACCCCGAAGTGACGGAAGCGGCGTTCGAAGGTGCGATCGCTAGGCTCGGCGCGACCATCCTCGACCGCGGCGGCGGCGTCATGGGCGAGCTCGGCTACGTGCGCGTGCGCCTGCCCGCCAACCTCTCGCCGGATCAAGCGGCGGTCTCGCTCTCCGAGGACAACGTCACCCTCGAAGCGGAGCGCAATTATCTCGTCCAGCACTGGAAAACGCCCAACGATCCGAATTACGCGCAGCTCTGGGGCATGGCGAAGATCAGCGCTCCGGCCGCGTGGGACGTCACCACCGGCGGCAGCGGCGTTCTGGTGGCTGTGAGCGATACGGGCGTCGACTGCACCCATCCCGATCTCGCGCCCAACTGCTGGACCAACCCGAACGAGATCGCGGGCAACGGAATCGATGACGACAACAACGGCTTCGTCGACGACACGCGCGGCTGGGACTTTGCCAACAACGACAACAACCCGGCCGACGACGGCAGCCACGGGACCCACGTCGCCGGTACGATTGGTGCCGCCGGCAACGACGGCAAGGGCGTGGTCGGGGTCAGCTGGTCACCCAAGATCGTCGGCGTGAAGTTCCTGGGCGCCAACGGGGGCACCCTGTGGAACGGCGCTCAGACCGTCAGCTACGCGGCCAAGATCGGCGCGCGGGTGGTCAATGCGAGCTGGGGTTGTCTCGGGGCATCCTGCTACGCCAGCTACATGGTCGATGCGCTCAATGCGCTCAACGCCAAGGGCGGCGTTTTCATCGCAGCGGCCGGCAACAACAACCGCAACAACAACGACGTCTCGCCGACCTATCCTGCTAACTACGCCAACCCCAACGTCATCGCGGTCGCAGCGACGGACAGCAACGACAACCTGGCCAGCTTCACCAACATCGGCGCCACCAAGGTCCACCTGGCGGCCCCCGGTGTCGGTGTCTTGAGCTCGGTACCGGGCGGCGGGTACGCCAGCTACAACGGCACCTCGATGGCTGCGCCGCATGTCGCGGGCGCCGCCGCGCTCTACTTCGCCCTGCGCCCCACCGCCACCGTCGCCGAGCTCAAGACCAACCTGCTGGCTTCCGTCGACAAGATTGCGGGCCTCAACGGTATGGTCGCCTCGGGTGGCCGGCTCAACGTGCACAGGCTGTTGACCACGGATACGCAGGCCCCCGCCGCACCCACCAATCTCAAAGGAACGCCGGGCAAGGCGGGGGAGGTCACTCTCACCTGGTCGCCGGTCGCGGCTGACGATCTTGCGGCTTACCGTGTTCGCTGGGGCGTCGCCGCCGGGCAGTACGCATCGTCGCAGGACGTTGGCAAGGCGACGACGAGCACCACGATCACCAACCTCGCCGATGGCGGGACCTTCTTCTTCGTCGTGCAGGCCGTCGACGGTTCAGGCAACTGGAGCCCGAACTCGGCCGATGTGAAGGTCGAACCACAGGATCTGCTCGCGCCGCCGGCAGTGGCTGATCTCCGTGCGACCAACATCGCCGGCGAGCCAGTGGACACCCAGGTGGTCGCTGCGTCGGGGGCCTCGTCGGCCTTCTGGGAAGCCAACCGCGCCATCGACGGGAATCTGTCGACCGCTTGGCTGGCGCCGCCGCGCATGGTCGCGCAGGAAGAGTTCCTGGTGCTGTCGCTGCAGCCCTCGACCGTCATCGATCGGGTCGACCTGGTGGCGAACGCGGCCTATCCGGAGTTCTTCCCCGTCGATTTCGATATCGACGTCTCGAGCGACGCCACCGTCTGGACGACCATCGGCGGTCGCCGCGGCGCCCAGCTCGGCACCGGCGAGACGATGACCGTCGCCTTCCCGCCCGCCACCGCCAGCTACGTTCGGCTGCGCGTGCACAAGAGCATGAAGCGCGATTCGGGCCTCTACTACACCAGCATCGCCGAGATGACCGTCCGCGAGATCGCGATGGCCTCGGGTGCGGTGGCCATCACCTTCACGGCGCCGGGCGACGACCCGGGGGCGGGCAAGGCGGCGAGCTACGACCTGCGCTGGGCGAGCACACCCATCACAGACGCCAACTTCGCGGCGGCCACCGCGGTGCCGACCCCGGGGCCGAACGCCGCTGGCATCTGGGAGATGATCACGGTCGACCGGCTCGCCCGCGAGACCGTGCTCTATTTCGCGATCAAGGCGATCGATGACGGCGGCAACGTCGCGCCGCTGTCGAACGTGG
This sequence comes from Myxococcales bacterium, assembly GCA_031398585.1. Taxonomy (GTDB): domain Bacteria; phylum Myxococcota_A; class Polyangia; order Fen-1088; family Fen-1088; genus JANNNO01. Next base: position 4,424 of record JANNNO010000311.1, on the reverse strand, counting down.
CGGTGCTGCAGACCACGGTCGTTCCCCCGGCGCCGATCACCGATCTCGTCGCGGTCGCGGCGGCCATGGACTCGGTCGAGCTGCGCTGGCGCGCAACAGGTGCCGACGGCCACGAAGGTCGCGCGGCCAGCTACGAACTTCGTCGGTCGACCTCACAGATCACCCCGGCCAATTTCACCCTGGCCGAGCTGGTCAAGGGCGTGCCGGCACCGCAAGCAGCCGGCATGCCGGAGAGCTTCCAGGTCAAGGGGCTGCAGGATCCGCAGCTTCACTACTTCGCCATCCGCGCCATCGACGAGGGCGGGGCGCCCGGCCCGATCTCGAACGTCGCCTCCGCCATGCCCGGAACCGGGCCCGACAACAAGCGGCCGGCCACCGTGGAATCGCTGGCCGCGGCGCTGTCGCAGGCGGAATGGAAGTTGAAGCCGACGATTCATTCTTCGTCCGACAGCCTGCCGGGCACCGGAACCGAGCGGCTCTTCGATGGCAACATTGACACCGCCTGGGTCGGCAAGCAGGTCGACAAGAGCGTCTCCGAGTTCGTGGTGTTCGATCTCGGTGCCGCGCAAGCGCTGACCCGTCTGCGCATGAATCCCGGCCTGCGCAGCAACACCATCGTCAACTTCCCCCAGGGCTTCGTGCTCGAGGTGAGCGCGGATCGGGTGAACTGGCAGGAGGCGATGGAGGCCGAGGCGATCCAGCCGCGGGTGGGCGCCTGGGAGGAGTGGCGCTTCGAACCGATCACCGCGCGCTACGTGCGGCTGCGCGTGACTACGCCGGCGGCGGGCTTCACCAACACTACCTACAAGCAGTCGGGCGTCGGTGAGATGGAGCTGTGGGCGCTCACGCCCGCCTTCGATGTCGACATCACCTGGATCTCGTCGGGCGATGACGGCTTCGAGGGCAACGCGGTTCGCTACGAGCTTCGCCGATCGACGAGCCCCATCACCGAGCAGAACTTCGCAGCGGCGACCCTGGTGCAGGCGGGAACCCCGCTGCCTTCGGGCTTGGTCGAGGCCGTCTTGTTGACCGATCTGCCCTTCGAGGAGATTCACCACTTCGCGGTCAAGATCTGCGACGAGCAGAGCAACTGCAGCACGGTGTCCAACGTCGTGCGGATCGAGACCCCTGGGGTGCCGCCAGGACCGGTAGCGGATCTGCGCGTGACGGGTTCCACGCAGACGACCATCAGCCTGGCCTTCACGGCATCGGGTGACAACGGAAACATCGGGCGCGCCACGGCCTACGAGCTGCGCATTCACGACAAGCCCATCACCCACGCCAACTGGACTGACGCGCGCGGCGTGCCCACTCCCGATCCGAGCGATCCGGGTACGACGGAGACTGTGACGGTGACCGGGCTTGCGCCCAACACCAGTTATTGGTTCGCGGTGCGCGTGATCGACGATCGGGCGGCGCGCTCGATCCTTTCGAACACGGTCGAGGGCACGACCCTCGACGGCATCGCACCCGCGGCGATCACCGATCTGGTTGTCGCGCGTGTCGATCCGGCGACTCTGCCCGCGTTGGCGGTGACGGTGACCGAATCGACTGGTTCCTATTCCGGCGCCACGGCGGCGACGATGCTTCTCGACGCGACGGCTTCGACGCCTTACATCTCGCCGGTGCGAGGTTCGCCGACCGAGGAGAGCGTGCGGTTTGCCCTCGGTGGTAGCAAACGAATCTCCCGTCTGCGCATGCGCGCGGCGACGGCCTACGAGGATTTGTTCCCGGCGGGCTTCAGGGTCGAGGTTCGCAAGGAGGCCAATGGAGCCTGGGTGCCCGTGGTCGACGAGGCGAGCTTCGTCGTCAACGGCGGGGCCTGGGAGGAATGGTCGCTGGGGGCGCCCTCCGCTGTCGAAGTACGTCTCGTCGTGACGGCGAGCCGCCGTTGGGCGGGTGGATACGTCGCCGCGATTGGCGATCTCGAGCTGTACGAGGACACCACCGAGACCTCGCGGCTTCGCCTGACCTGGACCGCCACCGGCGACGATGGCCGCGTCGGCACCGCGAGCCGCTACGATTTGCGCCGTGGTTCCATCGCTATCGAAGAGGCATCCTTCGGCAGCGCCATCACGGTGACTGCGCCTTCGCCACGGGTGGCCGGATCGCTCGAGCGCGCCGAGGTGGCAGGCCTCGCGCCCGAGACGATCTACTGCTTTGCCGTCAAGGCGATCGACGACATGAACCTGACGGGCCCGATCTCGAATTCGCCCTGCGCCGAGACGGCGGGCCTGCCGCCTTCGACCATCGGCGATCTTCGCGTGGTCAGCGTGACGACGAACTCTGTGACCCTGGCCTGGACGGCGCCGGGCGGAGATGCCGACAAGGGGCAGGCGTCCGCGTACGAGCTGCGCCGGTCGGGCGCCCGCATCCACGGTGGCAACTGGACCGCCGCCACCGCCGTGATCGGGCTGCCCACGCCCAAGGTCGCCGGCTCGGCCGAGACCTTCACCGTGATGGGCCTTGCGGGGACCACGACCTATCACTTCGCCCTGCGCGCGGTCGACGCCGCCGGCAACATCGCGGCGCCATCGAACAACGCGCGCGGCACCACGGAGGACGACGTGCCTCCCGGCAAGGTCGTCAACCTGACCGCGGCCACCGCCGCCATCAACGGCGCCATCGAAGTGGCCTTCACCGCTCCCGGCGACAACGGCGCCACGGGCAAGGCGACCCGCTACGACGTGCGCGCGTCCCTGGCGCCGATCACCGAGGCGAACTTCGCTTCGTCGCCTTCGGTTCCTTCGCCCACGCCGCAGTCGGGTGGGGCGCTCGAACGCTTTGCCATCGCCGGGTATGCCGGCGAGACCGTGGTCTATGTCGCGCTCAAGGCGATCGATGCCATCGGCAACGTCTCGCCGATGTCGAACGTGGCCTCGGCCTCGACCCGCAACGAGCCGCCCGCTGCGATCACCGATCTTTCGCTGGTCAGCGCCCGCGGTTCGGGCCAGGTCGTCGTGCAGCTGGCGTGGACGGCACCGGGTGACGACGGCCGCATCGGCACCGCCACGAGCTACCGGCTGGCCATGTCGACCGCGCCGATCACCGACACCAACTTCGACAACGCCGAGCAGCTGGGCGGCCTGCCGACGCCAGGAGCGCCCGGCACACGGGAGGTCTACAGCCTCAACCGCCCGCCTGGCCGTCGCTACTACTTTGCGGTCAAGACCCGCGACGAGAGGAACAATGAGGCGCCGATCTCGAACCTGCTCGTGGTCGACACGCCTGACGAGACCGCGCCGCGCACCATCGGCGATCTGCGCGCCGCCACCGGCACCGCGGCCGGCACCGTCGTGATCACCTGGACGGCGCCGGGCGACGACGACAACGAGGGTACCGCCCGCAGCTACGAGCTGCGCTATGCCGGTGCGCCCTTCGAAGCGAGCGGTTTCGATGCGGCGACGTCGGCGCCCGTGCAGCCTGTTCCGGCGGCCGCTGGTACGGTGCAGAGCTTCACCGTCAGTGGCCTCGCCAACGAGACGCACCTCTACTTCCGGATGCGCGCGATCGATGACGTCGGCAACAAGGCCGGCGTCTCCAATCAAGCCGACGCGCGTACTCCCGACGTGGCGCCCGCGGCCATCGCGAACCTGGCGCAGACGGCACGCACCGCGACCAGCGTGACGTTGAAGTGGAGCGCGACGGGTGACGACGGCGTCGTCGGGACGGCAGCGGCTTACGAGATGCGCTGGAGCGCCAGCGCGCTCAACGCCGGCAACTTCGCCGCCGGCACCCTGATCACCACGGGCACTCCCAAGGCTTCGGGCAGCGAGGAGAGCGCGACCATCACCGGCCTCACCAGCACGAAGATCTACTACGTCGCCATCCGCGCGCGCGACGAGCGGCAGAACTGGTCACCCCTTTCCAATCTCGCGACCGCCGAGACTGCCGACGAGCTGCCGCCTGGCCGCATCACCGATCTCGCGGCCCGGACTGGCACCAGCGCCGGGACCATCATTCTGAACTGGACGGCAACCGGCGACGACGGCAGTACCGGACGGGCCGCCCGCTACGAGCTGCGCCGCTCCGCCAGCGCGATCACCGACGCCAACTGGAGCAGCGCCACCATCGTGGCGGGTCCGCCGCTGCCGGGTGTTTCAGGCGCCGCCGAGACCTTCACGGTCACCGGTCTTGCCGGCGAGACCAAACATCACTTCGCGATTCGCGCGATCGACGAGGCGAACAATGCCGGCGACGTCTCGAACAGCGCCTCGGCCGACACCTTGCCAGTGGCGCCCGCCGGTGTCACCGATCTGCGCGCCACCGTGGCGCCGGGCGGCCTGGTCGTGACGCTGACCTGGACGGCGCCCGGCGACGACGGCGTGAGATTGAGGAAGTAGGCAACCAAGGTAAAATCGAAATCTTCTCGCCAAACAAGGAAGGTATTGATGCTGCTATGCGCAAGATAAAAGGAATTGTAG
>JANNNO010000034.1:0-12828 GCA_031398585.1 Myxococcales bacterium | reverse complement strand
GTATGAGGTCCACCATGGCATCCGAATCCGCGACGGTGCTTTGGTCGCGGCGGTTCGCCTCTCGAACCGCTACATCACTGGCCGGCAACTGCCCGACAAGGCGATTGATCTGATCGACGAATCGGCCAGTCGCCTCAAGATCCAGATCGATTCGCTGCCCGAACCGATCGACCAGGCGGAGCGCCGCCTTACCTCGCTGGAGATCGAGAAGTCCGCCCTCGGCAAGGAGGCGGACCCGGCGTCACGCAAACGCCTCACCGAGGTCGAGGTCGAGATCGCCGACCTCCGTGAGCGCGCCTCGACCATGAAGTTGATCTGGCACAAAGAGCGTTCGATCATCGCGGAGATCCGCAAGATCAAGGAAGAGCTCGACACCGCCAAGACCGATGCCGACCTGGCGCAGCGGCGGGGCGATCTCAACCGCGCCGCCGAGCTGCGGTTTGGTCGGGGGCCGGAGCTGGAAAAGCAGCTCGCCGCCAGGAACGAGGAGCTCAAGTCGGCGCAAAAAGGCGGGGCCTTCCTGCGCGAGGAGGTCACCGAAGAGGACATCGCCGCCGTGGTCTCGAAGTGGACCGGCATCCCCGTCGAAAAGATGCTGGAAGGCGAACAGTCGCGCCTCACCACAATGGAAGGCAGGCTCGAGCAGCGGGTGGTCGGTCAGACCGAGGCACTCACCGCGATCGCCAACGCCGTCAGGCGCGCCCGCGCCGGCCTTCAGGATCCCAACCGCCCCATCGGCTCGTTCATTTTTCTCGGACCGACGGGCGTCGGGAAGACGGAGCTGGCGCGCAGCCTCGCCGACTTCCTGTTCGACGACGAGACCCACATGATCCGGATCGACATGTCCGAATACATGGAGAAGCATTCGGTCTCGCGGCTGGTCGGGGCACCTCCCGGGTATGTCGGCTACGACGAGGGCGGCCAGCTCACCGAGGCCGTCCGGCGACGCCCCTATTCCGTCATCCTCTTCGACGAGATCGAAAAGGCGCATCCCGACGTCTTCAACATCTTGCTGCAGGTGCTCGACGATGGCCGCCTGACCGACGGGCAAGGTCGCACCGTAGATTTCCGCAACACGGTCATCATCATGACGTCGAACGTCGGTAGCCATCAGATCGCTGCGGGCGCGCCGCTCGATCGGGTCATGGACGAGCTGCGACGGACGTTCAGGCCAGAGTTCCTCAACCGTGTCGACGAAATCGTCGCGTTCCACCAGCTGGACCGCAAGGCCCTCGACCGGATCGTGGAGATTCAGATCGACCGGTTCCGCAAGCTACTCAAGGACCGCGACCTCGACATCGAGCTGAGTGCGGCCGCGCGCACCTTCCTCGCCGACAAGGGGTACGACCCGACCTACGGCGCCCGGCCCCTCAAACGCGCCATCATGAGGTACCTGCAGGATCCCCTGGCGAAACAGATCATCGCTGGCCGCTTCACGCCGGGCGACGTCATCGTGGTCGATGTAGAAGGCGAAGAGCTCACCTTCGAAGCGCGACGATCCAGCAAGGAAGCGGCTCCGACGTTAAACTGACGGAGCGCGACGGTCGAAGGACTCGACCGCCAACCTCCCGGCTTCATCTGCCTGCCGCCATGAAAGACCTCTACAAAAACCTGGGTGTCGCCGAAGACGCCGACGAAGACACGATCAAGAAGGCTTACCGCAAGCTGGCCAAGGAGAACCATCCCGACGCCACCGGCGGAGACAAGCGAAAGACCGAACGCTTCAAGGAGGTCAACGAGGCCTACGCCGTGCTCGGCGACAAGGACAAGCGCGCTGAGTACGACCGGCTCAAACACGCGCCCGTAGGTGTCGACGGCATGCCGCAAGGCTTCGACGCGGATACCTTCGCGCAGGTCTTTGGCGGCAACTTCGGCCGGGGACAGCGCGCGGGGAACGTCAACGTCACGACGGATTTCTCGGGAGACATCGGCGATCTGTTCTCGAGCCTCTTCGGTCGGGGGTTCGGCGGACCGGGTGATCCCAGCGGTCGGACAGGGCAGCGGCCACGCCCGCCCAGCCGCGGCCCCGACATGAGCGGGGTCGTCGAAGTGAGCTTCCGAGAGGCGGCGCTTGGCACCCGCCGCAGCGTTCGTTCCGGCTCGGGCAAGACCATGGAAATTGCAATCCCCGCGGGCGTCGAGACCGGAGGACGGCTGCGCCTGGGGGGCCTTGGTGGCACGTCGACCCGCGGGGGCGATCCCGGCGATCTGCACCTCGAGGTGCGCGTGCTGCCCGACCCCGTCCTGCGACGGAGCGAAGGGACTCTGGACGTCGAGCTGGATCTGCCGCTGACGGTCGCCGAAGCGGCGCTCGGCACCAAGATCGACGTTCCGACAGTGGAGGGTCAGGCGCTCGTCACCATCCCTGCCGGAACCTCGAGCGGCGTGAAGCTGAGGCTACGCGGCAAGGGCGTGAAGAAGGGCGACGGCGTGCGGGGCGATCAGATCTGCCACATTCAAATCGTGGTGCCGAAGCTGGCGCCAGACGATGAAGAAGGAAAACGCCTGTTCGAGGAAGTGGCCAAGAAGCAGAGCAAGCCGGTGCGCAATTTCTGAACCTGACGGCGCCTATTTTCTACGCCCCGGAAGGTGGCTAGCCCACATGAAGCCCGGCTGGGGCGAACGAGCGCGCAGGTCGTGCGTTCGTGTTTCTTGCTGGTACCAAAAACGCGGTGATGGCGCTTGCGGTTCGCGTCTTGGCCGCCTAACTTGAGACGAAACGCGCTGTCAGCGAGCTGCTAAGGACAAAGCATGACGACGGAAAGCGGAAAGACGCTCCCCCTTCTCTCCCTGCGGAATCTCGTACTTTTTCCCGGGGCCGTGATGCCGGTGGAGATCGGTCGGGCAAGCTCGCTGCGCCTGATCGAAAGCCTCTCGGGCAAAGGTGCCCATTTGCTCGTCGGTACCCAGAAGGATGCCGACATCGAAGAGCCCGCCGGTGCCGATCTGTACGGCGTCTGCGTCGAGGGTGAAGTGGTTCGCATCGTCAAAGCGGCGGAGAGTCGCGTGACGGCGGTCTTGCGCGGAATCGAACGACGGCGCATCACTGGGTTCCCCCAGGAAAAGCCCTTCCTGGTTGCGAGCTACGAACCGTTGCACGAGCTTCGCAAGGATCCGATCGAGATCGACGGACTCGGCATGGCGGTCTACGACGTCGCCAAGCAGCTCATCTCGATCTCGCCCGACATCCCGGACGAGGCCGCGCAGATCCTCGACCAGAACAAGGATCCCGCCCGGCTCGGTGACATCACGGCCGCGACCGTCGACCTGTCGTCGGAGGAACGCGCCTCGCTGCTGGTCGAGATCGACGTGGCCGAGCGGCTGCGACGACTGCTGGTCCTGCTCCAGCGCAAGGTCGAGCTGATCAAGGTCAAACAGAAGATCGACACGCAGGTGCGCGAGGAGTTCTCGAAGCACCAACGCGAAGCGGTCCTGCGGCAAAAGCTCAAGGCGATTCAGGACGAGCTCGGCGAGGGCGAGGACGGCAGCGACCTCGACACCTTCGAAGAGAAGATCAAGACGTCCGAGATGCCCGAGGACGTGGTCAAGGTGGCTCGCAAGCAGCTCGAAAGACTGCGCCAGATGCCGCAGTCATCGGCCGAGTACACCGTGCAGCGGACCTACCTCGAATGGCTGGTCGAGCTTCCCTGGGTCAAACAGACCGTCGATACGCTCGATCTCGAGCAGGCGCGGCGGATCCTCGATTCCGATCACTACGACCTGCAGAAGGTCAAAAAGCGCATCCTGGAATACCTGGCCGTGCGCAAGCTCGCCCCGGGGAAGAAGGGTCCCATCCTCTGCCTGGCGGGTCCGCCTGGTGTCGGTAAGACGTCGCTTGGGCGATCCATCGCGAGATCGCTGTCACGCGAGTTCATCCGCATCTCCTTGGGTGGCGTGCGCGACGAGGCCGAGATTCGTGGCCACCGCCGCACGTACATCGGCGCGCTGCCGGGTCGGATCGTCCAGGGCATGCGCCTGGTGGGAACCAAGAATCCGGTCTTCGTGCTCGACGAGATCGACAAGCTCGGATCGGATTTTCGCGGCGATCCGGCCGCAGCGCTGCTCGAGGTGCTCGACCCTGAGCAGAATCATTCGTTCTCGGACCACTACCTCGAAGTGTCGTTCGACCTCGCCAACGTGATCTTCATCGCGACGGCGAACAACCTCGACACGATTCCGCCGGCATTGCTCGACCGCATGGAAGTGCTCGAGATCCCGGGCTACACGCGAGAAGAGAAGCTCGAGATCTCCAAGCGCCACCTCGTGCCCAAGCAGGTGAGCGAGCACGGCCTCACCGAGGCGCAGGTCAGCCTCGACGACACCGGCCTCAACACCATCATCGAGCAATACACGCGCGAGGCCGGCGTCCGGAACCTCGAACGCGAGATCGCAAACGTCATCCGTGGCGTGGCGGTGAAGGTGGCCGAGAGCTTGCCCTACGAACCGGCGTTGAATGCCGAACGAATCGAGGATTACCTGGGACCGCAGAAGTACTACTCGGAGGTCGCCGAGCGGACCGAGGTCCCGGGTGTGTCGACCGGTCTTGCCTGGATGCCGACCGGCGGCGATATCCTCTTCATCGAGGCGTCACTGATGGCCGGCAAGGGTCAGCTCATCCTCACCGGACATCTGGGCGACGTGATGAAGGAATCGGCGCGCGCGGCGCTTTCGTGGATGCGAACCCACGTCGAAGAGCTGAACATCAATGCGGACTTCGAGAAGATCGATCTGCACATGCACGTGCCGGCGGGCGGGATTTCGAAAGACGGGCCATCCGCGGGCGTGGCGATGACCACGGCACTGGTGTCGTTGTTCACGGGGCGGCGTGTGCGCGGCGACGTGGCGATGACGGGTGAGATCACCCTGCGCGGCAGCGTGCTGCCCGTGGGCGGCATCAAGGAGAAAGTCCTCGCCGCCCACCGCGCCGGCATCAAGCGCGTCCTGCTGCCCGACCGCAACCGCAAGGATCTCGTCGACATCCCCGAGACGATTCGCAAGGAGCTCGAGCTCATCTTCGTGAGCCGCATGAAAGAAGTCCTGGAACTGGCCCTCGAGGCAGTCCCGGTCGTCGTCCCCGGCCCCGAATCGCCGTCGCCCGAAGCCGCAGCCCGCGCCTGACCGAGCGCCTCCACCTTCCCTGCAGCTCCGCCACGCCCAACGAAGCGTCGGCGGGGCGGGTGAGAGGCCTGCGAGGGGACCGCTAGCCGGCGACGCCGATCAGCTCGCGGCAGTCGGTGAGGACGAACGCGGGGCGGGTGGCCAGAAGGTCGGCCGAGGGGGTGTAACCCCAGAGAGCGGCGGCGGCGGGGCAGCCGGCGCGGCGGGCGGCCTCCATGTCGGGGAGGCCGTCGCCGACCATCACCGTGCGATCGGCAGCCACTCCGAAACGGGACATCAACGCAACCAGCGCGGCGGGATCGGGCTTTCGCGGATAGCCGTCACCGTCGCCGATCGAGACGTGAAAGACGTCCGCCAGCCCGAGCGCGACCAAGAGAGGTCGCATGACGATGCCTGGCTTGTTGGTGACGAGCGCGAGGTGCTTTCCCTGGTTGGCCAACGCGTCGAGCGTCTCCCGCATACCTGGGTAGAGCTGGGTGAGCAGACACGGCGCAACCTCGTAGATGCGGCGCACGTGTTCGGCAAGCCGCTCGGCGCTGACGACGCCCCTACGCTCGCCCCCGGCAGCCTCCTGAGCCACGTCCAGCGCCTTTTCCGCCAGACGCACGACGCCCTCGCCCACCAGCGTCTTGACCGTCTCGGCCGGCAAGGGGGCGCGGCCAAGCTCGGCCAGCCCGAGGTTGAGCGCGCGCGTGATGTCAGGCAGCGAATCGACGACTGTGCCGTCGAGATCGAACACGAAGAGATCGAAACTGACATCCTCACTCACGTGGACATCTTTCCACGGTCGCCCTCCGAGCGAGGACCCAATTTCCGCACACCACCGCATCAGGAACCTCGGCGTCGCTTGTCCTGCCGAGGACGGGGCGGTACCTTCTCGACCGGTCATGCCGGAGCAGACGCCGCCCGTGCGCAAGGGCCAGGGCTTGCCGCCCCCCGAGCCGACGCAGGCACCCGCCGTGCTCACGGCCTCCGGTCTCCCGTTAGCACCGGTCTACGCCGACGACGATCTCGCCCGCCACGGCTTCTCCCCCGAACGCGACCTCGGTGCGCCCGGGGAATTTCCCTTCACGCGCGGCCCCCACGCGACCATGTACCGGGGCAAGCCGTGGACGATGCGCATGTTCTCCGGCTTCGGTAGCCCGGACGACACCAACCGCCGTTTCAAATACCTCCTCGCCCAGGGGCAGACAGGCCTGTCGACCGCCTTCGACATGCCGGCCTTGATGGGCCGCGACCCCGATGATCCCCTCAGCCATGGCGAGGTCGGCCGCGAAGGCGTCTCGGTGGCGACGATGGACGACATGCGGCGCCTCTTCGCCGACGTGCCGCTTGGCGAGGTCAGCACATCGATGACGATCAACGCTTCGGCGGTCGTCGCCCTTGCCTTTTACGAAGCGCTGGCCGAAGAGCGCGGCATCTCGCCTGCTGCTCTCACCGGCACGATCCAGAACGACATGTTCAAGGAGTTCATCGCGCAGAAAGAGTGGATCTGCGGCCTTCGCCCCCACCTTCGCATCGTGCGTGACATGCTCGTGCACTGCAGCCGGCGCATGCCCCGCTGGAACACCATCAGCATCAGCGGCTATCACATCCGCGAAGCTGGGGCGACAGCGGTCCAGGAGCTTGCTTTCACCATCGCCGACGGCATCGGGTACGTCGAGCTCGGCCTCGAGGCGGGCTTGGCCGTCGACGACTTCGCACCTCGGCTGTCGTTCTTCTGGGATCTCCACAGCGATTTCTTCGAAGAGATCGCCAAGATCCGGGCCGCACGCCGCCTCTGGGCCCGCCTGATGCGCGACCGCTTCGGCGCCAAGAACCCACGCTCGTGGCTGATGCGGGCCCACGCCCAGACCGCGGGCGTATCGCTCGTCGCGCCGCAACCGCTGAACAACGTCGTCCGGACCTCCCTTCAGGCACTGGCCGGGGTGCTGGCGGGCGTGCAATCTCTCCACACCAACAGCTACGACGAGACCTACGCACTGCCGACCGAGGAAGCCGCGACCCTCGCCCTGCGAACCCAGCAGATCCTGGCGGAGGAGACCGGCGTCGCCAACGTCGCGGATCCGCTGGGGGGCAGCTACTACCTCGAGCGGTTGACCGACGAGATCGAAGCGGCGGCCCAGGTGTACCTGGATCAGATCGAAACCCGGGGCGGCATGACGCGCGCGATCGAAGACGGGTTCCCCCAGCGCGAGATTGCCCAGGCGGCGTACGACCATCAACGCGAGGTCGACGCCGGCCGGCGTGGCATCGTCGGTGTCAACCGCTATGTCAGTCCGACCCAGGACGAGATTCCGACGCTGAAAATCGACGACGCCGCCGAGCGCCACCAGATCGAGGCGGTTCGGCGCCACCGGGCAGCTCGCGACGCGGGGCGCGCTCGCCAGGGACTCGAGGCCGTGAAACGGGCCTGCGAAGGCCGCGACAACATCATGGACGCGGTCCTTCTCGCGTGTCACCACGAGGCCACCCTCGGCGAGATCTGCCAGGTGTTCCGCGAAGTGTTCGGCGAGCACCGGGATCCGGCCCACCTTTGATTCGAGTTGCGCTAAAAGGACCCCCCGAACATGGCGACCCCTGGCACCGGCGAAGACATCGAAGACGTTTGTAGTAAATGTGGCGACTGCTGGCACGTGGTGATGGCCAAAGTGGGCGAGCGCATCGCGCGCGTCGTCTGCAAACGCTGTGGCAGTCAGCACGCCTACCGCAGCGGCGCAACGGTCGAACCGACGACCGCAGCGGCCAAGAAGACGGTCACGCGGAAAAAGGCCCGCCCGACCAACCTCGAACCCCCAGCCCCGCCCAAATTCGATCCCTCGAAAGCCCCGCGTCCCTATTCCATCCGGGACCTCTACGTGGCCGCCGAGCGAATTGAGCACCCGACCTTCGGCACCGGCATCGTCACCGGCAGCTCTGGCCCCGGCAAGGTCGACGTGTACTTTCCCACGGGAATGCGCACGCTCGCCTGCGCCAAGACGCTGTCGATCCTCGAGCGCCCAACCACCGTCGACAACGCCCCGATCGGCGACCGCCCGCCATCCCCGAAGTGAGCGACGGCGAGATCCCCGCCGCAGCGGTCGAGATTGGTCCCGGCATCGAGCGGGGCCTTCACGGGCGCCTCGGCGGGCGGAGCGGACGCCCCGCCCCCACCTGGCGGCGAGCGCTCTTCTGGCTCTGGCTAGGCCAGGTGATCTCGCACTTCGGCGATTCGCTCTATCACGTCGGGATCTTCTATCTCGCGCTCGACATCACCGGTTCGAAGGCGGTCAGCGGCCTGCTGGTGGCGCTGAACTTCTTGCCCGCGCTCGGCATTGGCCTGTTCGCCGGCGCTTTCGTCGACCGTCACGATCGGCAGCGCGTCTTGCTGGTCGCTGATCTCGTCAGGACCGTGGCTGTCGCCTCCATCCCGCTGCTCGCCGGCCTCGGCTGGCTGACCGCCACGACCCTCGGCGCGGCCATGCTCACGCTCGCGACAGGCTCGGCGTTTTTCAACCCAGCGATGAAGGCGATCGTGCCGGAGCTCGTCCCGGCGGAAAAGCTCACCCGGATCGCGACGCTGTTTCAGCTCTCGGAGTATGCGGCTCTCTTCATCGGGCCGGCGCTCGCTGGCCTGGTCATCATTCCGGAGCTCGGTTCCATTCACCTCTTCTCCTTCGACGCGGCCACCTTCGCGATCTCCACCCTCTGCGTGCTTGCGCTGGCCCCTGTCGCGCGGCGCAAGGCGCATACCCCGGCGCCCCTGCGCATGACCCGCATGCCGGTGAGTGTGCCCGCGGCCGCGGTCGTCCGCGAGACGGTGGAAGGGATGGGAGCGGTACTGGCCATTCCCACTGTGCGCGGCCTCCTGATTTTCGTTGCCATCGACAATCTTCTCCTCACGGGTTTGGCACAGGTGGCGACGCCCCTTTTCGTCCGTGAGACGCTCGGCCTCGGGCACGACGCGTTTGCAGAGGTCCAGTCGTTCTTCTTCCTCGGCATGCTGGTCGCCAGCGCCGGGCTCTGGGCGTTTCACCCCCACATTCGCAAAGGCATCGGCATCCTCTTGGCCATCACGCTCGACGGTCTCACGCTGGTCCCCCTGGCCTTCTGCCGGAACCTCTTCGAGGTCAAACTGGCGCTCTTCGTGCACGCTCTTGCGGTGCCGTTCATCATCATCCCGCGAACGGTGCTGCTGCAGCAGCTGGTCCCCGGGCCGCTGCACGGTCGGGCGTTCGCGCTGGTCAACGTGACGGTCTTCGGCATGACGGCCATCTCGGCCGGTGTCACCGGCTGGCTGGCCGAATCAATCGCCCCGCGCACGCTTTTTCTCGCGCTCGGAATCGCCGGTGCCGTCGCCGGGCTCTGCGGTCTGACTCTGCGCGGCCTTCGGGGTGCGCGATGACCGCGGCGACCGACGACGGCATCTTCACGGCGCCGGTCGAAGCCCTCGATGCCGACGGCGCTGGCCTCATCACCGCCGATGCACTGAGGGTGCACGTTGCAGGCGCGCTGCCCGGCGAAACCGTGAGTGCGCGGATCGTGCACCGATCGCCCCACCGCCGCCCCGATGGCACCGGCGACGCCTGGGCGGATCTGATCGACATCGTCGCGCCGTCGGTGGACCGGGCGACGCCCGCCTGCCCGGCGCATGGACGCTGTGGCGGCTGTGTGCTGCAACATCTGGATGTCCCTGCACAGCGCCGCTGGAAGCGGGAGACGGTGCAGACGGCGCTCGGCTCGCTTGCCGGACTGGCGGAGGTGGCTGCTTGCGTGCCCTCACCTCGCGACCTCGGCTACCGCAACCAGGCGAAATACGTCGTCGCACGCGACGACCGAGGCGCCCTTGCACTGGGAGCCTATGCCCCGCGTTCGCACAGCTTCGTCGACCTGGCGGGCTGCCGCCTCATCGAGCCGCCACTGGACGAGACCGCGGCGGCCGCACGCCGGCTGCTCGATGCGACGGGCCTCGTCCCCTACGACGAGCGGACCCGGACCGGCCTGCTTCGCTACTTCGTGGTACGCAGCAACGGTCGCGGGGAGGTGCTCGCCACGTTGATCACCGCGCGCGATGAGCTTCCCGGCGGCGAGGCCTGGGCAGCCGCGCTCCGCAACGAAGTCCCGGCGGTTGTCGGGGTCATGCACAACGTGAACGCCACGCCAGGCAACGCCCTCTTCGGCAGCCACGAGACCCTCCTTTCGGGCTCGCCGACCATCGGCGAGTCGTGGGGGGGCGTCGAAGTCGCGCTCGGCTCGCGCGCCTTCGCCCAGCTCAACCGCGAAGTGGCGAGCCTTGCCTATGCCGCCATCCGCGAGGCCGTGGCCGTGGATCTCTCCAACGGCCATCGGGCCCGACGACTCTTGGATGTATACGGCGGCGCCGGCCCCATCGCGTTTTCCGTCGCGGATCTCGCCGATGAGATCGCGGTCATCGACGACAATGCGGGCGCCATCGCCGCGGGCGCGCAGGCCGCTTCACGGTCCGGCCTGGGCCACGTCCGCTTCGTTGCCGGGCGCGCGGCCGATGTCATCAACGAAGTCGGCGACGCGTCGGTCGTCGTGCTCAATCCCCCGCGCGGCGGCCTCGAAGCCGGTGTCGTCAGCGCCGTGGCCCCCCTTCGGCCGCGCCTGGTGGCCTATCTCACGTGCAACCCCACCACACACGCGCGCGACCAGGCGGGGCTCACCCAGGACGGTTCGCTGGCTGTCGATACGATACGCCCCTTCGACATGCTTCCCCACACCAGCCACGTAGAGACATTGGTGATTCTGCGAGGGTGATTCTGCGAGCGAAATGAGCGGGTCCCTTTGACCTCGAAACGATGTTTCACACAAGTTTCGATCCCGCTAAGAGTCGCGGCCTGCCGGCGAAAGACCTTTACAGAGCTAGGTCGCGTCTGCTTTTCTCCGCCCAACGTATTTCCCCGAAGGGGGAAATAGATGCGTCTAAAACTGACTACCCACGCCCTCGTTATACACACGCCCGGCGCCGCTTTCGCTCAGGATCCGGCACTTCCCGCTCCGCCGCCGCCCGCGCCTCCGGCCGAGCCGCTGCCGCCTCCTCCGCCGCCGCCTGTGGTCGAAATGGCTCCGGTCGTCGCTCCGGCACCCGAAGCCCCTCCCGCTGCCGCCAGCGGTCCGACCATCAAGTGGGAAGGCCTCGTCGACTCGTACTACCAGTACGCTCTCGGCGCCAAGCCGACGACCAACGACCCCGAAGGTCGCGCGTACGACACGCAGTCGAACAGCTTCACCCTCGCCTACGCCAAGCTCGGCATCGGCGTGGAAGCTGGTGACGTCGGCGCCCGCCTCGACTTCGGCTTTGGCCAGCTACCGGCCATCGTCAACGCTGGCAGCCTCGGCGTGTCCGATGAAAAGGTGATGGGAGCTCCCTCCGTCATCGCCGGTCAGCTCTACCTCCCCGGTATCCTGGTCGAGCAGGCCTACGGTACTTTGAAGCTCGGCGTGCTGACCCTCGACGCCGGTAAGTTCAACACCTCGGCTGGCTCGGAAGTCATCCCGGCCAACAAGAACTGGATCTACTCGCGTTCGTTGCTGTTCAACGGAATCACCGTGAACCACACCGGTCTGCGCGCGACCGTCGCCCCGACGAAGGAGGTCGCCATTCAGGCCTCGATCGTCAACGGCTGGAACAACGATCCCGACAACAACGGCGACAAGACCTTCGGTCTTTCGCTGCTCCTCACGCCGGTCGATGGCACCTTCCTCGGTGTCAACGGCTACTTCGGCAAGGACTCCCCCACCGGCACCTCGCCCAACGACACCTCGATCTTGATCGACGTCGTCGCGAACCAGAGCCTCGGTGAGGCCTTCGCCCTCAACCTGAACTTCGATTACTACAAGCTCGGAGACACCAACTGGTGGGGCGCCGCGCTCATGGGCAAGTACTCGATCGGCACCTCGGCCTACGTTGCGGCCCGTGGCGAGTACATCAAGAGCAAGAAGGCCTACTACGGTCTCGATGGCGCCCTCTACGAAGGCACCGTCACCCTCGGCCTGCCCTTCGGCAGCAACTTCGAGATCCGTCTCGAAGGCCGCGCGGACGTCTCCGACAAGGAGATCTTCGTGACCAAGGCGGGCGAAGCCGCCAAGAAGAACCAGGCGACGGCCACCGCGGCCTTCCTCGCGTTCTTCTAGAATCGGCTGACGACTGAGAGAGAGGGGACCTTCGGGTCCCCTTTTTTTTGCCCGCGGGTCGGCCGGTAGCAGGTCGCCAAGGCTGACTACGTCGCCGGAAAGCGCCCTAGGCGCCGGCGAAGTGGCGGCGCGTCCACTCGGCCATCGCGATGCCGGCGGCCACGGTGACCGGGAACGAATTGTTGATGCCGGCCATCGGGATGGCGACGACCTCGTCGGCTGCGGCGACCAATGCCTCGGGAACGCCGTGGTTCTCGCTGCCGAAGACCAGCAGCGAGTTCTCGGGCAGGGACGCCTTCCAGAGGTCGACCCGCGCGTGCTCGCGCTCGAAGACGGTCACCTGCAAGCCGCGCTCGCGCGCCCAGGGTATGAGCTCGGCTTCGGTGCGCAGCTGCACGATGCTCTCGTACTTCTGCATGCCCATCGCCGCGCGCTCGTACCAGGGCTCGTCCCCGACCAGCACGATCTCTTGCACCAGGAACGAATGCGCCGTGCGGATGATGGCCCCGACGTTGAACGGGTTGTTGGCGCGCAGGATCGCGATGCGCAGCGGCCGCCGCAGCATCTCGAGGC
>JANNNO010000004.1:0-14504 GCA_031398585.1 Myxococcales bacterium | reverse complement strand
GCGCCAGATAGAGCTGCTGTGTAGCGACGGCATCGTTCGTTGTCCACGAGAGGGTAAACCCGTTGCTGTTGAACGAGCTCAGATCGGCCGCGGCATCGGTCGTGCCGGTGATGTTGTTCATCTTCACGGCGATCTTGCTGGTCTTGTCGATTCCCCAGCCGTCGGCCGAGGTCGAGTTGTCTTCGTTGCTCGTGGTCATGCAGCCTTCGGTCGACCCGTCCGAGATGCCGATGCCCATGCGCGCCTCGGTCTGCATCGAGCTCGAGGTCGTGTGCTGCCAGCTGCCCAACAGAAGAAAACCAGGCGTGAAGGACGGACCCGTGACCGCCTGGCTCACCGGTACGGAGGTGCTCGTGCTTTTGGTGAAGTTGCCCGCGTAGGCGTTCACGCTCTGCAGACACAGCGAGAAGACCCGGCTGTCAGCGGTCAGTTCGGTTCCGCTCAATGTCACGGTGAACCCGCTCGAATCCATGGAGCTGGCTGCGAGCTTCTTCGAGATCACGCCAGTTGTGCCGTTCCCGAAGACGACAGCAGCGTCGGTAACCTGCACGCGATGAGCGACAGAGACCTCCCCGGCAGTATCCTTGTCGTCAGAAAAGGCCAGCATCGCCCATTGGCGGCCTGCAAGATCCATGACCCCCAGGCCGAACGAGGCGTGATCTTCGGACCGTGGGAGTGACTCGGTCGAGACGAGTCCGGTTCCGGAGTTCATGTGAATGCAGGTGTTGGGTTTGAAGCCTAAGCCCGTGACCGAGACGCTTCCAGCCGTGGTTCCGGTGCTCCACGCGGCCGCCTTGGCGCTGACGTGAGATCCCCCGATGATCATGTAATGGACCACCGACGCTGATGCCTGGTTGGTCGTCCAGTTGAGCGTGAAGGTCGTCGTCGACCAGGCCGTGACGCTGGCCTCGGCGTGTAAGGTGGCGGCGCCGTTCACGATCTGGATAGCGGTCGCTGCCGCTCGACGGGTGGCGCTGATTGGGTCGGTGTTGTGGGATATCCCGTAGGCGATGCTGTACTGATCGGTGCCATCGTAAAAGCCGAAGCCCATGATGCCTTCGGTTGTAGCCGTCTCGCCGGACTCGAACCCGGTGAAGAGGATGAGCGCCTTGGGCGTAACTCCGAGGCTGTGAGTCACCACCTGGCTCCCGGTGGCCGTGTTCTTCGTGAAGCTGCCGACCTTGAAGACCGCCGGATTCAGACTCGCCATTGCGGGACGTCCCATCGCCGACATGGCGAGCCATGCGAGGAAGACGAGAATGTTTCGGCCACGGAAGTTCATGAGGAGTACGGCGAGGGGTTCTCCTCTGACATCGGCAGCCAATGGCCACTAATTTAACAGTAAGCCAGCATGCATAAAGATGCCGTGGTCGACGGGCTGGCCGTCCCGGTATCCCGTCTTGGTCCGTCGCGACATGACAACCTCAACGTCCGCGCGAACGACGCAGCAGTAGCAGCAGGCCGAGGCCGATTGAGGAGAGGCCCAAGCCTCCCCCCGACGAGCCGGCAGATCGACATCCACACCCCGCCGACTCGGAATCGCGTCTCGGCGCCGGCGAGGCGATCTCTGGGGGGGCATCGATTGAGCCCGGGACGTTGGCGTCGTCGGGACCCCCGTCGGGTTCATCCGGGGGCGGCGGGGGTGTGCGGGTGGTGAGCACGCGGCTCGGATCTCCGAACAGCATGAAGGTTCGCCCGTCATCGGGATCAGGCAGATCCGCCTTGGCCACCCGCAAGGCTTCGCCGAGTGGCAAGTGCTCGGAGAGCACCGCACGCAGGAAGCGGTCGTTGATCGTCCGCTGTGGCGCCAGGGGCGTGTAGCCCGACGACGCGATCACCGCCACGGCGCCGCCATCCGGGTTGGTGAGCAGCGCTTCGGCGAGGCTGGGCGTCTGCGGATCGTGAAACATGCCGTTAAAGCAGGTCATCGCCACCACCAGCGGCAGGCGGTCGGCGTTGCGCAAGCTGAGGGCGCCCGCGACGTCGAGCCCGCTGTTCCACATGCCGACCGAGCCGTGCCCCACGTAATCGACGATCAGCGGGCCAGCGCCGATGGCTTCGATCAGGCTGGGCCGACCCACCTTGGGCAGACTTGGGAGCCGCAGTTCAGTTGGCCAGCCTCTCGCTCTGACGGCGGCCGCGCGCACGGCGTCTTCAAAGTCGAGCGTATCCTCGGTCTCGTCGCCGATGAGGAGGATCGTCTCTTGTGCATCGGTACCGGCCTTCTCATGACGGACCAGTTTGCTGATCACGGCTTCGGCCTCCGCCACGGTACGCACGGGGATGCGTCCGATCGCGGGCGTAGGTCCAGACGAGGCCTGCACTACGAGGCTCGTCCCTGGTGACGTGAACCAATCGTCCGATGCAGTCTCGATCGGCCAGGTGTCCACGAGGGCCGTCGGTACGACGTCGTGTCCGCCTTTGCCGAGACGGTTGCGCGGATCGAGACTGGCGTCGCCCATCAGGAGCACGAACTTGGGCGGCTGGGCGAAGCGGCGCGCGGCCGTGAGGTAGTCCCGGATCGCGTTTGGGGTCGGATGCCCGAACGACAGCTCGTCGTAGAGGTCTTCCAGATCGACGAGGTCTACTCGCATGCCCTGCGCCTCTCGCAGGGCGATCAGAGGGCGGACCGCGGGCAGCAGCTCACCAGGGCCGATGATCAGGAAGTCGGCGCCGGTGCTCGCGAGATGCGCGCTCGGTTGGTTCGCCCAGACTCGGGCCGGTGTCGCCACTCGTGAATCGCCCACCGCCAGGACGGTGCGCATGGCGATCGGCGATCCCGCCGGCGCGACGGCCAGCAGCGGGGCACCCTCGATCATCTGCTTTGCGATGCCCAGCTCAGTGACGGCGAAGGGGTCAGTGACGTCGAAAGCGCGCACGTTCGCGGAGGCAAAGCCGCCCAGCACGGCGACCACACCGGCTGGCGCAAAGAAGCGTTGCGCATCGGCGTCGGCGACCGGCCGGTGCGCGTAATGAAGCGTGATCTCGTCGATCAGTGAGACATCGGTGGTGGCGGCGCTCCGTAGCTCGATCTGGTTGTCGCCCTCCCGCACGCTGGCGGCCGGCAAGGGCAGAGCGATGCTCGCCGGCGTCCGCCCCTGCCAGCGCAGATGCTCGAGCTCCTGTCCGTTCCAGATCACCGTGACATCGTGAGCGGTTTCGCTCGCGCCCTGGAGGGTGAGCGCGACCGATGCCGGAGCTTCCGTCTCCACGTGATGGGCTACCAGCTTGCGGACCACACTGGCCGCGCTGACGACCGGACCGAAGAGGTTCTCCTTGCCGCCGTTGAGCAGGGCGGCGAAGTAGATCGAGCGTGGTCTATCCGTGACGGCATAGGAAAAGCTGGCTGCCGGGCCGACGGACGAGGGCGGCGCGCTGGCAGGAGGGATGCGCACGCCCGGGGCTCGGCCCGCAATGACCCAGTAGGTGCGGGCGTCGGTATGCGCCGTGTCCTCCGCGAGACCATAGAACTCGAGTGCATCGGTCGGGTCGAGACGGCCGTCGTCCTGGCCGACCAGGTGGGCTGCCAGCTCGCGCCCGCCCGTGACCAGTTGCAGGCTTCGCGGATCGACGTCGGGGGAAAGGCCCGCGCCGATCAGCTCGGCGCCCGTCACGCGGTACCAGCCATCGTCGTTGATCGCGATCTTGACCGCGCGGGTATCGGCGGTGGCGATGCGTGGCGGCTCTCCCGCCGCAGCGTCGGCGAACCGGCGCGGCGGGGCGGTCAAAGGGTTGAGCGTGAGTTCCGAGGGCCTGCCGGATGCCGATGTCTGTCCCACTTGAGAAAGCAGACGCGCGACGGGCAGCGAGGCGAGGGTAGGGGCGTGCGTCGCCGCAAACGGACCGTATTTGGTGACGTTGCCGCCGGTGTCGACCTCTTCGAGCCAGTATCGCGCGCCCACGGGATCTCGGCTGCGCGTCTTCCAGAAGAAGGAGGCGCCGGCCCCGATCCGTTGCCCCGCGCCGACGAGGAAGGCAGAGCCCGCTATCAGCTCCGGGTTCAGGCGACGCTGGATGCCGCCCTTGTCCTCGATGATGTTGAAACCCATCGAGTCGTGCTCGAAACCCGTGCGCCAACGAAAGGTGAGTTCGTCGCCTTCGTGCTTGGCGTCGAAGGACTCGAGCTCGATCGCAGATGCGCTGGGCGTGCCGAGCGCGAGGTACACGTACTGCGTCGCGACCGCATCGTTCTCGGACCACGAAAGTGCAAAACCCGAGCTGTTGAACGAGCTGAAGTCGGCCTCGGCTTCGGTGCCGGCTCCGGAGTTATTGTTCATCTTGGCCGCGACCTTGCTGGTGTAGCTTTGGCCGTAGCTGTCGGGAGCCGCGTTGTTGTTCTGGGTGGTGACGGCGATGACACCCTCATTGGTTCCGTCGGCGATGCCGTACATCACGCGTCCTTCGTTCGTAATGCCGGTGGTCGTGTGATGGTCGGATGCGAGGAAGAGAAAACCCGGCGTGAACGAGGGGCCTGTGATGGTCTGCGCCACGGGCACCGATGTGCTCGTGCTCTTGGTGAAGCTACCGGCGTACGCGTTGAGGCTCTGCAGGCAAAGCGAAACGACGGTAGAGCTGTTGGCCAGGCTTACACCACTGAGGTTCATCGTGAAGCCGTTGGTGTCCATCGATACGTAGGACAGTTCCTTGGCGATGTAGTTGTCACCGTGCAGCCACATGATGGCGGAGTCGGTCTCCTGCGCGCGGTAAGCCTGGGAAGGGTTCTTGTTGTCGTCCGCGATGTGAATCGTGGACCACTGCGTGCCGTCCTTCGCCATGACCCCAACACCGACCCCGTGGTGAGCCTCCCGATGAGGCGTCGCCTCGTCGAACGAAACCCCGGTGGACGCGTGGATGCACACGTTGGGTTTGAGGCCGAAGGACGAGATCGAGATGTTCCCGGCCGTGGTTCCGGTGTTCCACTCCCTGACGGCGGCCGAAACGTGCGAGCCGCCAATGATGACGTAGTGAATGATGGCAGCCACGGCATCGGCCGTACTCCAGTTCAGGGTCAAAGTGGTCGTCGTCCAGGCGGTTACCGACGCCTCGGACAACGTCGCCGACGCACCGTTGTTGACCATCTGGATGGCGGTGCTGGTCATCTGTCGGGCGGTGTCACTCGTCACGTTGTGCGAGCTCGACGAAGAGGCGCTCTTCTGAGTGGTGCCGTCGTAAAAGCCGACTGAGATGTAGGCGGTGTTGGCCAGGGTCTCGTTGGTACGATAGTTGGTGAAGAAGATGACCGCCTTCGGCGTCACGCCGAGGTTGTGGGTGACGGTCTGGTTGCCGGTGCTGGTGTTCTTCGCGAACGACCCGACCTTGAACACCGCCGGATTCAGCGTTGCGTGGGCGCGCGAGAGCAGGGGTCCGCAGGCGAGCAGCCCGATGGCGACCAGCAGACGAACGAGGAGGGGTCGAGGGGCTAGCAAAGGGATCTCGTGTGCTTCTTTATCGGTATTTGGGCGTACCGCTTGACTGAGAGAAGAAGGGGCTCGAGCCGCACGGGCCGCGTGTAAGTCCGGGTGTGTAGGCATGCTCGCACCACGGCCAAAGCTGACAGAATCCTTGCGACAGCACGAAAGGTCAGCACCCTACTTGCCGATTCTTGTCGTGGATGCCTGTCGACACCTTGTCGAGGGGCCGCAAACGTCACGGGGAGAATGCGATGAGCTGGATCTCGAAGCTGAGCATCAAGGCCAAGATCACGTTTCTGGTTGGGTTCTTCGCCGTGGGCAGCGCCATTCTCATGGCGGGCTTCCTCGTCACCCTCGATGGGGTCAAGATCAACGGGCCGCGCTACGACGCCATCATCGACGGCAAAGACGCGATCGCCGATGTCCTACCGCCCCCCCTCTACGTGCTCGAGTCGCGCCTCGTCGCCTTACAGATGGTCCTCGAGTCGGATCCGGCAAAGCTGCAGCAGCTGCTGGTCGCGGGAAACCGCTTGAAGACGGAGTACACCGATCGTTTGCAATACTGGGCTCCCAAGAGCATTCCGACAGACCTTCGCCAGTCGCTCCTGACCGATTCGAACGCTGCGGTCGAGAAGTTCTTCGCCATTCGTGATCAGAAGCTGGTCCCGGCGGTGATGGCCGGCAAACGGGAGGAGGCGGCGAAGATCGCGGCTGGCGAGCTGACGGAAGCCTTCGACGAGCACCTGCGCCACGTGAGGCGCGTGGTCGACATCGCCACCCGGCATGTCGGTGAGGTCGAGACCGAGACGCGCGGCTTCATCCGCCAGAGCATCGGTCTGCTGATCGTGCTGGGGATCGTGTTGATCATCCCGGTCGCCGTCTTCGGGCGGAGCGCCTACGAGACCATCTCGCGATCTTTGCTCCACTGTCGCGACGTCTTTCGCGCCTTCGCCGGCCGGAATTTCACCGCGCGGGTCGATGACGCTACCGGCGGCGCGGAGATGAACGACATCGCCGATGCCGTCAACCAGGCGGGCGTCTCCATCCGCGAGGCCTTGACCGACATCGCCAGACACGCCGTCAGCCTGGCCACCGCCGCAGACGAGCTCAAGCTGGTCAGCGAACAGATGAGCGCCAATGCCGAGGAGACCGCGGCGCAGGCGAACGTCGTGTCCGCGGCGTCCGAGCAGGTCATGCGCAGCGTGAAGACGGTGGCTGATTCGACCGAGCTGATGAACGGCAGTATCAGAGACATCGCTGGCAGCACGAATCAGGCAGTCTCGTTCAGCACCGACGCGGTTCGCATCGCCGAGAACGCCAACGGCGCCGTCTTGCGTCTCGGCGACAGCAGCAACGAGATCGGCAAGGTCGTGAAGGTGATCAACAGCATCGCCGAGCAGACCAACCTGCTGGCGCTCAACGCGACCATCGAGGCCGCACGTGCGGGCGAGGCGGGCAAAGGTTTTGCCGTCGTTGCCAACGAGGTCAAGGAGCTGGCTCGCGAGAGCGCCAAGGCGACCCAGGACATCGCCCGCAAGATCGAGGCGATTCAGACCGACACGAATGGTGCGGTGGGTGCGATCAGCGAGATCCGTGTCGCGATCAACCGGGTCAACGACATCCAGGCCTCGGTCTCGACGGCCATCGCGCAGCAGGCCGCCACGACGACACAGATCGAACAGAACGTGAACCAGGGCGCCCGCGGCACCGAGGAGATCACGGCCAACATCTCGGGTGTTGCGCAGGCCGCGCGCAGCACCTCGTCCGGCGCCAGCGACACGCAGCGCGCCGCGGGCGAGCTGTCCCGCATGGCCACCGAGCTCCGCCGCGTCGTCTCGGCCTTCACCTACTGAGCGATCCGGCCGACCCCAATCAGGCAGCATGGTGATCCCCGGTCAACCACCGCCCCGCGGTCCGTGGCGCAGCATCTCCGCCGACTTCCGGCGCTTCAACGCGTGCGAGCGGATGCGGCAGATCCTGCTGGTAGTCTTGATCGCGGTCGGAATCATCGCGTTCAGCGTCCATTTCGCATCGGAGCCCCCGCCGATGGACCGCGCTGCCTTCCCGACCGGTCCGTGAGCGCGCGCTCGGCGAAGGTGGGTGGGCGTCGAGCTCGGCGGGGCCCGAAGGGCGCCGACGGGCGAGGGGCGTGCGTTAGCCGCCGAGTTTGACGCCCATCTCCTTGCGGAGATGTTTGAGCGCTTCGTTGTGGAGTTGGCAGACGCGCGGCTCGCTGACGTTGAGCAGGCCGCCGATCTCGGAGTAGGTCAGACCTTCGATGTAGATGAGGCCGAGCACGTTGCGCAGGCGTTCGGGGATCTGTTCGATCGCGGCTGACAGCGTCGCGAGTGCCTCCCTACGCGCGGCCTGATCGTCGGTGTCCTGGCCGGCCGCCAGGATCGGGATGACGCTCTCGAGCGGCACCGTCGGCTCGAGCAGGCCCTCCATTTCGGAGACCTCCTGGATCTCGGTCTGCATCTCGGCGGCGACCTCTTCCAGCGTCGCCTCGCGGCCGAGCGCCGCCCCGAGTTTGTGCCGCGCCTTTTTCAGGTCGTCGGTTCGCGATCGCAGCCGCCGTGGCAGGTGGTCGAGCCGGCGCAGCTCATCCAGCATGGCCCCGCGTACCCGGTGCTCCACGAAGCTCTCGAAGGAAGCGCCGCGTTCCGCGTCGAAGCGTTTGCTCGCCTCGATGAGCCCGAGCGCCCCAGCGGACCAGAGATCGTCGTAAGCGCTGTGCATGCCCGTGCGCACGACGAGCCAGCGGGCCAGTCGATCGACGACGTGACCATACTTCAGCAGGACTTCGTTTTCGTCGCTGCGAGAAGCTCCGTACTTGGCGAGGGCCCGATGCATGCTCATAGCGCGGTCGGTGAGGCCTCTCGCAAAAGTCGTTGCCACATGAACTTGAAGCCCGAGCCGACCCGTGCGGGCGCGGGACTGGCAAGCAGCTTTTCCGCCACATGCCCAAGCGCGCGGCTGGCCGGTGACAGGGGGAACGCCTCGACCACTGGTCTTTGCACCATGATGGCGCGGTGAAGGTTCTCGTCGCGCGGTACATACCCAAGGTGGCGGACCTTGGCTGACAGGAATCGGCTCGTGACCTGGGTCAGCTTGGGGAAGATGTCGCGCGCTTGCAGCTCGTCGACCACCGGGTTGATGACGACGTTGAACATCGTTACCCCAGCCTGCTGCGACAGCACTTTGACCACCGCGTAGGCGTCGACCAGTGACGTCGGCTCGGGGCTGACGACCAGCAGCGCTTCCTGCGCGGCCCCGACGAAGAACAGAACGTTGTCTCCGATCCCGGCACCCGAGTCGACGAAGACGATGTCGAACTGGTCCTCGATGCCATCGAGCGAGGCCGAGAGACGAAGCTTCTGTTCCTGGCTAAGCGTAGTCAGCGACTGAATGCCCGACCCGGCCGATAGAATCTTCACCCCATGCGGGCCCTCGATCAGGACCTCGTCCATCGTGTGCGTGCCGTCCATCAGCGCGCCGATGTGATGTTTCGGCTTGAGGCCGAAGACGATCTCCACGTTGGCAAGGCCGAGATCGGCGTCGATGATGAGCACGCGCTTGCCCGCCCGTGCGGCCAGCACCGCGAGGTTCGCCGTCATGTTGGTCTTGCCCACGCCGCCCTTGCCGCTGGTCACAGCGATGACCCGCAGGCGCGAGTTGCCCGTGGGCAACTTCACCGGCGGCGCGCCCTCTACCGAGGCGACGCGTTTTCTCAGCGACTCTGCTTGGTCCACGCAGTCTCCTTGGCCCTTGGGCCCACGACCTGATCGATCAAGAACGGTCCGCCAGGCGCCTGCAGATCATCGGGAACACGTTGCCCGTTGGTGGAGCAGGAGATAGGGCGGGGCAGGGCAGCGACCGCCGACAAGATGCTGCCGGGCCCGTCGGCCTCATCGAGCTTCGTGAAGATCAGGCGATGCACACCGAGCTCGCGGTGACGACGAGCGGCCGCCGCGATCTCGCGCGCGCCCGCGGCCGCCGACAGGCAGAGGTGCATCTCCACGTCAGGCAGCGCGCGCAGCATGGCCACCTGGGCGGCGATGCTTTCGAGATCGGAGCGACCGGCGGTGTCGATCAGAAGGAGATCGTTGTCGGCAGCGCGCGCCACCGCCGCCAGCAGCGACGGAACGTCACGCGCCACCTGTGTCTTGAGCCCCATGATCTCGCCGTATCGTCCCAAGTGTTCGGAAGCCCCGATGCGATAGGTATCGACGGTGATGAGCCCGACCCGTAGCCGCGATTCGAGCAAAGCGCGTGCGGCGATCTTGGCCACTGTCGTCGTCTTGCCCACACCGGTCGGTCCGACCAGCGCCACCACCCGACGCTTCTCCGGCTTTTCCCACGGTGGGTGAGCCGCATTGAGGCGACGCGAAACCAGCGTCCTGACAGTCTCCTCCAGCGAAGCGCCCGGCAATCGCCGCACCGCCCGCAGGGCTTCCTCCACCAGCTCCTCGGCCAGCCGTGTCTCCACGCCACGGCGTCCGAGCTTGCGCGCCAGCTGCACCGCTTCGGGCGGGACCGCTTCTCCCGAGAGCGCCGAGCCACCTTCTGCTTCCCGCAGTAGCCCTTCGGGCACGCCGGCCGGCGACGACATCCGCGAGCGAAGCTCGTCGACCACCTTGCGAAGGGCGGTCACCTCCGCCATCACGCCTGTCTCCTCCTTGCGGGCGGCGGCGGCAGTATCGACAGGTGGTGGCGGCGCGTCTAGCGAGCGCATGGCCGTCACCTCGATCTCCGGCCGGCCAAGCAGGCCGCCGATCTCGCGGGTCTCGAGGATGACCGCTTCGCGCCCGAGCGCCGCCTTCACGGCGTCGAGGGCAGAGCGGGGATCGGGGGCACGGAAGGTACGGACGATGTCATTCATGCGGCTTGGCTCCAGGGACCGAGTTCGATGGTTCCGGCCGGCTCCACAGGCGTGCCGGGCACCAGCTCTCGCGCCGTGATGACCGCCAGGTCAGACACGAATCGCGAGGCAAAGTCGTAAAGGGGACGGCGCAGATCCGACGAAGCGATGAGGACGGCGGGCCGGCCCATCGAAGTGAGCGCGGCGGCCTTGTTCTCGAGCGCCGAGATGAACTTGCGCGCGGTATTCACATCGGGTGCCAGCGCGGCCTCGCCATCGCTCTGACCCAGGCTCTTGCGCAGCATCTCTTCGAGCTGCCGGTCGAGCGTAAGCGCATGCACGACGCCCTTGGAGTCGGCCACCTTGGCGGTGATCTGACGGAACAGCCGCCGCCGCACCTGCTCGACCAGGAAGCTGGTGTCCTTGCTGCGAGGAGCCGCGTCAGCGACGGCCTCCAGGATGGTGCGCAGGTCGCGGATGGAAAGCCCCTCGCGCAGCACCCCGCGCACCACACGCACCAGATCGCCCAGCATGATGGTGCCCGGGATGACGTCCTCGACCAGCTTGGGGGCTTCCTTGCCACAGGCAGCCAGCAGCTCTTGAACCTCTTGTCGTCCGACTAGCTCGTGGGCGTTGTGGCGCAGCAGCTCGGACAGATGCGTGGTGATGACCGATGCGGGATCGACCACGGTGAGCCCCGCGGCTTCGGCCCGGCTGCGATCCGAAGGGAAGATCCAGAGCGCCGGCAGCCCGAAGGCAGGCTCCTTGGCCGGCACACCGTGAATCCCGGGCACGTTCGGCTGACCGCCCGAAGGCTCGAGCAACATGATGCGATCGGCGTAAGCGACGCCCGCGCCAACCTCGGCGCCGCGCAGACGGATCTTGTACTCCGCCGGCTCGAGGCGAAGGTTGTCGCGCAAGTGCACGGGAGGCAGCACCACACCGAGCTCGGTCGCGATCTGCTTGCGCAGGTTCACCACCCGGCCCGGCAGCTCGCCGCCCTTGTCGATGTCGATGAGCGGCAAGAGGGCATGCCCGACCTCCAGCTCGAGCGCATCGAGCGAGATGAGATCCTGCAAGCGCTCTTGCGTAAGCGGCTTGTCCGTCGCTTCCTTGGCCGCAGGCGCCGTGCTCGTCGACTTCTGTTTGCGTTTGGCCGTGAAGTACGCGGCCACCGCCAGGAGGCCGAACGAGAGGATCGGCATACCTGGCACCAGAGCCAGGGCTCCTAGTACCACCGACAGGTGGAGCATCGGCTTGGAAGCCCCGAAGATCTGAGTCGAGACCTGCGGACCGAACTCGGTCCCGGTGCCGGCGCGGGTGATGATGATACCGGCCGCGGTCGACACCAGCAGCGCGGGGATCTGGCTGACGAGACCGTCGCCGATGGTGAGGATGAAGTAGGTCTCGGCCGCGGTCGCCAGCGACATGTCGTCGCGAAGCAGACCGGCCGCCATACCGCCGATGAGGTTGATGGCGGTGATGACGAGACCCGCCATCGCGTCGCCGCGAACGAACTTGCTGGCACCGTCCATGGCGCCGTAGAACTCGATCTCCTTTTCGAGATCGCCACGGCGGCGTTTGGCCTCGCGATCGTCGATGATGCCCGCCGAAAGGTCGGCGTCGATCGACATCTGCTTGCCGGGCAAAGCATCCAACGTGAAGCGCGCCGCCACTTCGGCGATACGGCCCGAGCCCTTGGTGATGACCGCGAAGTTCACCACCAACAGGATGAGGAAGATGACTGAGCCGACGATGAGGCTGCCGCCGACGGCGAACTGCCCGAAGGTCTCGATGATGTGGCCGGCCGAGGCGGTGCCGCTGCCGCCGTTCATCAGGATGAGGCGCGTCGTGGCCACGTTGAGGCCGATCCGCAACATCGTCGTGATCAGCAGCAGCGACGGGAAGACCGAGAAGTCGAGCGGCTTGATGACCGACAGGGCCACCAGCAGGATGAGCACCGAGACGCCGATGTTGAGCGCCAGAAGGGCGTCCAGCAGCATCGGGGGCACCGGCAAGATCAGGATGCCGATGATGCCGATGACGGCGAAGGTCAGGACCGTCTGCGCCGAGATGCTCGGTCGGGCCGGGGCGTGAAAGTCGCTCACAGGCTAACCTCCTGCGCGTTGCTGCTCTTGCTGCGACCGAGCGTGCGGTAGACGAAGGCAAGGATGGCGGCGACGGTCTTGAAGGTGTCGGCGGGCACCATGCGGCCGACCTTCACCTTGCGAAAGAGCAAGCGCGCCAGCGGAATGTTCTCGACGATCGGGATGCCGTGCTCGCGAGCCAGCGACCGGATCATCTCGGCCGCTTCACCTTTGCCCTTGGCGGTCACACGCGGCGCGGGATCTTCGCCGGCCTTGTAACGCAGGACCACGGCGACGTGGGTCGGGTTGACGACGACGACATCGGCTGCCGGGACCGCCTGCCGGATCTGGTTCTTGATGAGCTCGCGGTGCTTGGCCCGGCGGCGACCCTTGATCATGGGATCGCCTTCCTCTTCCTTGGCCTCGCGTTTGACCTCTTGCTTCGTCATCTTCAACTTGTCGGTGAACCGATACTTGACGAGTGCAAAGTCCAGGCCCGCCAAGATCGTAAGCACGGTGAGCAGTTTGGTGAGGGCACCGGCGAGGGGACGGAAGAGCGCCGTCAGAAGCCCGTCGGCCTCCATGTGGAACATCTCCGGCAGCGTCACGATCTCGTCGCGGAGGCATGACCAGAGCACCCAGGCGACCGCCAGGCTCTTGACCAGCGTGGCAATGAGATCGACCGCCTTGTCCTTGCTGAACATCTGCCCGAACTTGCCGCCGGTCGGTAGCACCCGGTCGAGCTTGGGCATGGCGAGGTCGGTCCAGAACCCACCCTTGGTCTGGATGATCGTCGCGACAACGGCACCGACCGCGGCGGCCAGGCAGACCGCAGCGCCCAACCAGAGCGGCTTGACCAGCGCGGGGCCGATCTCGAGCGGGCTGCCCGAAGCGAGCCGCCCCATGCTGATCGCGAAGAGCTGAATCAGGCTGTCCGACATCGACTTGCCGAGCAGCACCAGCGTGATCGATGCGCCGCCCATCGAGGCGAGCGCGACGATGTCGCGCGACAGCGGGATGCTGCCTTCGTTGTAGGACTTGTTGAGGCGCCCCGCACTGGGTGCCTCTGTCCTGTCTTCTTGGTCCTCTTGCTCGCTCATGGCGCGCTAGTGGTCGGCGAAGACGGCGCGCGCCTGCATGGCGATGATCTCGGCAAAGACCGGAGCGACGTAGTAGAGGGCCGCGCCACCCGCGAGCAGCGCGATGGCATAGCCGATGTTCGATAGGTTCATCTGCGGTGCCGCGCGCCCCAGGACGCCGGAGACGACGTAGCCGAAGATGACGGCGGCCAGCACCGGGAAGGCGAGGCGAATCGAGAGGCTCGTCGCGCGCGCTGCCTCGGCGATGACGACGCCCGTGAGGGTCTGGATATCGAGCGCGCTACCGGGTGGCGTCTCGATGAAGGAGCGGCAGAGCCAGGCGATGGCGTCGCGGTGAATCCCCATCGCGACCGCGGTGCCGAGCGAGACGAAGACCAACATCTGCGAGATGACCGTCGACTCCTGTCCATGCAGGGGATCGACCAGCGACGAAAAGCCGAGCCCCATCGAGAGACCGGCGGCGTGTCCCGCGGCGCCGGCCGCCTCGATCACGAAGCGCGAGCACATCCCGACGGAAAGCCCGATCAGCGTCTCGGCGATGACCGCGTTGAAGAGAGGCACCATCTGCTCCCAGGCTTCGAAGCGCGGCGAGCCGGAAGCGGTGTAAGCGACCATGGCCACCACCATCGCGGTGCCCAGGCGGACCCGCGTGGCGATGGTCTGTGTCCCGAGCAGCGGCGCGGTCATGAAGAGGCTGGTGGTGCGAAACAGCACCAGCAAGAATCCCGTCGCGCTTGGTTCCCACGCCATCATGGTGACGCGTGGTTTTGACTGCAGCTTGCGTGCCGCGCGGCGCGCGCCGGATCCGTGTCGCCCTAGAAGCCTTCGGCGATCCGTTCCATGGCGTAGAGGAAGTACTTGGCCAGGCGCTCGACGATCCAGCCGCCGAGGAAAAAACAGATGAGGGCGCCGGCCGCCAGCCGGGGCAAGAAGCCGACCGAAGGGTCGTTGATCTGAGTGGCCGCCTGAAGCACGCCCATGATGACGCCCATCACGAGTACGGCGCCGAGCACGGGACCGCCAACCATCGCCAGGACGGCGAGGC
>JANNNO010000525.1:0-12386 GCA_031398585.1 Myxococcales bacterium | reverse complement strand
GGTGGCGGGCTTGGCGTCGGGTCGGGATCGCTGCCTGTGCCTTCGGGCGGCGGTCCCGAAGGTGGCAGCGCCGGCCGGACATTGGGTCGCGAGGAGGCGGCGCCATCCGGCACCACGAGCCCTTCGGTCGCAGAGCGGCACCCGACCAGAAGAGCCACGAGGCCCAGCCCCACCGCGGCCAGCCTGACATCGCGGCGCCAGTCCGCTGGTGAGGCCTTTGGCAAGCTCTTGCAGGTCCTCTGCGCGTTCATCGGGATCATCGCTGCTCTCATCTCACGTTCTCCCCGGTCAGTCCGCCCTCTTGAACGATATTCAATAGTGCATCGGGGGCGAGCGGGCAACCACGCACGAGCGTAGCTGCCGCGGGAGATTCGCCGCAGCGTCAGGCGGCGGGAGATTGACGCGAAAGCGCCGTCGCGTACTCACGCGCGAAAGCAGCGAACGTCCGGGGCGCGCGCCCGGTGATGCGCTCTACCACGTCGCTCAGGCCGGCGGCCCAGCTGTGCTGGAGCACGCCATGAAGGTCCATCATCCCCTGCACCATCCAGGCGGGCAGCTTCATCGCCTCCATTGCGCTTCGGGCCGCGGCCGCCGGCACGTCGACGTGCAGGATCTTTCGCCCAGTGACCTGGCTGAGTCGTTCGGCCACCTCGGCCACTGACAACGCCTCTGGGCCGGTGATGTCGAGCGCTTGCCCGTCCCAGTCGCCACGGGTCAACGCCGCTGCGGCCACCGCCGCCACGTCGATGGGATCGACCCAGGCCGCCTTGCCCGTGCCGGTGGGCAAGTAGATCGCCCCCTCGGCATCGGGCGGATAGAAGTGAAGAAAGTTGGTCATGAAGAAGTTGGGTCGCAGGGTCACCCAGCGCAATCCCGAACCTTCTACCAAGCGTTCGGCCGTGCGATGCCAGCGAGCTAGCTCAAACGCCTCCTGCTGGGCGCCTGCCGCCGAGATCTTGACGATCTTCCGCACGCCGGCCCGCTTGGCCGCGTCGACCAATGTCTGCGTATAAGCCACCGCCGTGTCCACGAAGGGCGTCAACAGGAAGACTGTGTCCACGCCGGCGACGGCGCGTTCGACCAGGTCGGGACGCTGCCAGTCGAAGTCCACCGTCTCCACCCCGGTGGGTAGCCGCGCGACCTTGCTGGCATCGCGGGTGGCGACGCGCAGGCGCAGATCAGCCTGGTTGCCGAGTTGGGTGATGAGCTGGCTGCCGATGGTGCCGGTGGCGCCGGTGACGAGGATGGTGGTCATGGTGGTTTTCTCCTGGTGTTCAGTCGCGAAGGGACTTTGCTTGCAAGACCAGGGATAGCGGTTGAGGGCACCCTGCGGCCAACGCATAATCGGCATAGAGTCCATGAGCACCATTCATCTATCGGCTTTCGATCTCAACCTCCTGGTGGTGCTCGACGCCTTGCTGGCCACACGCAGCACGACCGCGGCGGCCCGTCGCCTGGGTCGCACGCAATCGGGGGTGAGCCATGCGCTGGCTCGCCTGCGGGAGGTCCTCGGCGATCCTCTTCTCGTCCGCAGCGGCACCCGCTTGCAGCCGACCACACTCGCGCTCTCGCTGCTTCGGCCGCTGGCCGAGGCGCTGGGGCAGGTCGAAGGGATCTTTCGCGGCGATCAGGCGCCCTTCGATCCCAGCAAGCTGCGACGTTCGTTTGCCGTCGGCGCCACCGACGTCTTCGGCATCAGCGTCCTGCCGCTGCTGGTGGCCCAGATCACCAAGGCCGCCCCCGGTGTCGACATCGACGTGCGCGCCGGCGGCGAGCAGCCGCTCGAACAGGCTCTCGAACGCGGGGAGATCGACGTGGCTTTCGGAACCAAGTGGAAGCGAACGGCGCTGGCCACGACCGACGTGGGCCACGAAGACATGGTCGTCATCCTACGTCCGGGGCATCCTGCTGCCCGTCGCAAGCTGACTCTCGACGCCTACTGCGCCCTCAAACACGTCGTGGTCGCTCCCCGCGGACTGCCCGGCAGCGCGGTCGACACCGTGTTGGGGCCGCTGGGACGCACGCGAAGGGTGATGCTGCGTGTGCCTCACTTCGCGGCGGCCGCGCTGGTCGTCTCGCGCAGCGATCTGGTCTGTACCTTGCCCCGCAGCTTCGTACGCAACCTACGCACGCTCGCGCGCCTGGTAGAGCGCGAGCTGCCTTTCAAGTCGCCCGAATTCGCCTTTCAGGTCGCGGTGACCCGCGCCCGCGCCGACGAACCGGCACTCGCCTGGTTCGTGGGGCAGGTCGCCGAGGCCTGCCGCGAGACTTTGCGCTGACGCCTGGATGGGCGAGCTGCGGCCTCATCCTCGAGGTGCCCGCTACGAGGTCAACCAGAAGGCCTTGACCGCCGCGATGCCGACCAGGAAGAGCCCGCCGAGCGCAATGGCGACCGAGGCGACGCCGGCGCGGTAAAAGGGAAAGACCGCCGCGCGGCCAGCGTCGTCGAGCTGCCCATGCAGCCGAGAGGGAGCCCACCACCACCCCGGCTCCAGCAGGGCCAGGCGACGAAGCTGCTCACGCAGGCGCAGGTGATAGACCAGACCGACCACCAAGCTGGCGAAGAGCCCCCCCGCGGTCGTGGCCACGCCGGCCACCAGCAGCCCTTGCGGCCCGAGCACGCCCACGCCGATCACGATCAACAACAGCGCGGCCGCGACGCCCACCTCGACCATGGCGATCGAGCATACCCCCGCCGCGCGGCTCGAGGCACAATGGACGCATGCTGATCGGGCGATCGACTGTCGGAAGCTCCTCTGGGCGATTCGGGCGGCTGGCGGGCGTCGGCCTCGTCATGGCGGTCGGCGCCGGGCTCTTGCCCTGTCCTCCCGCCAGCGCGCAGCCCAAGCCCTTGCCGATCGGGGTGAGCTACTCGGGCTGGAGGGGCGGTTACGCTGACGCTGCCCAGAGGCTCAAGAGCTTCGCCGCGGTCGGGTTTCCCATCGTCACGTTCGTGCCGGCTTACGCCTACGTCGGCCGCAACCGCATCGCGCTCGACGCTGGCCCCACGTCGGCAGAGCTCGGTGGGGCCGTCGAGCTGGCTCTGCGCGATGGCCGATCCGTCGTGATGAAACCGCACCTCGAGCCGCCCAACCACCGCCCCGGCTACAAGCGCGCGCTCTCTGACAATCACAGCTGGCGGGCCGAGTGCGGCTGGCGTGGCTTCTTCGACCTCGACCCAATGACGGCGGACTACCGTGAGGGCATCGTCTTTGCGAGCCTGCGCCTGATCACAGAGGTGCTGGATCGCGTGCCTGCCACGACGACGCCGCGGGTTCGACTCGATCTTGGCGCCGAGCTCATGAACTCGGTGGTCGAGTTTCCCCAGCGCTGGGGCGAGCTGCTCACCGCCGCCAAGAAGGAACGACGCCGGCTCGGTCTCGAGGGCAAGGTGCTGCTGTCGCACAACTTCAGCCACCACATCCAGATCCCCGAAGATCAGATCGATCGCATGGACGCGCGCGGGCGGCGCGCGCTCGGCCGCTACATCGCCGGGCTCGACGCGCTGGCGCTGTCGCAATACATGGACCTGACCGTCGTGGTTCCGGCCGCCGAACGAGCCAATCGGCTCCCCAGCGCGGACGAGGTCGCCGAAGCCCTGCGGGTACACGACCGACGCTTTCGCGACGACATCCTTGTAGGCAAGCTGGGACTGCGGGCGAAAGAGATCCCGGCTTTTCATCTGGGCGAATTCGGAATCGGCGCCGCCGGCCTCAAGCACCCCAACCTCTGGGGTGGCACGCGCAGCGCTGAGGAAGAGCGCGCTCTGACCAAGGAGATCGCACGCGGGCACGAGGGCCTCGTGAAGTACCTCGCCAGCGAGAACGGCCGCACCGCCGGCAGCGCGGTCCTCTGGGTCACCGGTCCGCACTTCGACATCTTCGGCTGGCGCAATCCCGCCTGGGCCATCCCCGAAGCCAAGGCGGCGATCGAAGAGGCGCTCACGCCGGCGGCCGCACGCCCTTGAGGTGGGCTGCACGCCTGCGCCTGGTACTGGCAGCGGCGGCACTGGCAACGCCGGCCCTCGCCCTTGCTGACCCGACCGGAGCGACTCCACCGCGTCCGCGCACCCCAGAGCAAGAGCCCGCAGCTCCGCTTGCGCGCGCGCGGCCCGAGACCGTCGGCATGTCGACCGCGCACCTCGCGCGGCTGCGAGCGCGACTCGAGCGGGAAGTCGAAGCGGGACGCCTGCCAGGCGCCGTGGTGGCGATCGCTCGGCGAGGCCGCCTGGTCTTTTACGAGGCGCTCGGGTTTCTCGATCCTGCGGCTCGCACGCCGATGCGTAAGGACGCCATCTTCTCGATCGCTTCGATGACCAAGCCGCTGACGGCGGTGGCCACGCTGCTGCTCATGGAAGAAGGGCGACTGCATCTGGCCGAGCCGGCGGCGAGATACCTGCCCATGCTCGCTCGCGCGCGGGTCGTGGTGGACGCGGCGAATCCTGCCGCGACGGTTCCTCTGCGGGTGCCGATCAGCATCCACGATCTGCTGCGGCACACCGCCGGCATGACCTACGCATGGGAGGGCAGCAGCGCCACGCACAAGCTCTGGCCGGGTACCCCCTCGCAGTTCGCACGCGAGCTCGACGGCACGTCCTTTCTCGAGGCGGTGGCGAGGTGGCCGCTGCTGCACCAGCCCGCCAGCGTCTGGGAGTATGGCGTTGCCACCGACGTGGCGGGCCTGCTGGTCGAGGCGGTGGCCGGGGCAGCCGCTCGGCAAGTTCCTGGGCGAACGGCTTTTCACCAAGCTCGGCATGCGCGACACGAGCTTCGTGGTGCCAGCTTCGGCCCACCATCGCTACGCGCGGTTTCTCGCCGCGGACCCCACCAGCGGTCGACCGTTGACCGTCATCGATTCGACGCAGCCCCATCGCTTCGACTGCGGCGGCGCCTGCGCGGTCTCGACCGCCGCTGACTATCTTCGGTTTGCCCAGATGCTGCTCGACCGCGGTCGCCTGGGGACCGTGCGCATCCTCAGTCGCAAGGCAGTCGAGCTGATGACGAGCGATCATCTGGGGGGCGACATCCCCGCGCCGGCGGTGGAGCGAGATCCGACGCGTCGGGGACAGGGACACGGTCTGGCCGTCTCGGTACGAACCGCGCCCGGGATTGCGCCCTCCACCGGGTCGGTCGGCGAATTCGGCTGGGGCGGCGCCTGGGGGACTCAGTTCTGGGTCGATCCACAAGAGCAGCTGGTGGTGGTCTTCATGGCCCATACCCCTGGGAGCCTGCGGCAACATCACCGGCAGCTCCTGGGATCTCTCGTGACGCGAGCGATCGAGGACTGAACGGCGGGCGGTCAATGGGAGCGAGCGAGCCTCCGATGAGGAGGGCGTCATCGTGAATGCCACTCGCTTCGCTTCCGCTCTCGGATCTGCCTCGGCGCTGTCGCTGCTCCTGGCTTGCCAGGTGAGCAACCCGGCGTACCAGCGGGCGGATGGGTCAGCGATCGGCATTCAGGATGGCGGCGGTGGCGGCACCGCGGGCGGCGGCGTCTTCGGCGGCGGCAGCGGCAGCGGCAGCGTCAGCAGCAGCGGCGGCGTCAGCAGCGGCGGCGTCAGCAGCGGCGGCGGCGGCAGCGGCGGCGTCTTCGGCAGCGGCGGGGCCATCGGTACTCAGGACACCAGCGGCGTCGACCTCGGCGCGACGCTCGAT
Source organism: Myxococcales bacterium (assembly GCA_031398585.1). Lineage (GTDB taxonomy): Bacteria > Myxococcota_A > Polyangia > Fen-1088 > Fen-1088 > JANNNO01. Next base: position 6,732 of record JANNNO010000525.1, on the reverse strand, counting down.
CTCACCGCCGGGTTGGTGTCTCACTGGAAGTTCGACGAGCCGGACCTGTCGATGAAGGCCACCGACTCCGTGGGCAGCGGCCATGGCTTTCTCATGAACGTCGAGCCGTCGAAGGCCTGGATCGTGGGGAAGGCAGGCCGGGCGCTGTCACTCGCGCCGAATGGCACGGTTGCCCCCCTTCAGGGTGCCGTCGTCACCGGACCGCCTGCCAAGCTCGCCACCATGCAGACCTTCACCATCGCGGCCTTCGTTCGTCGAACCGGAGGCGGCGCCGGTCTGCACGCGGTGGTGAGCCGCCGCAGCGCCGACAACCGTGGCTACGGATTCATCCTCGGCTTCCAGAACCAGAACCTGATGACCGAATTCAGCCTGGCGGGCACCTCCTACGCGATCTTGTCCACACCAACGATCGGCACGGGCTCGTGGGTTCACGTCGCGCTCGTAGCCGAGACCACCGGTCACACCCTCTTTCTGGATGGCCAGGACGTCGGCAGCTCGCCGCGGCCGATCCCACCCCAAGGACCGGGCGGACAGGTGTACATCGGCAATGCGGCCGACTCCAACGGGACGGTCAACCAGGCGCTGCGAGGGGATCTCGACGACCTGCGTATCTACGAACGGGCATTGCCGCGCGAAGCGATCCGCCAGCTGGCCCTGGGCCGCGGCTTCTGACTCCCCGCCCACGCCGAGACGCTGGGCGGAAGCTGATCGCGTCATGATACTTATCCGATCAAACTGTAATCTCATGTACTACATTCCTGCACATGAACCTTCTCGCGCTCGCGCTGCTGGCGGGCGTTCTGGCCAGCCCAGCCGGGTCCGCTCCCACGAGCCCCGCTGACCAGGCCAAGGCCCCCGTCGTCGCGCCCGCCTGGCGGGTGATCAAGAGCGCGCATTTCGTGATCCGCAGCGACGCCCCTGCGGCCACCGTGCAAGCGGTGGTCGACCGCCTGGAAGACGTTCACGAAGCCCTACGAACGACCTTCTTTACCGACCTGCCCGTGCGACCCGTCGACGTGCTCCTCTTCGCGAATGAGCCGGACTTCCGCTCGGTCGCCCGCCCGGGGCTGGTGGGCTTTTACACCGCGGGCCTCGAGGAGCCAGCCGGCTTCTCCGACGGCCTCATCGTCCTGCACGCGGGCGGCTCGCCCACCGAAACCGTGAGCACGACGGCGGCCCATGAGCTGGCCCATCACTTCCTGCAGACCCTGAGCGATCGCGTGCCGCTGTGGTTGCACGAGGGTTTTGCCAAGTACGTCGGAGCCCTCGAGGTGCGCGGCGATCGCGTCGTCTTCGACGCCACCGCACCAAGCGGCGCCTGGTTGCAAGCCGCCCGCCCCGTCGCACTCGAGCGCCTGCTCGCGGCTGGGCCCGAGGAATTCAACGGGCCTCATGCCAGAGCGCACTACCTCACCTCGTGGCTGTTGCTCGGCCGTCTGCTGGCGCCGCGGGGAATGGGCGCAGCGGGACTCCAGGAGCTGGTCGTCGCCAGCGTTCGAGCGCAGTCGCCAGCGTCACACCGCCGTTCGTTGTTTTCGACAACCGAACGGCGCGAGCTACAGCGCCAGATCGCCGCGGCCTACCAGACTCATCGCGCCGCCCTCCCCAGCGGGCCGACAAGTCGAGATCGCGACAAGCTCATCGTCCGCCTGCAGCGAAGTCAACCGCGACAACTACAAGTGGACACCCTCTCTCGCTCCGAAGTCGACACCCTCTGCGCAGCCCTGCGCGCGGCTGCCCCGGAACAGGCCAGCGAGCGCTGATCCGGATTCTCTAGACCTGTGTGGGGGGTGGCGTTTGCCAGCGGAGCCCACCCCGATTCGCGCAGCGGCCGGTCAGCCGCCTCGAATCAAGTGAAGTGAGCCCGAGCAGCCGCCTCCGCCCTGTGGGCAGGATCCAACAATCGCTTCCTTGATATCGACCAGACCAAAACCTCCCGGAATCGCGTTGATGCTGGGGCCGTCTTCGAAATCGAGGTTGATCTTGATCTCGCGCCCAGCGCTACATGCGCCGTTGGTCGTCTCGTTGATGGTCGCGGTGAAAGCCTGCCGTTCCACCTTTCCAGGAAAGGCGCGGCCGTCGACGAATGGAATTCCGGTTCCGCTGAACGTGACGGTCGCACGGGCGCGATCGGAGCCTTGCGCGATGGTCAGCTCGACGGGGATGACGGTCTCGTTCAACACGGAGCAGGTGCCGCCGGGATCAAGCGAGAACGCCTTTCGCGTGCCGCTGATGTCCTGAGGCGACCAATCGGCATCGCAGCGTTCCCGGGCGGATGGATGGCCGGGAATCCTCCAGAGAGGCGCTCCTGCAACCTCGATACAGGTGCCGTGACGGCCCCCCGCCTTGTCGGTCGCACGGTGATGGCCCACCCACCGCGGGCGACACTCGTCGCCGGTCTCGAAATACCAGTACTGGCGGTCCTCGCAACGGTCGCCGCGGCAGCGCTCACCGCTGAAGAACACGGCCCCAAACGATCGTTCATCGATCAGGCCCAAGACGTGAGCTGCCTTCTCCGTGGCAACGGGTGGCGGTTCAGCGACTGGCATCCCGGGGCCGGCACTCATGGGCGCGCTCCGGGGCCCCAGCGAGCGAAAGTCCCGGATGTGCGCAACGTCGGCGTAGTCGCGTCGAATGCTATCGAGCACACTCGAGAGCGTGACCCCCACGCAGGGTCCCGTGCCGGTGATCCCTTCTCCGTCGGGAAAGGCCCAGGACTTCGCGTCCGGGTGCACTGGTTGAGCGGGTTCCGTCAACGCTGGTTGGGCCGCCGCCACGGCCGGCGGCGCGGTACCGGCGGTGGCACGCTTGCCGTCCTCATCGGATGGTGGGCCGCCCGGGTGGCAACCGAAGGCAAGGACCAAACAGGCGGGCGCGTACCTTTTCACCATGGCGTGTCCTCTCTTGCGACTCAGAGCTTAGTCGAACGGAGCGAGGTCCGATGACGGTGCTTTCAACAGACGCGGCGCCCCCATGAGAACCACGCGTCCCTCCCTGTGACCGCAGTGGTCACAGCACCGGCCGGTTGCAACTGGCGATGGGCGTCATACCTTGCCCCGACACGACCGCCCCCGGCACAAAGGAACCACGATGTCAGCACGTCCGACAAAACCTCACGGAGGCGCCGCGGCCGGCTTTTCGCGTCGAGAGGCAATGCGCAGAGGAGGGGCCGCCGGGCTCGGTGTCGGCCTGACGGCGCTGCTGCCGTCTTATGCGCGCGCCTTCTCGGCACGCCAGCCCCAACCGCTGCGCGGGCACAAGGTCGGCGAGGCAACCGTCTTCGATCTCACCATTGCCGAAACGCAGATCGAGATCGCGGGCAAGAGGGGAACGGCTACGACCATCAACGGAACGGTGCCCGGCCCCCTGCTCGAGCTTCGCGAAGGGCAAGAGGCGATCCTGCGCGTGCGCAACCAGCTCGACGAGGACACGTCCGTTCATTGGCACGGCCTGCTGGTGCCGCCGGAGATGGACGGAGTCCCCGGTCTGAGCTTTGCGGGTATACGCCCTCGGCAAGTCTTCGAGTACCGGTTTCCGCTGCGGCAGTATGGGACCTATTGGTACCACAGCCACTCCGGACTTCAGGAGCAGCTCGGGCTCTATGGCCCTCTGGTGATCCGGCCCCCCGACGGGAAGTACCCCTTCGACTACGATCGCGAGCACTTCGTGGTGCTGTCGGACTGGACCTTCGAAAACCCGGCTCGCGTACTCGCGAAGCTCAAGAAACAGCCCGACTACTACAACTTTCAAAAGCGCACTGTCGTCGACTTGTGGCGCGACGTTCGCGACCAGGGTCTGCTCGCCACGGCCCGTGATCGATGGATGTGGTCGTCGATGAGGATGAACCCCACCGACATCGCCGACATCACCAGCGCCACCTATACGTATTTGATGAATGGCCTCGACCCTGCAGCGAACTGGACGGGCCTCTTCAAAGCGGGCGAGCGGGTTTTGCTTCACTTCATCAATGCCGCTGCAGGCACCTTCTTCGACGTGCGCATCCCCGGTCTCCCGATGGAGGTCGTGGAGACGAATGGCCAGCCTATTCAGCCGGTCGAAACCGACGAGTTCCGGATCGCCATCGCGGAGACTTACAGCGTCCTCGTCACGCCACGTGACGATCGTCCCTACACCGTCTTCGCAGAGACCATGGACCGAAGCGGGTTTGCGCGAGGTACGCTTGCACCCCGCACGGGTCAGAGTGGGCCGATCCCCGCGCGACGAAAGCGGCCGATCCTTTCGATGGCCGACATGGGCATGGATCACGGCGAAGGCCATGGGGCACATGGCGCAGCGTCGGCAGCCGCAGCCTCGAGGCCGGAGGGGCACGAGGGCGGGCACGGCAAGGCGAAGGATGACCTCCCCGCGACAGGAGCCAAGGACGAGCACGCTGCTCACGCCGGTCATGCGAGCACGCACGACCGACCGGAGACCGCCGCCCCGGCCGCTGCGATGGACTCGAGCGAAAGCGGGCGAGTCGCGGTAGCAGGGCGGATTCGAACGGCGGGACTTCGCCCCCCGGGCACCCTGGCCGGACGAATGACTCACGAGAGCGACGAGCATGGGCCGGGGAACGCCGCCGTCCCACAAGTCGTCAGGAATCGACTCGAGGAGCCGGGCCTGGGTCTCGGCCAGGACGGATGGCGAGTCCTCCGCTACACGGATTTGAAGGCGCGCGAACGCCGTCGCGACTTTCGCCCGCCGACCCGCGAGATCGAGGTGCACCTCACCGGCAACATGGAGCGGTTCATGTGGTCTTTCGACGGCGTGCCCTTCTCCGAGAGCAAGCCGATCGTTTTCCAGCACAACGAACGCCTGCGTCTGACCATGGTGAACGACACGATGATGAACCACCCGATGCACCTGCACGGAATGTGGATGGAGCTCGAAAATGGCCACGGCGAGCTCATCCCGCGCGTGCATACGGTCAACGTCAAGCCCGCCGAACACCTCTCACTCCTCATCACCGCCGACGCCCCAGGCAAGTGGGCGTTTCACTGCCACATCCTCTATCACATGGAGGTGGGCATGTTCCGCGTCGTCGAGGTCAAACCGCCAGCGGACAGGGAGAAGGTATCGGAGCATGACCATGCGATGTAGTCGCTCTCCCGCATGCACGCGGATCCATCGATCATGCGCTCACCTCGTTGCCTCGTTTGTCGCCTTGGCTGTTGCAACCTTCGCTGGCTCGTCCAAGTTGGCATTCGCCCAAGGCGCCCACCAGGACGGCGAACACGACATGATGGAGTGGGGAACGACGGCGTTCGCGCTCTCGGAGGTGCTCGAGTACGCCGCTCTGGGCTCGGAAGGAGCCGTCCGCTACGATCTCGTGGCCTGGTGGGGCGGCGCTGAAAACCGCGTATGGGCCAAGGCGGACGGTGCCCAGCGAACCAACGAACCAACGGGCAACACCGTCCTTCAGCTCGGCTACGGACGATTGATCTCTGCCTATTGGGACGCACAGGCCGGCGTCGCGCTCGACTTTGGATACGGCGAACTCGGTAGCAGCGTTCGTCCCTCGCTTGCCCTCGGGCTGCAGGGCCTCGCCCCCGGCTGGTTCGAGGTCGAACCGACACTCCTCGTCAGCGCTTCGGGTGATGTCTCGGTCAATCTCACCGCCGCCTACGACCTCCTGCTCACCCAGAGATTGGTCCTGCAGCCTCGGATCGAGTCGCTCGTGGCCGTGCAGCAAGTGCCCGAACGGGGAGTCGGGTCGGGTCTCAACGATCTCGAGCTGGCGGTGAGACTTCGATACGAAGTCCTGCGCGAGTTGGCTCCGTATGTGGGCATCGTTTGGGAGCGACGATTCGGAGAGACCGCTTCCTGGGCGCGCACTGCCGGCCTTGACCCGTCGGAGCTCCTCATCGTCGCCGGTTTGCGCCTCTGGTTGTGAGGCAGATCCGACGGGGCCACGGAAGGTGTAACCGCCGCGCTCACTACACTCCCGAGACGAGCCGTCGTAGATTGCGAAGCTGATGGCAATGTTATCCCGGGTCACACCGCCCTTCCGCAGGAGATCTCCGGTCTTCCGAAATCGTCTACTGGCCGGCAGCTTGCTCCTCGTGTTCGCGCAGCCCGCTTGCAACGACGATCCCACGGCGCCCCAGCGCTCCCCCAAGGACGCGCGTCTGGAATGGCCGGTGGATAGCGGTCACCACAGCACGTCCGATTCGGGACCCGGCCCGCGTCTGGGGCACGACGGTGGTGTCCATAGCAGCGACGGCGGCGACGCCCACGCCAGCGACGGCCATCCTGCGGCGGATTCGCCCGCTCACGGTGATGCACACGCTACCGAGGCTCACGCCGCAGACGCGCCCGATGCGGCCGAGGCCCACTCGCCAGGCGAGCACGTGACCGACGCTTTGCACTCTTCCGATGCTGCTGACGCCGACGTGCAGGACGCTGCCGTAGCGCCGGACGTCTGAACGACCGCATTGCAAAACGCATCTCCGCAGAGCGCGGCGTAACCGGCGCGGTTACGCCGACCTCAATTGTGAGAGGAATTCGATCCTTGGCCCGCCCGGTCGTTCACATTCATTGAATCGCTGGATTCGAGGGTGTTACGGTCCTCTGGTTTCGCGCCCCCCGAGCTTGTGGAGGTTTCGATGGCTCGACCGTTTGCACGAACCGCGACGGCAGCACTGCTGCTCAATGTGATGTCAGTCGGCTGCGTTCCTCAGGCCGGTGAAGGGACGTCTTCGCCGCAGCCTGCAAGCAGCAGTGGTACGGGCG
>JANNNO010000513.1:0-5588 GCA_031398585.1 Myxococcales bacterium | reverse complement strand
TGCAGTTGATCCTGCGGTCGACGCTGCTCTATCTGCAGCACCTCAAGCAGCTCAACAACGCCGCCAGCATCATTCAGAAGAAGCTCGAGCAGGAGTCGCGCAACCGCCAGCTAATCAAGCTCTTCAACATCGAAAAGAGCTTGGTCTTCTTCACCACGTCGCTCAAGAGCAACATGTTCATGCTGGAACGGTTGAAACGCATCCGCGCGTTGCCGCTCGACGAAGACAGCGACAACATGCTGGAAGACATCTTCACCGAGTGCAAACAGGCCATCGAGATGGCCAACATCTACAGCGACATCTTGAGCGGCATGATGGACGCGTTCGCATCGGTGATCTCGAACAACCTCAACATCGTCATGAGGCTGCTCACGTCGATCACCATCATCCTGACCATCCCGGTGCTCGTGGCGAGCTTCTTCGGAATGAACGTCCCGGTGCCGATGCAGGACAAACCGTACGGCTTTCTCGTCGTGCTGGCGCTGTCGCTCGCGCTCAGCACGGGAGCGATCTTCTACTTCATCCGTCGCCGCTGGCTCGAGCCGTGAGGCGCGCCGGCAGGAGAGTCTCCTGCCGGCGAATCCCGCAGCCCGGCAAATCCCGCAGCTGGATCGAACGAAGCCCGTCTCGCCGTCGTCTCGCCTCGCCGCGTGCGGCGCTCTACTTGCGTACGAACTTCAGGATCGGGCCCTCGTGGGTAACCACGTAGATCTCGCCGTCCTGGTCCTGTCCGAACGCAGTCACCTTGGCCAGCGTCGATTCGGGATCGAGCGCCGCCTTCCAGTCGTAATGTTCGATGGCCTTGCCGCCCTTCTCCTTGAAGCCGCGCAAGATCGCCGTGCAGAAGTCGCTGTAAAAGTAGATCCCGTCGAGCTCCGGCAGCGCCTTGCCACGGTAGACGTAGCCGCCCGTGATCGAGCAGCCCTCGGTGTGTGAGTACTCGATGAGCGGCGCCTGCAGGCCGGCCTTCTCACAGGTCTCCTTCTTGAAGCAGCCCTTGCCCTCGGTGATGTTCCAGCCGAGGTTGTGCGGCCCTTTGATCTTGGCCGCCGGGATCATGTGCACCCACTCGAAGACGTTCTGGCCGACGTCAGCAATCCAGAGATCCCCGGTCTTGCGATCGAAGTTGTAGCGCCACGGGTTGCGCATGCCCTTACCGAGCACCTCGGGCGTCGGCTTGTCAGCGTCGACGTCGAAGCGGAGGATCTTCGACAGCATCGTCTTGGGATCCTGACCGTAGCCGTGGGGATCGTCGGCCTTGCCGCCGTCGCCCAGCAGGACGTAGAGCTTGCCGTCAGGCCCGAACTCGAGGTTGCCGCCGTTGTGATTCGAGTACGGCTGCTTGTAGTAGAAAATTTCCTTCTTGGTGCTGGGATCGCCGCGGTTGGGATCCTTCTTGTCGACGCGGATCTCCTCGACGCGCGTGTCGCCTTTGAGATCCGTGTAATGGATGTAGAACTTGCCGTTGTCCTTGAACTTGGGATGAAAGGCCAGGCCGAGTAGGCCCTGCTCGCTGTTCGGCTTGGTCCAGAGCGAGACCTTGCCGGTCATGTCGTAGAACGGCTGCTTCTCGATGGTCTTGCCACGCAGGATGCGGATGGGGCCCTGGTTCTCGACGATGAACAGGCGGCCGACCGGTTCACCCGGCACCGCGACCAGACCGACCGCGTGCGTGGTGTCGGTGGTCAGGGTCTCGAGCTTCACCTTGCCCGACAGTTTGGCCGGCGCGGCAGGGGGCGGCGCCGGAGGGGGCAGGTTCTTCTTGTCCCAGATGGCCGCGCAAGCCGCGGCGGAGATGAGCGCGGTGCCGGCGACGGCGCCCGCGATGACGGCGAAACGGGAATGCTTCATGTCCGCTTCATACGATGAAACCCCGTGCCTGCGCCACCTGGGGCCAACGGCGCCGTGAATGCGATCCCGGCGGCTGCCACCGTCCCGTATACTGGTTTCGAGGTGGCGAACGAGCAGGGAAAAGGCCGGATCATCGCCGGCAAGTACCACCTGATGGAAAGGGTGGGGCATGGCGGGATGGCGGTCGTCTGGCGGGCGGAGATGCGCGGAGCTGCCGGCTTTGCCCGCCCGGTCGCCGTTAAGGAATTGAAGTCCGAGCTGCGCGCCGGCGAGAACTACGTCGCGATGTTCGTCGAGGAGGCGCGGGTCGGCGCCGAGCTGCAGCACCCGAACATCGTCCAGGTCTTCGACTTTCTTCTCGAGGATGACGGGCGCTACTGCCTCGTCATGGAGTGGATCGAGGGGCTCGATCTACGCGCTCTCATCTCGGCGACCAACAAGGGCACGCGGCCCATGGCCTGGCCACTCGTTGCCGCCATCGGCATCGGGGCGCTGCGCGGCCTCGGCGCCGCACACGAACGGGTCAGCAAGGGGGTGGCGGCCCCGATCATCCATCGCGACGTTTCGCCGTCCAACATCCTCGTCGGCAAAGACGGCATCGTGAAGCTGGCCGACTTCGGCCTGGCGCGGGCGCGCGATCGCATGCACAGCCTGACCTCGCCCGGCATCGTGAAGGGCAAGCTCGGCTACCTCGCACCCGAGATCTCTCGCGGCGCCCCGGCGTCAGCCGCGACCGATCTGTTCGCCACCGGCGTCTGCCTCTGGGAGGCGCTCGCGGGGCGGCCGATGTTCGAGGGCGACGACGCGGTCGACGTCTTTCGGCAGATTCAAGCGTGCGACATTCGCCCCATTGCCAGCCTGCGCGCGGATCTGCCCCCTCGCCTCGCCGAGGTGCTGCACCAGGCGCTTGCTGCCGAGCCGGGGCGTCGCTTTCCCACCGCGCGCGCGATGGCGCAGGCGCTGGCTACCGTGCTCGCAAGCGCGGCCCGCACGATGGACACGCAGGCCATGCTGAAGGACGTGGTCGCTGCGGCCCGCGCCCATCTGGCATCGCGACCGGCTCCCGTCGAAGCTGGCGATCTGCTCGAGCTGAAACCGCGCGACCGCTGACCGTGCCGGCTACGGGAGCTTGGGAACGTCGCGGCCTTCGCCCGGTACCAAGTGCCAGACGTGGGCGGCCACTGGTTTGCCCGCCAGCGCCGCCTGCAGGGCTTTCACGGGTTCCTCCATGCCGTCGTCGCCGAGCGAAAACGTCCCGAAGTGCATCGCGATGCTGGTGCCCGCGCCAAGCGCCTCGTGAGCTTCGATCGCTTGCAACGGCGAGACGTGCACACGCTCCATGAACCATTCGGGGCGATAAGCGCCGATGGGCAAGATGGCGGCACGCGGGCGTCCAAGGCGCTTCTTGATCTCGGCGAAGTGCGGACCGGCGCCGGTGTCGCCGGCGAAATAGGTGGATCCGGCCGGTCCCTTCACCACGTAACCGAGCCAGAGTGTGGCATCCCGATCGAAGAGACCGCGGTTGGAGAAGTGCTGCGCCGGCACGCCGATCAGGTCGACGGCGGTGTTGAGCGGCACCGTGCTCCACCAGTCGAGCTCGGCGACCGGGCCGATGCCCGCGTCGACGAAGAGCTCCTTGTTGCCGAGACCGACGAAGAAGCGCGGCTGATGCTTCTCCTGCAGGCGGCGCAGGGTCGGCAGATCCATGTGATCGTAGTGATTGTGGCTGATGATGACGGCGTCGATCGGCGGCAGATCATCGAAGGCGATCCCCGGCGGGTGATACCGGCTCGGACCCACGAACGAGACGGGGCTCGCGCGTTTGGACCAGATCGGATCCGTCAGCAGGTTGAGCTCGTCCTGCTGAATGAGCATGGTCGCGTGGTTGACGAAGGTGATGCGCAGCTCGCCCGGGCCCACCCGCCGCGGCGGTGGCGCTGGCGTGGGGGTTCCGGACGGGGCGGCGGTCTCGCGGCGTGACCAGGCGCCCACCTGCCGGTCGAGCTGCCACTTCACGAAACGCTGAAAGCCGCCGTCGGCACCGGGCCGCATGTTGCGAAAGCGGCTGCCATCGAAGTTGTCGTGCAGCGGGCCCGCCCAGCGCGGCCCCGAGAAGATCTTGCCAAAGACGGCCGTCAGCACGACAAGCAACAGGACGACGCCGAGGACCGTCAGAAACAGGCGGCGAATCCAGCGCAACAGCGTGCCCACGCGCGCCCGAGTATGCTGTCGGGGGCTGCCGCAAGCAAGGCTGCCGCAAACGCGCGATTTGCCTCGGCGCCGACCGCCTCTGTTAGTCTGCCCGGCAATGTCGGGATCGGGAAAAGTCGTGGGCAAGTTGGCCAAGGGCGCTGTGGCCGTCTATTTCGGGACGGCGTTTTCTTTCTTGGGCGCGAGCATCGCGCTTGCCGTCGATGCTGGCGTGGCACCCCGTGATGGCGGTGCCGCTGACGCCGTGGATGCCCGCACGCCCGCCACCCCCATCACGACGCCACCGCGACCGCTGCAAGACCTGGTGCCCGTCGGGCGCGAGCCGGTCTGGGAGAGCCTCTTTGACGGCAAGTCACTCAAGGGCTGGGTGCAAAAGGGCGGGGTCGCCAAGTACGAGGTCAAGGACGGGGCCATCGTCGGGCAGTCGGTGCCCAACACGAAGAACTCGTTCCTCTCGACCGAGCGGATCTTCGGGGACTTCGTGCTCGAGCTCGAGTTCAAGGTCGACGCCAAGCTGAACAGCGGCATTCAGATCCGCGGGCAGAGCCGCCCCGACTACCAGGACGGCCGCGTGCACGGCTATCAGATCGAGATCGATCCTGACGTCGCCCGCGGGCGCCTCTGGACCGGTGGTCTTTACGACGAGGGCCGCCGCGGCTGGCTCGCCGACCTGGGCGACAATGCAGCCGCACGGCACGCGTACAAGGCCGACGAGTGGAACCGCCTTCGCATCGAGGCGATGGGGGATTCCATCAAGACCTTCGTCAACGACGTGCCTGCCGTCGACGCGGTGGATCCGGTCGACCTCGAAGGCTTCATCGGGCTGCAGGTGCACGGGGTCGGAAAGCGAGAAGAGCCGCTGTTCGTGTCGTGGCGCAACCTGCGCGTGAAGGACTACGGTCGGCGGGCCTGGCGACCGCTGGTCGGCAACAAGGCGCTGGCGGGGTTTCGTCCCGTCGGCGGCACCTGGACCGTGGAAGGCGGCGTCGTCACCGGCTCCGTGCCGACAACCGAACGCGGGCCTGCGCTGCTTTTTGCCGAAACGCCGCTCGGCGATTTCACAGCGCGCGCCGAGGTGAAGTTGACCGGAGGCAACGCCGGGATCTACGTCGCGGCGGTGCCGGCAGCGACGCCAGCGCGGGCGCGCGGGCTGCAGATCGATCTCGATGCGGGGGCGCGGCCGCGTTTCGGCGCCGGCGGTCTCTTCGAGGTTGGCGGGCGCGGATGGCTGGAACCCAACCCGATCGTAATCCCGTCCGCACCGAAAGCCGCGCGGCCTGCCGATGGCGGCGCCGCGGTCGATGCCGGCATCGCCGCCGATGCGGGCGTCGCATCCCAAGCTGGCATCGATCCCCAGCGCCGACGCCTCGACGAGCGGCAGAGCAAGGCGGCCAGCGCGTGGAAGCCTAACCAGTGGACGCCGATCGCGTTTTCTTCCCGGGGCAGCGTCGTCGAGACCTGGATCGGCGGGCACCGTGCGGCGTCGCTGCGGGATCTGGCCCGCGACAAGAACGGCCTGCTGGCGA
>JANNNO010000471.1:0-9442 GCA_031398585.1 Myxococcales bacterium | reverse complement strand
AACTTGAAGATCTTGATGCCGCCTCCGAGTGAGATCGGCCTGCCACGCCCCGTCGACGAGCTCGCCAGTCAAGACAACGGCCTCGTCAATCGCATGGCATTTCTCTGCGCCGGCGAGCCGCTCGTGATCTCGGTCCACGAGAGCGCGGCCGCCAGCTGACCCCGCGTCACCCCCCCTTGCGGGTGAGGATGGCGGTGAGCAGATCGGGTTTGCTGGCCACCCGTTCCAATGCCGGATAGCGGAGACCCTCTTTCCACGCCAACCGGTGGGTGCGGTAGCTCTCCTGCGATTCCACCAGCAGATCGACTGCCCCTGCACCCTGCCCTCGCGTGGCTGCGATGGCCTGAGCCAGGCGCTCGCGATTGAACCGGCGACCATTGACCGCGACCAGAGTCCCAGCGGGACCGACGCCGGCTTTCCACGCGGGACCTGCGGTCAAGACGTCGATGATTCCGCCGTCGTCGCGCAGCATGAGACCGAGAGAGAAGGCGTGATCGATCTCCTTGCCGGCCTGCTCGACCCTTCGCTGGTACGCGGTCGGCGCGTCTTTCCAGACCAGCTTCCAGCCGCCCTCGATGATGCCGCCGATCGGTAGCCGCGGCGTGATCGCCTCGATCCGATCGCGAAAGAAGGTCTTCCAGTCGAGCGGGCAGACCGCGTTCAAGCCGGCCAGCACCTCCTCGATTGCGTAGGGCACGACCTTCGGCGCACCGCTGGCGTGTTTGCCGAAGAAGGCGGCGCAAAAGTCGTCGAAGCTGCGCGCCCCTTGGGTCCGCTGGCGGATGGTGACGTCGGCCTCGAGCCAGACGAGCTGCGCTTCGGGGTAATAGTCGAGCCCGCGCCGCAGGCCGCGCCAGGTGCGCACGGATTTGGTGAGCATGGGCGCCGACACCGCCGTATCGGCCACGGATCGCCAGCGCCGCCCGGTGCGCGCGTCCATCGTCGCGGCGGTATAGGCCACGAAATCCAGCGCCTCTTGGGCCGTGCGCAAGCCCGCGCGCGCTGCCAGCACCTCGCCGAGGTAGCTGGTCAAGCCCTCGTAGATCCAGAGGTGCTCGGTCTTCATCGGTTCCTGGAAGTCGCGCGTCGCCAGCCCCTCCGGCCGGCGGAGCTTCCCGTTCCAGGCGTGCACGTGTTCATGGGGCAAAAGCCCCGCGCGCGCAGAAAAATGCGCGTCGTCGACGAGGCTCTTCTCTCCGATCCGGTTGTCGCTCGATTCGTGATGCTCGAGCCCGCCGTGTGGGACGTGATCGGACAGCGAGAGCAAGAAGCGATACTTGCGGTAAGGCCATCCGCCAAAAAGAGCGCGCGCCTCGGTGACGAGCGCGCGATAGGCCGTCACCGCGGCGTCCTTGATCCCGAGCGCTTCCCGGGTATCGGCGAAGATGGCGAGGTCGTGCGGCGGACCGCCGGGCGGCGACAGATCGATGATTCGGCCGTGGGCACCAGCGGCCACGGGTGAATCGACAAGCGTTTCGAGCGAGACCGACTCGAAGCGAACCACCTCGCCACGCTTTTCAACCACCGCGAGCGCCGATGCCGCCGTCCACCCGGCGGGCAGACGCAGCGAGGGCGACAGCGTGAAGCTCTTGGGATCCGCGCCCTTGGGGTAGAGCAGCACATGGTTCCACTTGAGGATGAAGAGCTGCTGCGAAGCAACGGCGGGCAAGGGAGCGCCACGTCCACCAGTCCCAGCCGCGTATTCGTAGGAGACGTCGATCGAAGTGACACCCGATGGGATCTCGCAAGCGATGGCGTACATGTCCTCGGCGTCGCGTTGCCAGGGCAACGGTTTGCCTGCGGCCGTGATGGTGAGACCCACGATGTCTTCGATACGGCCCGACGGGCTGTGCTCCCCTGGAAGCCACTTGGGATAGACCAGCACCAGGGGCCCGGGGCGAACGGGTAGGCGCAGGCGGGCGCGCAGGAGGTGTTGAAAGACCGCGGTCGCGTCGACCTCCAGAACCGGCCCTGCGGGCGCGGCGGAGGCGGTGGCGGAGCGAAACAGCGGCGCAACGGCCGCGAAAACCAGCAGATCCCGGCGGTGAGGCGACGACATCGGCGGCGATGATAGTCCATGACCCGCCCCCGCGCGGAACTGGCGTTCGACCTAGGGCCGCGCGCGTGGTAACGCTTGGCCCGAGGAGGCCGGCATCCCCGGCAGCAAGCCCCATGAAGACCATCGTCTCCGTCCAGAACGCCACCAAGGATTACGCGCTCGGAACCACCATCGTGCAGGCGTTGCGGGGCGTGACTCTCGATGTCTACGAGGGCGAATTCCTTTCGATCGCCGGCCCTTCGGGCAGCGGCAAAACCACGCTGCTGAACCTGATCGGCTGCGTCGATGTGCCGACCAACGGTACCGTAGCCGTTGCCGGCCAGGACACGAGAACCCTCTCGGAACGCGCGCTGACCCGGCTGCGCCTGCATACCATCGGGTTCATCTTCCAGAGCTTCAACCTGGTCTCGGTCCTGAGCGTTCTGCAGAACGTGGAGCTACCGCTCTTGCTCCAGGGCACGAACCCCAAGGAGCGCAAGCAGCGGGTGACGGCGCTGCTGGAACGGGTCGGCCTGCGCGACTACGCCAAGCACCGCCCGACCGAGCTGTCAGGTGGTCAGCGGCAGCGGGTCGCCATCGCGCGCGCCCTCGTCAGCCGGCCACAGCTGGTACTGGCCGACGAGCCGACCGCCAACCTCGATTCGACCACGGGTCAGAACATCCTCGACCTCATGAAGGAGCTGAACCGCACCGAGAAGACGACGTTCATCTTCTCCACCCACGATGCGCGCGTGATGGCGCACGCGAGCGCGGTCATCCGCCTCGCCGACGGTAAGTTCGTGGATCGCATCTCGGCCGCCGAGGCGGTCAAGGCCGGCATGCATGGCATCCCGACGGCGAGCACCGAGAGCGCCTCGCCGGGGGCCGCTCGATGATCGAAAAGCTCAAGGTCATCATTCTGATCGCGCTGCGGAACCTGCTGGCCAGCCGCCTCAAGACCATCATCGTCGGCGGCATCATCTTCTTCGGCGCGTTGCTGGTCGTGATCGGCACGTCGCTGCTCGGCAGCGTGACCGACGCCATGAGCCGCAGCATCATCGGCAGCGTCGCAGGCCACATCCAGGTCTACTCGGCCAAATCCAAGGACAAGCTGGAAGTGGTCGGCGGCTTCGACTTCGAGGGGCAGGACCTCGAGGAATTCGACGACTTTTCCAAGCTGCGCGAGACGTTGCTGTCGGTACCCAACGTGAAGGACGTGGTGCCGATGGGCATCTCGGGCGCCATTGTCTCGTCGGGCAACACGATCGACATCGCGCTCGGCGATCTGCGCAAGCTGGTCGGACAAAAGGCCAGCGGCGCCAGCGGTCCGGCCATCGACGGCGCGATCGCCGACAAGCGTGATCACGTGCGGCAGATGATCAAGGTGCTCGAGACCGACATCGCCAACGTCACCAAGCTGCAGAACGAAGGCGCCATCGCTCCCGAGGACGTCGCCGACATCAAACGCGCAGCCGCGAACGACTTTTGGGCCGCGTTCGACAAAGATCCGCTGGAAGCCCTCGAGTTCCTGGAGAACGAGATCGCGCCCTTGGCGACCGACGCCGACATGCTCTTTTTGCGCTACGTAGGGACCGACATCGGTGCCTTCTCGCGGTCCTTCGATCGCATGAAGGTCGTCGATGGTCAGGCCATCCCGCGCGGCCAGCACGGCTTCATGTTCGCCAAGTACACCTACGAGGATCAGCTCAAGCTCAAGACCGCGCGCCGCCTCGACAAGATGAAGGTCGCGATGGAGAACCGCGCGGCCAAGATCGCGACCGACGCCGAGCTGCAACAGTCGGTACGCGAGAACAGCGCTCAGGTGCGCGAGCTACTCCTGCAGCTCGACGGCGGCAAGACGCGCCTCTTTCGCGAAAAGCTGAAGAAGGAGCTAGGAGCGGAAGCGGGCAACAATACCGGCAACGACGCTGACGTCGGCAAGCTGCTGGCGACCTTCTTCAAGATGGACGACAACAACTTCGCCCGCCGCTACAAGTTCTTTTACGACGAGCTCACCCCGCACCTCGAGCTTTACCGCGTACGCGTGGGCGACACGCTGACCATCAAGGCGTTCACGAAGTCGGGTTACATGCAGTCGATCAACCTGAAGGTCTACGGCACCTTCACGTTCACCGGCCTCGAGCAGTCGGCCGAAGCCGGTCAGCTCAACATCATGGACCTGGTGTCGTTCCGGCAGCTCTACGGCTACCTCACCGACGAGAAGCGCGAAGAGATCGCCGCGCTCAAGGCCAGCGCCTCGGCCAAGGAGATCTCCCGCGACAACGCCGAGGCCGAGCTGTTCGGGGCCCCCGCCGCCGCCGAACCCGATAGCAAGACGGTCGTCGCCAACGCCACCCCCGGCGTCGATGCCGACAAGGTGCTGGCCGGCCTCGCTGGACGACTGCAGCGCGAGGACATGTCGAAGCGGGTCTACGATCCCAAGGAGCTCGAGACCGGCATCGCGCTCAACGCCGCCGTGATCCTCCATGATCCCAAGCAGCTCGCCGACACCATGAAGGCGATCGAGGCGAAAGGCACCGAACGCGGCATGTCGCTCAAGGCGATCTCCTGGCAGGAGGCTTCTGGCTTCATCGGGCAGTTCGTCACCATGGCGGCCATCGTGCTGTCGACGGCGATGCTGATCATCTTCGTGGTGGCCCTCGTCATCATCAACAACGCGATGGTTATGGCGACCCTGGAACGCGTGCGCGAGATCGGCACCCTGCGCGCGGTCGGCGCTCAGCGGCGGTTCATACTCGGCATGCTGGTCATCGAGGCGATGGTGATTGGCGCTGTCTTCGGTGCCATCGGCACGGCGGTTGGCGCTGCCTTCATCACGTTCCTCGGCAAGGTCGGCATCCCGGCATTTGGCGACGTCTGGACGTTCTTCTTTTCGGGTCCTCGTCTGCACCCCACCCTCGGCTGGGCCAACCTGCTGCTAGCTCTCATCATCGTGCTGTTCGTCAGCACCCTCTCGAGCCTCTACCCCGCCTGGCTCGCCATGCGGGTCACCCCGCGCGCAGCGATGCAAACGGAGGAATGAACGATGCCCATCTCCGGCTTTGGCATGACCTTCAAGATTGCCTTTCGCAACCTGCTACAGCACCGCCGCCGCACCATCTTCCTCAGCATGGCGTTGGCGGCCGTGACGTCGCTGCTCATCCTCCTGGGGGGCCTCTCCGACGGCGTGCGCAACACGATGCTGCACACGGCAACGACGCTGTCGACCGGGCATCTCAACGTGGGCGGCTTCTTCAAGGTCACCGCGGGCCAGTCCGCCCCGGTGGTCGTCGAGTACGAAAAGGTGCTCGCCGACGTGAAGAAGGCGTTGCCCGAGATGGAGTTCGCCGTCACCCGCGGCCGCGGCTGGGCCAAGGTCATCTCCGACCAGGGCTCGATGCAGGCGGGAATCAACGGCATCGATGTGCTCAAAGAGCCGGCGTTCAAGGACGTGCTCGACATCAAGAGCGGCAACATCGACGACCTGGCGCAGCCGGGGACCATCTTGCTGTTCGAAAAGCAGCTGGAAAAGCTTCAGGTCAAGGTAGGCGACGCGATCACGATCTCGGCACAAACCACCCGTGGCACCAACAACACAGTCGACTGCCGCGTCGTCGCCATCGCGCGCGATGTCGGCCTCATGAGCCAGTGGAACGTCTACGTACCCTCGGCAACGCTGCGGGCGCTCTACCAGTTCCGCGATGACTCCACCGGTGCGATTCACATCCACCTCGACAAGAAGAAGATCGACGACATCGGGCCGCTGGCGGCCAAGCTGCGACAGTCGCTGATCACCTCGGGTTATCGGGTGATGGAGCCCAACCCGCAGGCGTTCTGGATGAAGTTCCAGAGCGTGAACCGTGAGGATTGGACCGGCCAGAAGCTCGACGTCACGTCGTGGGAGGACGAGCTGTCGTTCATGACCTGGACGCTGAGCGCGCTGCAGGGCCTATCGACTGTGCTGCTCATCATCCTCATCGCGATCCTGATTGCCGGGATCATGAACACGATGTGGATCGCGATTCGGGAACGGACGCGGGAAATCGGTACCTTGCGGGCGATCGGTATGCAACGGGGTGGCGTGGCGCGCATGTTCCTCATCGAGTCGTTGCTGCTCGGCCTCTTCGGCACCATCACGGGAGCGCTTCTCGGCGCCGCGATCGCCGCCGGCATCAACTCGCTCGCGATCTCGGTGCCGCTTTCGGTGCAGTTCTTCTTGATGTCAGACACCTTGCACCTGTTCGTCGAACCCGCTGCCCTCGTGCGGGCCGTCGTCCTTCTGACCGTGGTAACCGCGCTGGCCGCGCTCTATCCTTCGATAAGGGCGGCTCGCCTGCGCCCGATCGAAGCGATGGCCCATTTCGGTTGAGCTCAGCAAAGGAGCCCGTGAAGATGGTTCGTTCCCCCGCCTTGACCCGCAGAACCTCGCTCGCCGCCATCGGCCTCGCAGCACCCGCCTGGCTCGTCGCCGGGCGCGCCCTCGCCGCGCCCACCCCCAGCGCCACCCCGCCCAGCAAGGACGAGATGCTGGCGATTCTCAAGACGGTCGACGATCGCCAGCGCAACAACGGGGATTGGCGATCGCTCTTCTACATGGAGCAAAAGGAGCGCGACAAAGTCGACGTCATCTACGAAGGGCTCTTCTTCCGGCGCAGCGCCGACGAGCGGCTGATGATCCTCTTCAGCAAGCCAAAGGCGGCCCAGGGCCAGGGCTACCTGCGCATCGACAAGAACCTCTGGTTCTACGACCCGACCGTCGGCAAGTGGGAGCGCCGGACCGAACGCGAACGCATCGGCGGCACCAACTCGCGGCGGTCCGACTTCGACGAGAGCCGGCTCGCGATCGAGTACGACGCCGAGTACCTGGGTGACGAGAAGCTCGGCGCCTTCAACGCGATCGTGCTGAATCTGAAGGGCAAACCGGGCATCGATCTGGCGTTCCCGACGATCAAGATCTGGATCGACAAGGACGCCAAGAACGTGCTCAAGCGGCAGGAGTTCGCGCTGTCGGGCAAGCTGTTGCGCACGTCGTACTTCCCGCGCTGGAAGAAGATCTTCAGCGAATCGCGCAAGTCCGACGTCTGGTTCTGGGAAGAGGCGCGTTTCTTCGACGAGGTCGAGAAGGCCAACCAGACGCTGATCCTCGTCAAGTCGGTCGACTTGAAGCCGCTCGAGGCCAACCTCTTCACCAAGGCCTGGCTCGAGAGCAAGTCGCGATGAACGAAGGCTTGGCAAGGTCGCTCGGGGCAGCGGCCTGGGTGATCTGCGCTCTGCTCTCCCTGCCCACCGTCGCTGTCGCCCAGACGGGGGAGACCCGCCCGAGCGACAGCGACATCTTCGGTCCGGCCGACAAACCCGCCGCTGACAAACCGGCCGAGCCGGAAGGCGACAAACCCGCCTCTCCAGCCGACGCGCCCGCCCCTGCCCCTGCGGCGCCCCCGGACCCCGCGCATCCGGCGGCAGCACCTCCGGCCAATACGACGCCGGCTCCCGCGGATCCCTCGGCCCCGGTTTCGGAGGATGCCGCCCGCGACGCCGCGATGATGGGCGATCCCAACGCCAACCTCGGCCGCTCCGAAGACGCCGCGCCCGACGATCCTCTGCGTCTCGGCGGCATGTTCTACTGGCGGACGCTGTCGAGCGCGCGGCAGGAACAGGCGCCCAAGGACTGGACGTTTTCCGCCCCGGCCGTGCTCGATGTCTACATGGATGCACGCCCCAACGATCGCGTGCGCGCCTTCGCACGAGGGCGCATGGCCTACGATTCCACGCGGCCCGAGGTCGCCCCGTCCTCGAGCCCTAGCGCCGGCGGCGGTGCGCCTGGCGGCATGAGCACCACGATGGCGACGGGCGACACGATGGGCTCCGACGAGCTCGCCAGTCTTCTTGGCGCGGGAACCAGCGGTCCCCGCGTGGTCCTCGATCAGCTCTGGCTGCGCTTCGACATCGATCGCACCATCTTCGTTACAGCGGGCAAGCAGCACGTTCGCTGGGGCGCTGGCCGTTTCTGGGCGCCCGGCGACTATCTGCACATTCGGCGCCGCAATCCGCTCGATGTGTTCGACGCGCGCACCGGCACGACGATGCTGAAGTTGCACCTGCCCTGGGAGAGCACGGGCTGGAACTTCTACGCCTACACTTTACTGGAAGACCCCGACTCCATCCCGCGGCTCTCCGACCTCGCGGCCGCCGCCCGGGCCGAGATCGTGCTTGGCACCAACGAGCTCGGTGCCGGCATCCTGGCCAAGTCGGGCCAGCTCCCCAAGGCGAGCATCGATCTGTCGACGGGCATCTGGGACTTCGACGTCTACGGTGAGGTCGCTCTGCGCGCCGGCAGCGAGATCGATCGCGTGCAGTACACCGGGGTGCTCCCCGGCCCCGGTCGCTTCGAAAGCCTCGGGACCCTGGTCGAGGAGACCTTCCCGACGGTCCGGCGCTCGGGTCTCAAGTCTCAGGTGGTGGGCGGGCTCAGCTACCAGCGCCTCTACAACGACAACGACACGCTCACGGTGGGGGCCGAGTACTTTTACAACCCCCTTGGCTATTCCTCGCCCGAGGCGTATCCAGGCCTGGTCCTGCCGCGCACGACACCGCTGCGGGACCCGGCGACGTTTTTCTACCTCGGCCGCCACTACGGCGCCCTGTTCGTCAATGTCCCGGCGCCCTACACCTGGGACTACACGACCTTCACGCTCTCGACGCTGGGCAACCTGTCCGACCAGTCGTTCATCAGCCGGCTCGACTACGCGCTCACCATCCTCACCCACCTGCGCTTCGAGGCCTTCGTGGCGGTCCGCTACGGGCGCACCGAGGGCGAGTTCCGCTTCGGCGTCGAGGAGCTGAAGATCGGCAACCGCAGCTTCTCGGTTCAGCCCGGCATCCTCGATCTCGGCCTCGGCCTGCGCATCGACATCTGAATTCGACGATGGTCGCGCGGACGCGACCGGGGCGCTGGACGGGGGGGAGGCCCACCGAGGGTCGAACCTGAGGGGATCCGCGCCAGCGGGCTCGCGAGGACGTATAGTTTCCGCGAACCCTTTCCCGGAGATCGCCCGTGACACCAACCGATCCCTCGCTGTCGTCCCGGCCGAAACGCCGGATCCCTCTCGTCGTGAAGATCCTGGGCGGTCTCGTCGCCCTCTTCCTGGTGGCAGCCGTCGTCGTCGCTTTCGCCGCCGAGAGCATCATCAACGGCCAGAAGGACAAGGCCCTGGCGGACCTGTCGCAGCAGATAGGCCGGCCGGTGACCGCCGGGAAGATCAGCTTCTCCCTGCTCGGCGGCCATTTCGAGCTGACCGACGTCTCCGTCGGACGCGACCCGGCCATCCCCGAGGAGCCCGACCCTGCCCTATCGCTGGGCAGAGCCCGGATCAACGTGAAGCTGTGGCCCATCATCCGCACGAT
>JANNNO010000464.1:0-12093 GCA_031398585.1 Myxococcales bacterium | reverse complement strand
GTGAAGCGGCGTCCTTGTTCGCGGTCAAGGGAGCGCCCGCGTTCCCTGCGACCATCCCGGCCAAAGGCACCCTTTCGGTCGAGATCGCGTTCCGTCCCCCCTCCGATGCCGAGGCGGGCCTCAAGCGAGCGGTGCTGCGATTCCAGACCGGCAAGGAGCGCGACGAAGGTCCCGCCGCCGATCTTGCGGCGCTCGTCATCAGCGGTCGCGAGGTCGAGTCCGAGCCGTCTCTCGCCCAGATCGTCGAGACGCTCGGCTATGGAATCGATGTCGGCGGTCGCGATCTGGCCTTGCCGACCAGCGAGGGGCCGGTCGGGGATCAGGTGACGGCGCCACTTTTCGAGAAGGTCCGGCCGGAGGCGCCGGTGGCCATCAATCCGGTGGCCCGCTTCTCGACCGACGGGGCTCTGGCCTACGGCTTCTACCTGCCCGGCACGTCGCTCAAAGAGGTCGACAGCAAGCCGCTCGGCACCCTCTCCGAAGGGCAACACCAGACTCTGAACCCGATGCCCGAGCCCGAGGCCCTCACGAGTTTCGAGCCGGGTGCGCAGAGATTCGGGCTGTGGATGGCGACAGACACAGGGCCCGCCTACACCGAGAACCGCCGCAACCGAGGGGCGGAACGGAGCTTGGCGCGGGTCTATCCTCTGCGCGCGCGCGGCGGCGGAGTGATTCCGGATGCGCTTCTCGTCGCCTTCGGCAGCGAGACCCGTAGCGATTTCCAGGACGCGGTCTTCGTCGTCTGGAACGTCAAGCCCGCTACCAAGTAGCGCGGGCGGGTCAGGCCAGGCGGCGGAAGAGGGTTGCGGCGATGAGCCCACCCACGGCGCCGAGGAGCACGCCCCCGAAGTAGAACGCCATCGTGTTGATCTCCGTGGCGAGCAGATCCCCGAACACCCCGACGGTGAGGCCGCCGATCACGCCACCGGCGTAGACGCCGCACATCTCGATTTCACCGTGGTAATTCTGGATCGCTTCTTTGGCCATCGGAACCGTTCCTCCAGCTGCGCAGTATGCGGTCGGGCTCACCTCCGCGGCAAGCCCGAAGGATGGCGCGGGCTCGCGTCCCCATCGACCCGGCCGCGAAGGCGCGCCGTCGCGCGGCGTGCTCTATAGTCGCCCCATGTTGGGTCCTGGCGGGGCGGGGATCTCCGGGCGCTTTCGTGCTCCGCGACCGCACAGGCGCCGGCATGGATCTGCCGCAGCGTTGGGGGCGGTTTTCGCGTCGTTCATGGCGATGGGGGCGGTCCGGGCGCAGCTTCCGCAGGCCGGGCAGGGGCCCATCGATGGCCTGCCCCCCGAACGGGTCGTGAGGGTCAAGGTGCCGCCTCCGCGTGCCGCCGACACGGATCGCCCCTTCGAGATGGGCTTCGAGTTCAATCAAGTGCTCACGGAAGAGGGGAGCTTGGCGCATCCCCATCAGTCGGCGCGATCGATCGGGCTGCGCTTCGTGTTCTTCGAGGGCAAGGCGGTCCGGCAGCACTTCGCGATCGCTCACCAATGGGAACGCCTCGGCAATGTG
The DNA here is from genome assembly GCA_031398585.1 of Myxococcales bacterium. Classification (GTDB taxonomy): domain Bacteria; phylum Myxococcota_A; class Polyangia; order Fen-1088; family Fen-1088; genus JANNNO01. The sequence goes on along the minus strand of JANNNO010000464.1, from coordinate 10,571 downwards.
GTCCGTCAGGGCTTCCGCATCGATCTGCTGGCGCTCGGGTTTCCCATCCCGGTCTTCGACGGTGCGTTCCGCGTCGAGATCGAACCGATCTTGCGGCCCGTCCGGGGCCACATCCTCTTCGAGGATCAGGGTACCGGGGAGGCGAGTCGTTCCTTGCTGCGCTTCGAAAGCGGCTTCGCGCTTGGCCTGCGGGTGGGGCGAGGCATCTGGTATTTGGGGCTCGAACCGCTTTCGATCGATTTCCGCACGGTCGTTGCCACCCGCAACGAAACCCGCGTTGGCTTGTCACGCGTTTGGTCAATGACGGGGGTCCTGGGACGCGATTTCTGATGATCTGTTGGGCCGGGTCTGGAAAGCTTTGCCACCCATGCGCGCATCGCGTGAATGCGACCGGCGAATGTCGGGGCGGGCGACCTTCCCCATCGGTCGGCGGCCGTTTCTGCGCGCCGCGAGCGTCGTCATGACCAACTGTTCGCGCAGAGAGAGACATAGCGGCGCCGCCAAGGGCCTCGGCGACCGATCGCCGTCGTCTCGGGTGGCGGCATGAACCCGGCGCCGCCTTCGGAGCCATCGGCGTCCTCGAGTGGTGTGCCCAAGGCGGACGCACGCAAATCCGAAGCGAGCAACGTCAGCCGTTCGCATCCTGTGCGTCCCGTGCGTGACACCGCAGCCGGTCTTCGCATCGTGGGGCCACGACCGGCGCCCGGTACCTATGAAGGCAAGCCGCCTGGCTTCTTCGCGCGGCTGACGATCCAGGGCAAGCTGGTTCTGTCGTTCGGCCTGCTCTTGCTGCTGGTGGCCATCGTGGCCGCGGGCGGTCTTGTCGGTCTGCGTGCGGTCCGACGTTCGTACGAGGCGGCCATGGAACACGGTCTTTCCGTCGAACGACGAGCGAGTGAAGTGCACATTGCGCTGCTCGAAGCCCGGCGTGCCGAGAAAGACTTCCTTCTCAACGGTCGACGGGAAGGTGCGGCCCTAGCGCGCAACAAGTACTTGCGGCCGCATGCTGATCAGGTCAAGCGCATCCGCACCCTGGTGGCGGAGTTGCGTTCCGGCGTCACACACCCGATCCCGACCGACGTGGCGGCTCGCATCGAGGAGGATCTGGTCGCTCTCGCTCCCTACGTGAATGTCTACGAGGAGGACTTCGGCGCGGTCATTGCTCTACACAACAAATTGGCCAAGGCCGAAAGCGCCCTCGACGATCTGGGACGCGCGGTCGAGGCAGAGGTCGATAGCGTCAGAGGCGCGCGAGAGTTCCTCGCCTTCCGACGCCGGGCTGCGGAGTACCGTCGGCGCAAGGGCGATGCCGGCGTGCGCGCGGATCTCGAGGCCCGCGCCGTGGCGCTCGGGCGCCCGCGACGACGACCCGTGAGGCGAGCCACGGCGCAGACCTTCCCGGATCTGCTGGGGCGCTATCTGGTGACGCTCGACGAGCTGGTGGAGATCGATCGGCAGACCCAGGTGACGCTGGAGGAGTTCCAGCTGGCGGCGACCGTGGTCGAGCCGTTGGTGCGGGACATTGCCTCGACCGGCAGCGCCATCGCCGCTGCCGAGATCATGGAAGCACGCGCGGCGACCAACGATACCCGTCTGTTGGTCGGCGCGGGCTTTGCCAGTGCGCTGTTGCTCGGGCTGGGCCTGGCCTATCGGCTGGGACGCCAGATCCGGACGCCGCTGCGCAATCTGGCCCGTACGGCCGAGGCGGTCGGCGCCGGAAAGCTTGGCACGCGTGCTGCCGTCGATTCGCTCGACGAGATCGGCACGCTGGCCATGACGTTCAACGCGATGACCACTCAGCTCGGCATGCTGGTCACCTCGCTCGAGGTCGAGGTCAAGGAGCGCCGTCAGGCCGAAGAGGCGCTGCGGGCCAGCCAGCGCCGCCTGCAAGACATCATCGACAACTCGACCGCCCTCGTCAGCGTCAAGGATCTCGGTGGGCGCTACCTGCTGGTCAACCGCCGCTTCGAGGAGATTTTTCACCTGACTCGCGAGGAAGTGATCGGGCAGACCGACTTCGCCTTCTTCCCAGCCGATCTCGCCGAGGTCTTTCGCCGCAACGATCGTAGAGCCATCGACGATGGCAAAGCGGTCGAGGTCGAAGAGAGTGCCCCGCAGGACGACGGCATCCATACCTACATCGCAATCAAGGCGCCTCTCTGCGACGAGGAGGGAAGGCCCTACGCGGTCTGCGGCATTGCCACGGACATCACCGAACGCAAGCAGGTCGAAGAGCAGTTGCGTCAGTCGCAGAAGATGGAAGCGATCGGTCGGCTGGCAGGTGGCGTGGCCCACGACTTCAACAACTTGCTGACCGCAATCAACGGCTACAGCGGCCTCATGCTCGAGGGCATGCGGCCTGACAATCCGTTCTACGAGCACTCGCGCGAGATCGCCAAGGCGGGCGAGCGCGCCGCCGGCCTCACCCGGCAGCTTCTTGCTTACAGCCGCAAGCAGGTGATGGAGCCTCGGCTATTTTGTCCCAACCTGATCGTCGGCGAGCTCGAGGCGATCCTGCGACGACTGCTCGGTGAAGCCGTCACGCTCGACATAGGGTTGGATCCGCATGCGGGCGTGGTGAGAGTCGACCGCGGGCAGCTCGAACAGATTCTCCTCAACCTCGCGGTCAACGCGCGCGATGCCATGCCAGGCGGCGGGCGGCTGGCGATCCGCACCGCGAACGTCGATCTGGGGGCCGGCAGTCCGATCGGATCGCCTGATGCCGGCGAGGGGCAGCAGGTCATGCTCTCGGTTTCGGACACGGGGCTCGGCATGACGCCCGAGGTGAAGGCACGCATCTTCGAGCCCTTCTTCACCACGAAGGAGGTCGGCAAGGGCACTGGCCTCGGGCTATCGGTGGTTTATGGCATCGTCCGGCAAAGCGGCGGCGCCATCGCGGTGGAAAGCGATCCCGGTGCGGGCACCACGTTTCGGATCTACTTTCCTCGTGTGCTCTCGGACCAGCCCGACGCGATTTCGCCGGCGGGTCTGCCCGAGGTGTTGCGGGGAGGCGACGAGACGGTGTTGCTGGTGGAGGACGAGGAGTCGGTGCGCCGTTTTGCGGTGCGTGCGCTTGAGGCCAACGGTTACCGCGTGATCAGCGCGGCGGGAGGGCGCGACGCCATCGCGGCTTTCGAGGCGCGTCGGCACGACATCGATCTGGTGGTTACCGACGTGATGATGCCGGATCTGGGCGGGCGCGCGTTGGCCGGCTTCGTGCGAACCCTGTCAGCGGATGTGCCGATCCTGTACATCTCCGGCTACGCGGAGGAGGCGGTCGTCAGCGAGGGCATGCTGGAAAGTGGTGAGCGCTTCTTGCAAAAGCCGTTTGCGCCGACCGATCTATTGCGGGAGGTGCGCGACATCCTCGACGAGACCGCGGCCCGTCGGCAGTCGCGCGGCGAGACGTCGTCATGAGCGAGGCCGTTCACGCGCGTATGAGTGATGGCGAGATCACGGCGGCGTTCCTGGTCGATCGCGTGAAGCGGCGGCGTGGTCGCCTCTGGGACGAGGGGGCGCGCCGCCCTGCCTTTGTCACCGCTGCGCCGGCTGACTCCGCCTTGCATCTGCTGGCGACCCGCCGCGTGCGCGGAATCTCGGAGGCGGTGGTGCGCGGGGTGCTCGCGTGGGATGCAGGGCTGCGACCAGCGGATCGCCTCGACGTCGTGCCGACCGCGCACGAGATTCTGGCGCGGCAGGCCCGTGGTCGACGCTGCGTTTCGCTCGTGTCCGACGAGATCGCTGCGGCTCACGGCGATCCGCGCCACCTCGACGGGCTCAGTTTCGTTCTGCACGATCTCGAGCATCTCGAGAAGTTCGTCGAACCGGCGCACTACATCGGGCAGATCGGCTTTTTCAAAGCGGTCCGGCGGGCGCTGATGGATCCCGCGTTCCTGTCGCTCGAGTCATCATGGGACGCGGCCTGGCGGGCCGACCGCAACTACATCATCTCTGACATGAACGGGTCGGCCGTCTTTCTCTTCTCGGTGCTGAAGATGAAAGTCAAGATGGCGGTACGCCGGCAGCTTGCGCGCGCGGAAGGACGAATTTCCTACGCGCGAGGGCCGCTGGACGACGGTGAGCGCGCGGCAGCCTTGCCCGCGTTGGAAGTGATGGTGGATGCGCTGGGACTGCCCGAACGCGCGCGCCGGGCGGCACTCGCGGTCTCGGCGCGACGCGATCATCCCGACGATGCGCGCGCTTTGCTCGCGGGTTTCGAGGCCGTCGCGCGACCTTGGGACTATCGCGGTGACGACGAGCCCGGTGGCGGCGTGGATGCCGGAGCCGGCGCTGCTGGATTCGTGGTGCCGGGGACCGGGGCTCGTTCTGGCGTCGGGTAGGCGCCTTTTTCTCCCACCGGCGGCAGACCGTACTTGGCGCGCCGGTTGTTGATCAGCGTGCGGCCCTTGTCGAGTGACAGGACGCCGCCCACGACGGCGGCCACGAGTGACAGCGTGATGATCACGCGGCCAAGGGTCTTCGATTCGGATTTCGCGTTGGTCGTCATCAGCTTGCCACCACCGGCAGCGCGGCGCTGCGGCCTTTCTCGATCAGCCCTGAATAGAAATCGTTGCCCTCGGCATCGATGATCACGAACGCGGGGAAGTCCTCGACGTCGATGCGCCAGATCGCCTCCATGCCGAGCTCGGGGTATTCGATGACCTCGACCTTCTTGATGGAATGCTCGGCCAGGCGCGCCGCCGGGCCGCCGATGGAACCGAGATAAAAGCCGCCGTACTTGCGACAGGCGTCGCGCACGGCGCCCGACCGGTTGCCCTTGGCCAGCATCACCATGCTGGCGCCGTGGGACTGCAGCAGATCGACATAGGTGTCCATACGACCCGCGGTCGTCGGCCCGAAAGAGCCCGACGCGTAGCCTTCGGGGCGTTTTGCCGGACCTGCGTAGTAGACAGCGTGGTTTTTCATGTAGTCGGGGAGTCCCTCGCCACGGTCGAGGCGCTCCTTCAGCTTGGCGTGGGCGATGTCGCGAGCTACGACGAGCGGGCCGGAGAGCGACAGTCGCGTGGCCACGGGGTGTTTGCGCAGCTCGGCCAAGATGTCGGCCATCGGCTGGCGCAGATCGATCTTCACGACGTGACCGCCCAGATCGTCGGGCGTGACTTCGGGCAGATAGCGCGCGGGGTTCGTCTCGAGCTGCTCGAGGAAGACGCCGTCGCTGGTGATCTTGCCCAGCACCTGGCGATCGGCCGAGCACGAGACGCCGAGGCCGACCGGACACGAAGCTCCGTGGCGGGGCAGGCGAATCACGCGCACATCGTGGGCGAAGTACTTGCCGCCGAACTGCGCCCCGATGCCTGTGGCGCGGCAGATCTCGAGCACCTTGGCCTCGAGAGCGACGTCGCGGAAGGCGCGTCCGTAGTCGTTGCCGGTGGTCGGCAGGTTGTCGAGGTACCGAGCGCTGGCGAGCTTGACCGTCTTCAGGGTGAACTCCGCCGACATTCCACCAATGACCAGCGCCAGGTGGTAGGGCGGGCAGGCCGAGGTGCCGATGTTGCGAACCTTGTCGGCGACGAACTTCAAAAGCGCGTCGGGATTGAGGAGCGCCTTGGTCTCCTGAAACAAGTAAGTCTTGTTGGCCGAGCCGCCGCCCTTGGCGAGGAAGAGGAATTTGTAGGCGTCGCCGGCCGTCGCGTGCAGATCGATCTGCGCGGGGAGGTTCGAACCGGTGTTCTTCTCCGTGTACATGTCGATCGGCGCCAGCTGCGAGTAGCGGAGGTTCTTCTCCGCATAGGCGGCGTAGACGCCTTCGGACAGGGCGGCCTCGTCATCGGCGAAGGTGAAGACGTTTTCGCCCTTGTAACCGATGACGGTCGCGGTGCCGGTGTCCTGGCAGCCGGGCAGAACACCCGAGGCCGCGATGTTTGCGTTTTTGAGGAGCTCGAGCGCGACGAAGCGATCGTTATCGGAGGCTTCCGGGTCCGAGAGAATGCTCGAGAGCTGCGCCAGGTGGCCGGGCCGCAGCAGGTGGGCGATGTCGATCATGGCCGCGCGCGCCAGGCGGGTCAGAGCCGCGGGCTCGATCTCGAGGGCGGTGCGCTTGCTGCCGCGCACGTCGATTTCGAAAGGACGGACGCCTTCTTTGCCGAGGCTCTTCCAGGGCGTGTTGTCCGGGCCGAGCTCGAAGAGGCGTTGAAAGTGGAACGGGGCCATGTGGGGCGCAGTGTACCGCTCCGGATTTGCCGGGCAATGCCGACAAGAGGGGGGCGGGTCGGCTGTCGAGATCCTGCTCGGCGCACGGCGCGGCGACGGCTGCCGACGCGTCAGTTGCCGATCTGTTGTGGCTCGACGCGGATGCGCACGGCCTGCTCTTCGATCTTCACGTCGACGAGCTTGGGCGTGTAGTAGGCGTACGTGAACGCGACGCGGATCCCGCCGCCGGGGGCGCTCGCGAATCGAGATGAAGCGGAACCCTTCGTTGAAGACGGGGTGTCGTCCGAGGGGGAGCGTCGACTTTGCGTTGGGCAGATCGATCGCCAGGCCGCGCGGCTGCGTGAGCGCGTAGTGCACGGCGCCCGCCGTCGAGCCGTCGAGCGGCACCTCGGCCACGATCTCGTTTCCCGTGCGGGCCACGCTGGGGCCCGGCGTGCCTTGCGGCAGTGTTTCGATGCCCTGGGCAGCGGCGGCCGAAGGCGTCGATGCGCTGTTGGCGGGCGCTCGCTCCAAGAGAGCGGCGTTCGGCGCGCTCTCGCCGGTGGTGTTTGGAGCGGTGCCGCCCGCCGCCGTCGGCTCTGAGGGCGGATTCGACGAGGGCAGGTTGGGGCGCGCGACCGGGGCGGCTGGGCGCGCACGGTCAATCGGGACAGTGCTGGGCACGCTGTCGTTCGCGCTCGGTGCGGGCCGTTCAGCGGGCGCTGCCAAGGTCGATGGCGAAACGGCGCGCTGGACAGGACGCTCGACGGCGATCGGAGGTGCCGCTTGCGCGGGCGGCTTTGACGGCTCCTCGGCAGGGAGGGGTGCCGCCGCGGACGGCTTTACAGGATCGGCTTGCTGAGCCGCAGGCGCAGGGGGCTTCGTGAGCTCTGCGGCCGCGACGGCCGCCGGGGCGCGTGCTTCGCCGACGGTCGGCGCAAGAGCTCCGGGGGGGGCCGAAGCGCCGGCCGGGTCGGTTCTTGGGTTGGTGGCCGCTGCCGTCCCGCTGGGCAGCCCTGCTTGCGCCGTCGGCGGTGGTGTTGCTGTTCCAGGAAAAGTTTCGGTGCCTTGGGACGCGGCGGACGGTACGCGCTTAGGCATAGCGCGTTCGGCGGTCACGGCGGACTTTGCGCTGTCTCGATCCGGGCGGTCCTGTCGATCATGTCGGGCGAGACCGAACCGGTTGAGCGCGGCGCCCACCGCCATCAGGAAGAGCGCGGCGGCCAGCACGGCAACGACGCGGGCAATGCGCACGGAGGTACTGATGCCGCCCACGAGACCGTGACGGGTTCGTACCGACAGCGGGATGGGACGTCGTTTGCCGGTGGGGGTGCGACGGCCTCCCGTGACGGCGCGGTCGCGCGCGAGGATCTCCCCGAGGGTTCCCGACGCCAGGCCACTTGGCGTATCAACCGCGGTCACCTCGGTGACGTCCTCGTGCTCGCCGTCTTTTTCGTCCTCGTCGTCGCGCGTTTCCGCATCGGTGGGGCGCGGGGAAAACGGCAGCGCACGAGCGGTCAGCTCCTCGACCCTCGGCACGGCATTGGGCACGAATTGCAGACGGAGCTCGAGGCGCGGCGATCCGTCGGCGGTGGCTTCGCGCAAGAGCACGTTACGAACCAGGCCGCGGCTCTCGATGCGGCTCGTGCCCGATAGAAAGGCGACCTTCACCTCGCCGCCCTCGCGTAAGAACGGCAGAGTCGTCGTCACCTGCAGTCCGTCCGGCGTCAGCGCCGCCTGGCTACGAAGGGCGTCCTTGACGCCGTCGAGATGCACGGAGACCAGCTGCCCTTGGCGCTCGTCGAGTGGAATGAGACCTTCGATCTCATGGCGAGCACCATCGTCGATGTTGATGAACTTGATGCCGAGGCCGATGCGGCCCGTGTCTCGCGGCAGAGCTTGCTCGCGCGCGACGAGACCCGTGAGGCGGGCCTGGCCCGACGGTAAGGCGATCTCGCAGATGACGGCGGTTCCGACGCCCAGACGTTCGCCGGTTTCGACGAACATGCCGGTGGGACCGAGGTCGCGGGAGCGAGCGACCACCGGGCTGTTGTTGGCGTTGGCGTAGAGGCGCACGTCCGCGGGATAGGCCACCCGGGGTTGCGCGCGTTGAAAAGGAGGCGACATCTGGCTCGTGAGTTCGCCGCTCAGCGAAAAGCGGAACGGCGAATCCGCATGGTAACGCAGGACACGCGGACCGCCAAGCGAGTCTCGCCGTGAGTTGCCAGCGCAGCGAAGTGGCTTGCTGCGTGACAGAGGGGAGCAGATCGATCCATGGTCATTCTGATGGCCTGCAACCCTGAGGGAGAAGTGACGTGACGGCCGATCGAGTGGCTATCGTCACGGGCGCCGGCAGCGGCATCGGGCGTGCGGCCGCGTTGGCCTTGCTCGGCGATGGCTATCGAGTCGCGCTCGCGGGAAGGACGCGCGAGAAGCTCGAGCAGACCAAAGCGCTGGCCGAGGCGAGTGCGGGCGCTCAGGCGCTGGTGGTGCCGACCGACGTGACCTCGCCCGAGTCCGTGGCGGCGCTGTTCGCAGCGACCGCGACGACCTTCGGTCGGCTCGACGTTCTGTTCAACAACGCGGGCATCGGCGCCCCGTCGGTGCCGCTCGAAGAGCTGCCCTTCGCAACCTGGAAAGCGGTGGTCGACACCAACCTGACGGGGATGTTCCTCTGCACCCAGGCCGCGTTCCGGGTGATGAAGGCCCAGAGCCCGCGCGGGGGGCGCATCATCAACAATGGATCGATCTCGGCGACCACGCCCCGGGTGAACTCGGCTGCTTACACGTCGACAAAACACGCCGTCGCAGGCTTGACCAAGTCCACCGCGCTCGACGGCCGTAAGTACGACATCGCCTGCGGGCAGATCGACATCGGCAACGCCGCCACCCTGCTGACGGAGAAGATGCTGGCCGGCGTGCCCCAACCCAACGGCACCACGCTGGTCGAGCCGCGCATGGACGTGGAGCACGTCGGACGAGCCATCTTGCAGATGGCAAACCTCCCCCTCGACGCGAACATCCTCCAGATGACGATCATGGCCACGAAGATGCCGTTCGTCGGGCGGGGCTAGACCATGGGCCAGCCCGCCGACGGGCGCACCCGGTGCGGAGCGTCGGCGAGAGGGCGCGCGGTCGACAGCGCCCCCCCGGCGTCGGCACTCCCCGACGTCGAGCCAGAGGGGGTTGGGACGTGGGGAGTTGGGGGCGGCGGCTCTAGTTTTCGGGGGGGTTGGCTTGACTTGCGGCCGGTCGGCGCGGCATACAAGCGCTCTCGTTTGGCCGGTGTAGCTCAGTGGTAGAGCAACGGTTTCGTAAACCGTAGGTCGACAGTTCAATCCTGTCCACCGGCTCAGGACGGCTCGTGAAAGTGATCATTTCACGGGCAGATCGTTGATTTCAAGGGGGTAATTCCGCCGTGCGCGTGATGCTGGCCTCGAAGCCCCGGTCGCTCTCGTCGCTCCCGATCTGCCTGGCGTTGGCTGCCTGGGCGCTGCCCGGGCTGGGCACAGGGTGCGGGACGCCTTCGCAGGAACGCCGACCGGCGACAGCGACGCCTGCCGCCGCTTCCCAGGGCCCGACCGTCGCGCTCGTTGGCGGCACGGTCTGGACGGCGGATGCTCGCAGCGGCGTGCACGAAGGTGGCGTGGTGCTGATGCGCGGGGGGGTGATCACGGCCGTGGGCGACAAGGCCGCGGTCGCGATCCCCGCCGATGCGACGGTCATCGACGTGAGCGGCAAGGTCGTGACGCCCGGGCTCATCGACGCCCATTCGCACCTCGGTGTCTATGCGAGCCCCGAAGTGCAGGCGCACTCCGACGGCAACGAGGCGACGTCGCCCAATACCGCCGAGGTGAGCGCCGAACATGGGCTCTGGCCGCAAGACCCTGGGTTGCCGCGCGCGGCGGCCGGCGGCGTGACCAGCCTCCTGGTGTTGCCGGGGTCGGCGAACCTCATCGGCGGCCGTGGTGTCACCATCAAGAACCGACCGGGGCGATCGGCCGCCGCGATTCGCTTTCCCGGCGCGCCGCCCGTCTTGAAGATGGCGTGTGGCGAGAACCCCAAACGCGTCTACGGCAAGAAGAGCGGCCCGTCGACCCGGATGGGGAACATCGCGCAGGTGCGCTCAGCGTTCGTGCAGGCGCGCGACTATCAGCGCAAGTGGGACGCGTGGTCGCGCAAGACCAAAGGGCAGGATCCCAACGCCGCCGACTACAAGGGCGAGCCACCACCCCCGCGCGACCTCAAGCTGGAGACTTTGAGCGATGTCCTCCGCGGGCGCATCCTGGTGCAGAACCACTGCTACCGCGCCGACGAGATGCTGCTGATGCTCGACGTCGCCGCCGAAATGGGTTACCGCATCCGCACGTTCCATCACGCCCTCGAGGCGTACAAGATCGCCGACGTGCTGGCCGCAAAAG
>JANNNO010000448.1:0-4641 GCA_031398585.1 Myxococcales bacterium | reverse complement strand
CGGCATCCGCGTCGAGGTCCTCTCCGGCATCGAAAAGACCGCCATCCTCAAGCGCCCGTCTCGCATCGGCGCCCCGGTCGGCAAGATCTAGCCTGAGGCCCTCCGGCTCAGGGCCGGCAGTTGCAGCCGACGTCAGGGACGTCCTGGTCGCCGTTTGTGTGCGAGCGGTGCTCGGCTGCGACCTGCGCGCTCATGTGCGCAAATTCGTTGACTGAAACAATCGCTGCTGCGGACGTATCTTTGCGCTCGATGGCTCGTGATCGTTGCAGGCCGATGCCATCGGTAAAGCCCATGCCCATGCCCACCCTTCGCAATCTGCAGGTCGTTTACGGAATCGCAATCGCTCTCTTGGCGTCGAGTTGCGACGGCTGCGGCGGCAGCAGCGCACGGCGCCCCCCCGCGGACGGCGGCGATGCGGCCCGAGATGGCGTTTCGGCGGACGTCAGAGATCTCCGCGGTGCAGAGCTGCCACCGGGTTCCGATGGTGCCTCGGGGAATCAAGGCGGCGCCGGCGGAGGCGCTGGTGACGGCGGCCTGGCGGGCGCCGGTGGGACCGGGGTCGGGGGCGCTGGCGGCGTGGGCAACGGGGGCGCGGGGGGACTGAGCAACGGCGGATCCGGCGGTGGAAACGCGGGCGCGGGTGGCGGCGTCGATGCACCGATTGGGACGGAGGATCTTGCTTCAGGAGCCGGTGGCGTTGCCGGCGGTGCTGGTGCCGTGGGGGCGGGCGGTGCAGGAGCGGGCGGCGCTGGAGCGGGCGGCGCTGGCGGAACCGGCGGCGTGCCCGCCCCGGTCTGCCTCGCCTCCGGCGCGATCTGCGTGACGAATGCCGGCTGCTGCTCGGGTCTCTGCGACACCGTCAGCAAGACCTGCAAGACCGTGATCACGGCCTGCAGTCCCGCCGGGGCTGCGTGCGGCAACGCGACCGACTGCTGTGGCGTGGCCTGCGTCGAGGGCAAGTGCGCGGCCGCGGCGTGCACCGCTGATGGGCAGGCTTGCGCGGCGGGTTCCGCCTGTTGCAGTGGCAGCTGCGTAGCTGGGGCGTGCCAGGCACTGAGCACCTCCTGCAGGACCTCGGGCAATCCCTGCACCGAAGCGGCTCAATGTTGCTCGCGGCTCTGCACCGCAGGCAAATGCGCCCTTGGCGCCTCTTATTGCATTCAGCCTGGCGACGTCTGCTATCGCTCGACGGACTGTTGTACCGGGCTTTGCAACAAGGCCACCGGGGCGGCGGCCGGCACTTGCGTCGATATCGCGACGACCGGCGCTGGCGGCTGCACCAGGGACGGCATCGTATGTGAGGGCTGCACCACCTGCTGCAGCCGTCAATGCGCCCCGTTTGCGGCGTCCGGGGTCAAGATCTGCCAGCCCGCGAGCGGCTGTCGCCTGACCAACAATCTCTGCCAGAAGGACAGCGATTGCTGCGGTGGCGATCCCACCGCCAGCACCGAACGGCCCGGGAACGTCACCTGCGAGCTCGACCCGGCGGTCATGCCGGCTCTGGGCTCATGCCGGAATCCCCAAGGCTGCCAGGCGCGCGGCAACATCTGCGGACGTCGCGACGACAGCAACAGCTGCGGGGGCAACGCGCGCGAAGACTGCTGCGATTGCCCGCCGCCGAAATTCAACTGCTGTAAGGCCGATCGCGCCGGGATTTTCCGATGCTTCGGCGGCGGCTCCAACGCCTGCCCCACCGGCTACACGGGCGTGGCCCCTTGCTGCATCGCCGCTGGCGAAAAGTGCCAGTTCTCGGCCGAATGCTGCGGCGGCAACCCGTGCGTCCCCGATGCCCTTGGCGTGCTCCGTTGTATCGCCAAGCCGCCAGGCGAGCTGGCGTGCGTGCCGGCGACAGGCGCATGCACGACCACGGCTGACTGTTGCCGTGGCACCACGTGCAACATCACGCCAGGTCAGACCTACGGCACTTGCGATCTGCCGCCACCACCACCGCCACCACCACCGCCTCCTGCCCCGGATGCGGGAACGCCGGACACCTCGATGGGCGGCGCCGGGGGCAACGCGGGCGCCGGCGGCAGTGCCGGCGCCGGGGGCGCAGCGGGTGCTGGAGGCGCCGGTGGCGTGGGCGGTACCGGAGGAGCGGGCGGCGGCGCCGGCGCTACAGCCGGCACCGGCGGCGTGGTCGGAGCCGGTGGCGCAGGCGGCACGCCGCCGCCAGCTTGTGGTTTCCATGGTCAGCTGTGCAACAGTGGCAACCCCTGCTGCGCAGGTCTTTTCTGCCTCCTGCCGGGAACGCGTACGCCTTGCAACGACGTCGCGACCTGCGCGTGTACGCAGATCGTCGACTGATCTCACGCACGTGGCGCGGGCGGGGCTGACCACGGCCTCATCGGCGCCCCGATCGGCAAGATCGAGCCTGCCGCGATCACCAGAGGATGCGGATCCCGAACTCGCCGAGTTTCGGGTCGTTCGTCGCGAGGGGCAGGCCTTCGATCTGGCTCTGCGCCGCCAGCATGCGAGCGAACGGATCTCCGTGGGCCTGCGGCCAGGAGCCCGCAAGCTCTCCGTGAGCGAACGTGACCGGAAGGAGCTCGAAGCGCTGTGAGCGGCAGTATTGCTCGATTGATCCGGCACCGGTTCGGGCACCGGTGGTCCCCGCTTCTGGACTGCGCCACGTCAGCTTGCCCAGGCGGGCCTTCGTCGCGATCTCCCACGCGCTGGCGGCACTGACGAACACGGCGGTGCGGTCGTTCTGGATGAGGCGCTTGATTTTGGCAGGCAGCGATCGGTTGCCGGTAGCCCACCAGAGCAGAGCATGAGTGTCGAGAAGAATGGCTTCGTCCACTCAGTCCTCGCCGGTCCAGTCCTTGGGGAGTGGATCGAAGAAGTCGGGATGAATTTCAATCTGGCCCGCGAGCGTACCTGGGCGTCGTTCGGGTGTTTGGGCGTCCAAAGACACCAGTCGGGCGTAGGGTTCGCCGCTCTTGGCGATGACGATCTCCTCGCCCGCGTGCGCTCGGTCGAGCAGACGCGACAGATGGGTCTTCGCCTCGTGCACATTCACGACTTTGGAGGCCATGTCGAAACCTAGCTAAGCTAAGTGACTTAGTCCACAGCACGGTGCGGCGATGCCCGCGGGCGCGGGCCTTCGCCGGTTCAACTTCGGCGCGCCTAGCGGCGGCTTTTCTTGCGGGCCTGGCGCGCTTCCTTGCGCTTGCGCTTTTCCTTGGCCTTGTCGACGTTGCGCTTGGGGGCCTGGAAGCCGCCGCGTTCGGCGGATGGCGTGTTCATCAGGCTGGCCAGCTGGTTCACGTCGACGCCGGCGAACTTTTTCATCTGCGCCAGCTGCTTGAAGCCGGGCAGGCGGCCCAAGAGGCCCGAGCTCGACCCGAGCTGCATCATCATTTGCCTCATCATGCCGAAGCGGTTGATGACGTCGGCGACTTCGCTCTCCTTGCGACCAGAGCCGCGCGCGACACGCCGAACGCGGGTCTGATCGTAAAAGGCGCTGCGCTTCTTCTTGCGCCGGCCGTTGTCGAGAACCTCTTCCCAACTCGAGAAGACGAAGCGGTCGGGATTGCGCCGCTCGTCCTGGGTCATCGACGAGATGATTGCCTTGATCTTGGTGAGCTCGCCGTCGTCGATCTTCGCGCCTTCCGGCATGGCATCGGCGACGCCCGGGATCTTCTCGACCAGCTCGGATAGCGAGCCCATGCGCTGCAAGACGCCGATCTGCTCGAGGAAGTCGTTCATGTCGAACTTCCCCTTGAGCATCCGCATGGCGTCCTGCTCGGCCTTCTCCTCGTCGACGACATCCTCGAACTGCTGGATGAGGCCGACCACGTCGCCGCGGCCGAGGATGCGCGAAGCCATGCCGTCGGGGCGGAACTCCTCGAGCCGCTCGGACGATTCGCCCATACCGACGAACTTCACCGGTTTGCCGGTGACCGCTTTGACCGAGAGGGCCGCGCCGCCGCGGGCGTCACCATCGAGCTTGGTCAGAACCACGCCGTCGTAGTTGAGGCGATCGTTGAACGACTTGGCCGTGGCCACCGCGTCCTGGCCGATCATGGCGTCGACCACGAACAGGATGTTGTTCGGGTTGGTGCGCCGCTTGATCTCCGACAGCTCGTTCATCAGCGGCTCGTCGATGGCGAGCCGACCGGCGGTGTCGTAGATGATGACGTCACGGCCGGTCTCGTTGGCGAGCTTGAGCGCCTTTTCGCAGATGTCGGGTGGGCTGCCGCCGGGTTCGGCGAAGACCGGAACGCCGATCTTTTCCCCGACCACTTTCAACTGCTCGATGGCGGCGGGGCGGTAGACGTCGGCCGCGACGAGCAGGGGCCGCTTGTGGTGGCGGTTCTTGAGGTAGAGCGCGAGCTTGCCGACGGTGGTGGTCTTACCGCTGCCCTGGAGGCCCACCATCATGATGCCGGTGGGGCCCTTCTTCGCGAATTTGAGCTGGGTGTCGACGGGGCCCATCAGCTCCATCAGCTCGTCGTGGCAGAGCTTGACGAAGTGATCTTCCGGCGTGACCCGGCGGACCTTCTCCTTGGAGGTCGCGCGGACCTTGACGATGATGCCGGTCGCCTTTTCGCGGACCCGCTGACAGAACTCCTGCACCACCTCGAAGCCGACGTCGGCCTCGAGAAGCGCCGTCCTCACGTCCGCCAACGCGCCGTC
>JANNNO010000442.1:0-36146 GCA_031398585.1 Myxococcales bacterium | reverse complement strand
GAGGCCCCACCGATCCCGCCGGCGACGAAGAGCTACGCAAGGGCATCATTCACACCCAGATCTCACGCGGGGCCGCCCTGGCGCTGACCGGGGCCTTCTTGCTGGTGATCGCGGCGGTACCGATCGCGCAAGTGGCGATCGATCTGAGCAACGACGAGGAAATCGTGGTTCTGGATCTTTTCCGACGGCCGCTCACCAAAGAGAATCTCAAGCAGCTCGAAGAGGACATCGACAACTCGTCGACCTTTCGCACCTGGGTGCAGCCGCGCTTGCAAGAGCAACTGACGCGCGTGGGACGGGTCGGCAACAAAAAGGCCGTGGTGGGTCACGAGGGCTGGCTCTACTACCAGCCCGGCGTTGCGTTCCTGGCCGGGCATGCCTTCCTCGACCGCGACACCATCGACAGCCGTCAGCGTGCGGCCCGAATGGAGGCAGGGGCTGAGCTGCACCCGGATTCGCGACCCGCCATCCTCGCCTTTGCGCAGGCGCTGGCGGCCCGCAACGCCAAGCTGGTCCTGCTGCCGGTGCCCGACAAAGCCATGCTGGCTCCTGGCAAGCTTCACGGTCGCTGGGACGAAAGCCTGGCGGCCACCCCGCCCCGCAACCCGGATCTCGACCGGTTCGTGGGCGAGATGAAAGCTGCCGGCGTGCTGGTGCACGACGCCACGCCGCCGGTGCTAAAGCCGGGCGAACCGTCGCGTTTCCTCGTGCAAGACACTCACTGGACACCCGGGTGGATGAAAGAGGTCGCGGCCGAGGTCGCGGCGCTGGTGCACAAGCAGGTCGACCTGCCCGACGTGCCGAGGCCCACCTGGCGGGCAGAAGCGATGAAGGTGTCGCGGGTCGGCGACATCGTCGACATGTTGAAGCTACCGGAAGATCAGTCGCTGTTCGCTGCCCACGAGGTAACCATCGAGAAGATCGTGAAGGCCGACGGCAGCGATTGGGAGCCCGAGGCCAAGGCCGACGTGCTCCTGCTCGGGGACAGCTTCACCAACATCTTCACGCAATCGCCCATGGGCTGGGGGCAGAGCGCCGGCTTCGCACCGCACCTGGCCCGCGCGCTCGGCCGCCCGATCGACGTCATCGCGCAGAACGACGCGGGCGCCTTTGCGACCCGCCAGCTCCTGTCGCGCGAGCTGCTGGCGGGGGAAGATCGCCTTGCCGGCAAACGTGTCGTGATCTGGCAGTTCGCCATGCGCGAGCTCGGCGTCGGTGACTGGAAGCCAACCCCGTGGCCCGCGCCAGGAGCACCAGCAGGAACGCCCACCGGGACGGCGACCCCCGCGGGGACGACAGAGCCGCCGGGGCAGACCTCCCCCAACGCAGGCGAGCCGGGAGCGCCACCGCCCGCCCCGGGCCAGGCCCCCGACGCGGCCCCCACGGTACCCGGCCTGGGTGCTCCCGCAACGATCCCGCCTGCAACCACGCAGCCCCGACCCGCCACGAAGGAGCGACCATGACTAACCCTACGGACGCGAGCAACGAGGCGAAGCGAGGAGCGGAGGCGAAGCGCCCAGGCGACTTGATGAACCGTGACCGCGGCATCGACCTGCGCCGTGCGCTTCATCGCGATCTCGGCTCCATCATCACCGGCGGTTTGACCGCGGCATTGATGCTCACCGCGATCGGTGTCGCGGTGGCGCGCGCCCAGGCGCCCGCGCCGACGACACCGGATCCGACGCCGGTGATCGATTTTCCCGGGCAATACGCCCCGCGCCCAGTGGACGAGAAGTTCGGCATCAACACCAAGGTCTGTCAGCGCGCCGGCGTCACCGAGAAGATCGCCTGCTACGAGTTCGTCACCAACGACTGGCCGCGCCTCGGGCGCTACGCCGCGGCCAACGCCGCACTCGCCGCCCCCAAGACCGGTGAACGACGGGTTGTCTTCTTTGGCGCCTCGAGCACCGACAACTGGTCGAAGAAGGGCTACGGCCCCTTCTTTCCCGGCAAGCCTTACGTCAATCGCGGCATCGGCGGCGCCACGTCCGCCCAGATGTTGATTCGCTTTCGTCCCGACGTGGTCGCCCTTCGCCCCAAGGCCGTCGTCATCCTGGCCGGCACCAACGACGTCTCCGGCAACACCGGGCCGTCCACGCCGGCGATGATAGAGGACAACCTCGCGTCGATGATCGAGATCGCCCAAGCGAACAAGATCGCCGTCGTTGTCGCCTCACTTCTCCCGACCACCGACGACAAACGCGGCAAGGACGGCGCCCCCATCGTCCGCAGCGTCGACCGCCCGCCCGCGGTGATCAAGGAGATCAACGAATGGATGGCCGCGCAAGCGCGCAAAAAGCGCGTCGTCTTCCTCGACTACACCCGCACGCTCGCCGACGCCGAAGGCAAGCTGCGCGCCGAGCTCACCGACGACGGTCTGCATCCCAACGCCGCCGGCTACGCCGTCATGGCCCCGCTCGCCGAAAAGGCCATCGCCGCTGCCCTCGGACGTTGAGCGCCGGGGTAGATTGAAGCCGTGCCGATCGCGAATTTGCAGATCTTCGGCAGCAAGAAGTGCGCGGCGACCAGCAAGGCGCAGCGATTCTTCAAAGAGCGCCGGGTGAACTTTCACTTCATCGACATCACACAAAAAGGCCCGTCCGCGGGCGAGCTGGCCAAGATCGCCCGCGCCGTGGGTGGGATCGAAAAGCTCATCGACCGCGAGGGCAAACGCTACGTCGAGCGCGGGCTCAAGTACGCCGCCCCCACCGGCCCCCGGATCGAAAAGGCGCTGATCGATGACCCCTTGCTGCTGATCACACCGCTCGTGCGCACCGGGGATCGCGCGACCGTGGGCCCCGCGGAGGCCACCTGGGCCGCGTGGCTCGCCGAAGGCTGACCGCGCGCGGTCTCACCTGGCGACCGTGGTGCCGCTCACGGAAGCAGCGTCTGCGACCACCACGAGACGACCGCGGCGCTGCGCGGGTGCTTATCGAGCGTGATGGAAAAGCCGTCGTCGTTGGGAGGGGCGAGGCGCTCGCCGGGAACCCATTGCCAGAGCAGCCCAAGGGATCCGTCGCGTGTGTGCAGCAGGTGCGACAGCCAGGCGTTGAAGATCGGCGCCGAAGTCTCGTCTCTGATCTCCACGCCCGGGTCGTGACCGAATTCGCCCATGTAGGCGACCTTGCCCGCCATGCGTGCCAGCGTCTCGTGCGCATCGATCCAGACCGCGACGTCGGCGTTGAGGTCGAACATCCAGAAGCGCGGGTACATGTGATAGCTGAGCAGATCCAGCTCATCGACGGTGAGCAGCTGTGAATAGCTGACGCCCTCGTCGCCGCGCACGAAGTACTGATTGGAGAGGCCGGGGTAAAAGCCCGGCTGATCGTCGTGCCCCTCGCCACCGTCGCCAATCAGGTGTCGCGGAAATTCCTTCTTCGCGTGGCGGGCCAGCTCGCGCACCGTCTCGACGAAACGATTGGTCCCTCGGCAAGAGGGGCAGCGAAACTCGTTGGCCAGCTCCCACGCGAGGATGGTGGGCTCGTCTCGGTAGGCCACACCGGTAAAGACGTTCACGCGGGCGGCCAGGTGGCTGACCCAGTCCTTCCAGTAGCCCATCATCTGGACATCACCGAAGAAGTCGTCGGGCTGCTTGCCCGCCCAGGCCGCGTACGCCGGCAGGCCGCCGAAAGGAGCGTGGTTGTTGGTCAGCGCAAGGATGAGCCTCAGTCCGCGCGCCTTCGCCTCGGCGACGAGTCGATCCAGACCGCGCAGCCCGGCCTCGCGAAACACCCCCGGCTGCTGTCGGATCGCCGAGTTGTACCGCGTCTCGTTGAAGCCCCAGGCGCGCACGACCGGCAGCCGCAAACAGAGCACTTCGTCGAGCGCACGCCGAGCCTGCCGCCCGAGCTCGACGCTGCCCGCCTCCCCTTCGGCGAAGAGCGACTGCAGGTAATAGAGGTTGGCGCCGACCGCGCGGTAACGACGCCCGTCGGCCACCAGCGTGTTGCCGTCCTTCTTGACGAAGTCGACCGCGGCAGGGAAGGCGGGACAGGGCGGGTGCGACAAGGGAGGCGGACGATCCAAGGCAACCGTCGTGAAGGGTACGATCCCCCGCCGTTCACTCTCGCCCGCGTCATCCGAGCAGGCGGATGAACTGGCCGCCATGAACGCGACGAGGCAAAGGCCCCCGGGGAACAGAGGCATACCCAACGCTGACATCGCCGGCAGCCTAGCAAGAGATCCGCCTCGGCCGGAACGCCCACCTCTCACGGGGATCCGGCCCATCGACATCCCCCGATCGCCAGACACCGGCCGCCCCCGACCGCGCACGGCCTTCGCGACAGCTCGACACCCGCCGTTCGCGTGGCGTTCGATCGCGTGAAACGCCCAAGAAATGACGGAATTTTTTCTTCTTTTATCTGGCCCGTCAGCGACGGGGTGAATCACTTACCCCTCACTGACACTGACTTGATCACGTCAACGAGCGACCGCCCGCCCCACGGAGTTGTTCATGCAGTCTCGCTCGCCGGCTCTCTTCACCACCTGGTCGCTCACGGCATGCCTAATCACGGCCTGCGCGGGCACGGTCAGCGATCCGGAGCCGGAGACGGATCCGCTGCCGATCCCGATCGGTGATCCCGGTGCGCCGGCGACCAACGAGCCCGGCGCGTCGACCAAGCCGCCGGAAGCTCCCGCCACCGCCCTCGATCCCGGGCGCGTGACCCTGCGGCGTTTGACTCGCGTCGAATACAACAACACCGTGCGCGACTTGCTGGGCAGCAAGCTTCGCCCCGCCGATGCCTTTGCCGCCGATCCCGTCGGCCTCGGCTTCGACAACAACGGCGACGTGCAGACGTTGACCACGTCCAGCATCGAACAGTACGAAGCCGCCGCCGCCGCGCTGATCGAAGAGGCCTTCGCCGCCGGCGGGCTTGGCACCATCGCCGGGGCTGGCCGACGCCCCCTGTGCGAGCTCGCCACCACGGGCTGCTTCGACTACCTGGTGGGCGGCTTTGCCCGACGGGCCTGGCGACGCCCGATCACCGCTGACGAGCTGTCACGGCTGGGCGATCTCGGTGCTAGGGCCCGCGCATCCGGCGCCGATGCGACCGCCGCTCTCAAGACGGTCCTCACCGCTGTGCTGATGGCACCGCATTTCCTCTTTCGCGCCGAGACCGAGACCGAGGGGGCCGCCGCCCACGCTCTGAGCGATCATGAGCTGGCGTCGCGCCTGTCGTATCTGGTCTACGGCAGCATGCCTGACGACGCTCTGTTTGCGGCCGCCGCCGCTGGTGATTTGCGCAGCCGCCGGGGTGTCGAGCAGCAGATCGATCGCATGCTCGGCGACGGCAAGGCCGTGGGCTTCGTCGAGAACTTCGCCGGGCAGTGGCTCGACGTGCGCGAGCTCGACAGCCACGACGTCGATCCGAAACTCTTCCCGGAGTTCGACGCGCGGCTGCGTGATGCCATGAAGAACGAGACCTTTCGCTTCTTCCGACATTTCCTCGCTGATGGCATCAACGTCGGCGAGCTACTCACCGCGCGCTTCTCGTTTGTCGACCCGCTGCTGGCCCGGCACTACGGCATGACCGGCAGCGCAACCGGGGGCCTGGCACCGCTGACGACTCGGGAACGCGGGGGCCTTCTGACCCAGGCCGCCGTCTTGACCGCCACTTCCGCCCCCAACGAGACCAACCCCGTCGCCCGCGGCAACTGGGTGCTGACCAAGCTGCTCTGTGCGCCTCCCCCGCCACCGCCGCCCGACGTGCCCCCGCCGCCCGAGGCGGCGCCCAACGGCACGACGGCCCGCGCGCGCTTCGAAGCTCACCGCAACGATCCCGTCTGCGCCAGCTGCCACAGGCTGATGGATCCGCTCGGCTTTGGGCTCGAGCACTACGACGCCATCGGCCGCTACCGGACCACCGACAACGGCGGCAAGGTCGATGCTCGCGGCGAGCTGCCCGACGGCACGACTTTCGACGGTGCGCTCGAGCTGTCGGCGATCCTGGCCAAAGACACAGCATTCGGCCGATGCCTGGCGCGCAACCTCTTCATCTACGCCTTCGGCCGCGATCCCCACGAGCGACGCGAGGACGGCCGCTTTCTCGACGAGGTCATCGCCCAGGCGGAGAGCGGTGGCGGTGGGGTCAACCTCAAGCGTCTCATCGCCTCGGTCGCGACCAGCGATGCGTTCCGCCTGCGTGCGACTGAGGGCTTTCTCGCTCCCCAAAAAGAAGGAGCCCGTCCATGAGCCCGGTTCGGCCGTTGATCCCCGCGCCGTCATCGCAGCCGTCTTCGCCGCCGGTCTCCACCAGCGACTGGCGCCCCGTCTGGGCCGAGGCCAACCGCCGCGCGCCTGCTACACCACCTGCCGCGCTGTCGCGACGACGCCTGCTCGGCGGTGCCGCGGTGGCGATCACGCTGCCGCCACTCGAATCGCTGCTGAAAAAGGCCTACGCGCAGGCCACCGCCAGCCGTAAGCGCGTGGTGACGGTCTTCGCGCCACTTGGGCAGTACTACCCCGACTGGTTGCCCAAGGCGCCCGGGCCGCTGCAGACGCTGGGGCCCCAGATGGAGCCTTACGAAGCGCTGAAAAAGAAGATCAACGTCCACACCAACCTGGCCAACATGTCGGGGCGCCCCGGGGGCGCTGGCGATCACGCGGCGGGCACCGGCGCGGCGTTCAATTGCGTGAAGGTCTCGCGTGCGGACGGAGCTGGCATCCGCGCCGGGATCTCCATCGACCAGGTGGCGGCGGGTCATCTGCGCCAGTTCACCCGCATCCCGTCGCTGCAGCTCGGGGTTCTGCCTGGGCGTCAGACAGGAGTCTGCGAAGCCGGCTACAGCTGCGTCTACGAGAACACCATCAGCTGGGCCGACGAGAAGCAGGCGCTGCCGCCGCTGCACGATCCGGTGGTGGCTTTCGAACAGATCTTCGCCGGCTTCGATCCCGCCGAAAGCGACAAGAACCGCCAGGAACGCCTCAGCCGCCGCAAGAGCGTGCTCGACTACGTGCGCGAGGAGACGCGCCAGCTCGGCAAGCGAGTCGGCAAAACCGACGCGCAGAAGCTCGACCAGCTTTTCACCGGCATCAACGACATCGAAAAGAAGCTGGTCAACGCCGGCGGCGGCGGCGGCAAATGCGGCCTCGACAAGCCGAGCACGCCGCCCATGGATTTCGACGCCCGCGGCAAGCTGCTCAACGACATCATCGTGGCCGCGTTCCGCTGCGATGCCACCCGGGTCGTCTCGCACATGCTAGCGCCGCCCTACCCCAACATCGCCTACACCTTCGTCGAGGCACCCGCCGGTCACCACACCTGCTCGCACTGGCACAACGCCAACGAGGAGGTCTATTACAAGCGCATCTGCCTTTGGCACAACCGCCAGATGGCCGACCTGCTCACGAAGATGGACGCGGTCCCCGAAGACGGCGGCACCCTGCTCGACAACAGCTTCGTCGTCATGTCGAGCGACTGCGGGTACTCGAAGAAGCATGACCACGCCAACCTGCCCGTCCTGGTGGCGGGCGGCGCGGGTCTCTTCAAGACCGGCCGTCACGTCGTGCACCCGAGCGGAACCCCGCTTGGCAACCTCTTCGTGTCGATCCTGAACGGCGCCGGCGTGCCGGCTCGGGCCTTCGGCTCGGACGGCACCGGGCCCCTCGCCGACGTCTGAACGATTCGATCCCGCGAACTTTGCCCCGCGAACCGGAATTTTGCGCTCGGACCGACATTGTCCTACATTGGGGCACATCCCATGGTTGGACCGCTCCGCACGCCCGCTGCTCCCCTCGCCCTGCCCGTGCCCCCGCGGCCCGCGCCGATCCCCGCCCGGCGCGCCGAAGCACCGCACCGGCCCCTCGATGCAGCGTCGGCGCCGGCCATCGCGGCCGCGGCCAAGCTGGTGCTGCGGCCTCTCGCCCGGGTCGACAAGATCAGCCTCTTCGAACGTGAAGTTCGCGAACGGCTCTCTCGCGCGGCGCTCGATCTCATCTTCGCCAAAGCAGGCGTCATGTCGGAGGGGCAGCGATCTTTGCGCCAGGGCCGCGAGCACTTCTTCGGCTCGACGATGTTGACCATCGAGCTGCCCGCGGTCGCCGATGCCGTGAGGGATGTCTGCGACGCCCGGGCCGCACAGCACCTCTGCGCACTGCTGGCCACCGACACGGTGGCCGCCGCGCGCATCAAGTCGATCGCCGCCGCGGAAGCCGAACGCCTCTGCCGGGCACGTCCGCGCAGCATCGGCGCCGAGATCAAGGTTCGCGCCCGCGGAACCACCGTTTACGTCGACGTCGACGTGGAGGCAGGTTTCTGATGGCCAGCATCGGACACGGCTTTGGCGCCGCCGCCGCCATCCTCGGCATCAGCGAGAGCCGTCTGCGCTACTGGTCGCAATCGGGTTTCGTCGGTCCTTCTTTGCGCGAAGGCGCCAAGCAGCTCTTCAGCTTTCAGGATCTGACAGCGGTCAAAGCCGCCAAAGAGCTGGTCGACCGTGGCATCCCCACCACCGAGATCCGTCGGGCGCTCGATCAGGTCCGCGCGCAGCTGCCCGGGATCGATCGCCCGCTCGAACACCTGCGCGTGGCTTTCAATGGCTCGCAGCTGGTCATCGTGGAAGACGGCGCGGCCTTTGCGCTCTCGGGTCAACGAGTCTTCGACTTCGGTCTCGGCGAGCTGCGCGCTCGGGCCACGGGCTGGGGCCGCACCACCCCCTTGCGCCCAAGCGTGCAAGCCGCGAGCGAGCTGACCGACGAAACCGCGCTGAGCGACGACGATGCTGCCCCTGTGGCCGGCGGCAAGGCAAACGCCAGCAGTACGCCCCAGGCGCGAGGAAAAAAGGCCTCGGAAGGCGCAGCCCCGCGCACCGCCTACGATTGGTTTCGCGCGGCGATCGCCGCCGAAGCGGCGGGGCACCTGGAAAATGCCGCCACCGCCTATCGACGAGCCTTGAAGCTCGACCCGGGTCTCTCGGCGGCCCACTGCAACCTGGGATCGCTGGCGCATCGGCGCGGCGACGTGGCCGAGGCGCGCGCGTCTTTCCAGGCCGCCCTGGCGGTCGACCCCGAACAACCCGAGGCGCGCTACAACCTGGCGCACCTGCTGTGCGAAAGCGGCGAGCTCGAGCTCGGCGCCGCGGAGCTGCGACGGGTGCTGCAGCTGGCGCCTGACTTCGCCGACGCGCACTTCAATCTGGCGACAACGCTCGAAGCGCTGGGCGGCCGCCGTCAGGCGCTGCACCACCTGGAACGTTATCTCGAGCTTCGCCCGGTGACGTCACCCGACGATGGCTTCGCCGCCGAGGCCTCGGCCCGGCTCGCCCGACTGGCCTGAAATCAGCCCTCGCGATCTTCGCGCGACTCGCCGAACATCGTCGCCACGACACCGCCCACCTGCAGCATCCAGAGCAGGGCGAGCGCGGCCTGGAACGCCAGCGGCGTGGTCGTTGTCGTCGACAACTGTTCGATCGCCGCGCCCACGCCCCATTGCACAGCGAACGCGCCGATAAAAGCAAAGGCGTTGACCGCGGTCGACACACGTCCCCAGAACTCCGGGCGAAAGTGTCCCGCCGCCACGCCGTAGACCTGCGCGCTGGTGGCGCTGGTGAATCCCAATGCGAACCACGCCGCGCCAGAGCCGCCTCCTGACAGCACGATGACCGCCTCGATCAGCAGCGCGATGCCAAGGCCGGTGCTCATCAAGCGACGACGCGAGATGCCCGCGCGCGCCAGCCAGCCGGCTCCCGCGGCGATGGAGAGCTGGCCCGCGAACATCCCGAGGTTGAGCAGGAGCAACATCGCCGCCGCCTCTGCACGCGTGCGTCCGCTCACCGTCATCAAGAAGGGGCCCGCCCAGAGGCCCTGCAGGGCCATGAAGCCGCCGGTGTAGAGGCCCGCCTGGGCGGCGTAGCGCCAGAAGCTCGGCGACCGCGCGATCTCGGCGTAGACGTGTAGCTCACGCGTGGGCGTCGGCTCGGCCGCTGCGCCCGACTTCGGCGAAGCGATCTCTTTGGGCACCAGGGCCGCGATGACGATTGCGACGACGACGCTGACCACCGCCACGACAGCGAGCGCGCCCCGCCATCCCAGCCAGGGAAGCACCCAGGCCAGCGGCGAGCTGGTGGTGAGCGCACCGAAGGCACCCGCCGACATGATGATGCCGGTGAGCGATGCCTGCCGATGCAGCGGAAAGTGGTGACCGATCGCCTTCAATCCCCCCATGAGACAGGCCGAGACACCAAGGCCGATGAGGCCGCGCCCGACCGAGAGCGCAACCAGGCTGGTTCCGGTCGCGAAGAGCGCCGCGCCGGCCGCCGCCACCAGCAACAAGGCAGCGGTCACCCGGCGCGGGCCCCAGCGATCGAGAGCGATGCCGACCGGCAGCTGCGCGAGCGCAAAGGTGAGAAAGTACGTGCTGGTCAAAAAGCCGAGCTCGGAGGGGCCGAGCCCCAGCTCGCGGGTCAGCTCGGGGGCGATGACCGCGTTGACGGTGCGGAACAGATACGACAGGCAGTAACCCGCCGCGAAGGGAGCCAGCACGAGCCCGAGGGAGGGCGTGGGGCCGTCCGCCGGGCGGGCAGGGCCTTGGGTCCCCGGGGCGTGGTCCCCTGGCTCACCGTGAAGCTGCACGCTGGCATGGTACAGCCTCGGGCTCCCCACCCCGTGCGATGTCCCTGGCGAATGAGTTAAGATGACCTCGGTCTTCGCGACCGCGTCATGCGAGGCAGGATCTTCTCCAACCGCGATCTCCCCCGCGGTCTGCCGAACCCACGATTCCGACCGCGATGATGAAAGCCACAGTGAATGCCGTCGTGACCGCGTTGCTGCTCGGCAATGCCGCTCTGTCCGTTGGGGCCCAAGCCGGCCCCGCACCCGCGACCGCGTCGGGGGGCGCGGAGCGTGATGCCGGCATGGGTCGCCAAAGCGGAGTGAAAATCGGGGGCAAGCCCAGTCCCGACTCTGCCGAAATCGAGTCCATGACGAACCGACGGGCAGTTTCGCCGTCGCGTCGATCGGGGCGCGCGCAGACCGACCGCGTGCCGATCCCGGCGGGACCTTTCTTGCGTGGCTCGCGCCTCGCGCTCGATGAACGACCGGTGATCAAACGCAACGTCGCGGCGTTCTCGATCGACCGCACCGAGGTCACCCGCGGACAATACGCCGCGTGTGTCGCGGCCCGCCGATGCAGCAAACCTCCCGGAGCCGAACTCGACACCGACATCGCGGTGCCTGTTACCAATGTCAGCTGGCACGACGCCCGTGCATTCTGCGCCTGGGCGGGCGGTCGACTCCCCAGCGAGGAGCAGTGGGAAAAAGCCGCGCGGGGCAGCGATGGCCGCGAGTTCCCCTGGGGCGCCGGTGCCGACTGTCGCAAGGCCAACTGGGGCAACTTCGATGGCGAGGGCCCCTGTCGATCGATCAATCCGGGACGCCCGACTCCCGTAGCGAGCCGCCCCGAAGGCGCCAGTCCCTATGGCGTGATGGATCTCGCTGGCAACGTCTGGGAATGGGTCGCCGGCGCCTACGAAGACGAGCCCGACCGCAAGATCGTCAGAGGCGGCTCCTGTTGCAGCTACTTCGTGGAACCACGCGCGGCCAACCGCAACGCCTGGGCGCCCGATCACCGGGACGCCGATCTAGGATTTCGATGCGTCGGTCGTTGACCCTCACACTCGCGGTGGCGCTCGCCACGTTGCTGCTGCCTTCCTCGCAGGCGGAGTCGGCGCCGCCGCGTCCGGCCGCGCGCCCCGCGAGGGCGGCCAAGTCGCAGCCTGGTCTGCGGCGTGGGGCGAGCGCGGTCAAGAGCCGGCCGCAGCGCACGGAATTGCCTGGTCGCCTTTTGCGCACGCCGGCCCCCGAGCCACCGCCCGTGATGGCCGCCGACGAGGCGCCCCCACCCGACCCGGGCGATCCGGATCGTGCGCGCATCCTGCGGCTGCAAGAGGCCCTGTCGAGCATCGTGCATGGGCCCGTGCTGGGGCGGCTCAAGGTCGGCATGCGGGTCGTGGAAGCGGGCACCGGTCGCACGTTCTTCCGGCAACACGCATCGACCATGATGGATCCGGCGTCCAACCAGAAGGTGCTGGCGACGACGGCGGCGATCATGCGTCTTGGCGCGGGCTACCGCTTTCGCACCGAGCTTTCCGGGCCACCGCCCGATGGCGACGGCGTGGTCCACGGCGACGTCGTGCTGCGCGGCTCGGGCGATCCGTCGCTCGGCATGCGCGAGCTGACATCGCTGGCGGGTAGCCTCGCCGCCCGCGGGGTCACACGCATCGAAGGCGGCGTGATGGCGGATCCACGCCGCATCGGATCGGGCGAGAGCAACGCCGAAGAGCGCTCGCCCCTGCGCGTGAGCCGCGGTTCGATCTTGATTCGCATCCGACCGGGCGCCAATGGCTCGCCTCCCATCGTCGGCGTCCGGCCGGCGCTCGATGCCATTCAGATCCGCAACCGCGCCGTCACCAAAGGCAAGGTACGGGGCAAGTTGCGCGTGACCGTCACCGGCACCGACACCCGGCTCATCGTCGAGGTTCAGGGGCGCATGGCGGTCAATCATCCCGGCATGACGATGAGCCGCATCCCGGTCAACCAGCGGCTCTTCGCCGCTTCGTTGTTGCACGCCGCGATGGCCTCGGCCGGGATCACGGTCAAAGGGACAGCCGCCATCGGCACGGGGAAGTTCGCCGCCGACGCGGGCAAGCCGGAGTTGCTGGCGATTCACCGCTCGCTGCCGCTTGCGATCCTCATCCGCCACATCAACAAGGACTCGAACAACGAGTGGTCGGAACGGCTGCTCGACGTCGTCGGTGCCGAGCTTTACGGGGGCGCGGCGACGCCGGACAAGGGCCTGCGCGCGTTGCGAGAGGCGATGGACGACATCAGTCTGCCGCGCACGAGCTACATCCCGACCAACGGCTCGGGACTCGGTCATAGCAATCGGCTTACCGCAGATGCGATGGCGGACCTGCTGCAGAAGCTCTACACGGATCCGCGTTGGGGCCCCGAGCTCTTGCAGTCGCTCTCAGTGGGCGGCGTCGACGGCACCACCCGCAACCGCTTTCGTGGATCGCCGGCGGCGGAACGGGTGCGCGCCAAGACCGGTACGCTCGACGGCAAATCGTGTCTCTCGGGCTACGTCGGCGACGGCGAGGACGTGCTGGTCTTCGCCATCCTGGTCGAGGGACCCAAGGGTCGCCGTTTCGCCACGCACGCGGTCCGGGCCGCCCAGGTCGGCGCGGTGAACGCGATGATGCGCTACGCGCGCGGCGTGCTCGATGCTCCGACTGGCGAAGAGGTCGCGCCCGCCGAGGACTTCGAGGTCGGCGACGACGTGATCGAGATCGACAACGAGGACGCCGCACCCGCCTCCGGGGATCCCGCGAAAGCCGCGCCGCTGTCGCCCGAACCGCTGTCACCTCGCCCGCTGTCGCTCGCCCCACCACCGATCTCGTTTCCGCTTCCGCCACTCGAGCGTCAGGGAACGCGCACCGCGAGTCGGGAGAACAGCAACAAGCCCAAGAGCTTGCGCCCGGCCTCCGCGCGCTCGCCCAACGCCGGCGCGCTTCGCCGCTAGCGCGCGGCGATCGCGTCGCGCCCGAAGAACCCTCACCCGCCGACCTGCGGTCGTCGACCTCTCCCTCGAAGGGCGAGGTGAAGAAAGAGGCGGGCTCGGAGCAGAGGCGATCGCGTCGCGCCCGAAGAACCCTCACCCGCGAGGTGAAGAGGCGGGCGCCGGATGGAAGGCGCGGCGGGAAGGGAGAACCCCGCCACCCTCTCCTTGTGGGAGAGGGCGCGGGGGCGTGGAAGAGGCGATTTACGCTTCGGCGCCGGCGCGGACGCTCTTGCGCTTGCCGGCGGCCTTGCCGCCCTTGCTGCCGCTACCGTTGCGGGCGCTGCCGCTGGTGTTGCCCTTGGCGCCGTCGCGGAGGCGAGCGGCCTTGTCGGTGCGCTCCCAGGTGAACTCGGCGTCCGAGCGACCAAAGTGACCGTAGGCGGACGTCTTGCGATAGATGGGGCGACGCAGGTCGAGCTCGCGGATGAGCGCGGCCGGGCGCGCGTCGAAGTTGGCCTTCACCAGCGCGACGATCTGGTCTTCCGGGATGGTCGCCGTGCCGAACGTCTGCACGTAGAGCGAGACCGGCTCGGCGACGCCGATGGCGTAGGCCAGCTGCACCTCGGCCCTGCGGGCGAGCCCGGCGGCCACGATGTTCTTGGCGATATAGCGGGCGTAGTAGCAAGCCGAGCGATCGACCTTCGAGGGATCCTTGCCCGAAAAGGCGCCGCCACCGTGCCGGCCCATGCCGCCGTAGGTGTCGACGATGATCTTGCGACCGGTGAGGCCCGAGTCACCCATCGGACCACCGACCACGAAGCGGCCGGTCGGGTTGATGAAGAACTTGGTCTTGGAGGTCACGAGGCCCGCGGGAAGGACCGGCTTCAACACCTCGTCCATGATCGCTTCGCGCAGGGTCTTGTACTTCACCGACTCCGTGTGCTGGGTCGAGAGTACGACCGTGTCGATGGCGACGGGCTGATTCTGTGAATCGTAGCGAACCGTGACCTGGCTCTTGCCGTCGGGGCGAAGGAAGTCGACCAGGTTCTTCTTGCGGACGTCGGCGAGGCGCTTGGCCAGCTTGTGCGCCAGCGTGATCGGCAGCGGCATCAGCTCGGTCGTCTCGTCGCAGGCGTAGCCGAACATCATGCCCTGGTCGCCAGCGCCCTGATCTTCTTTGGTGTAGACACCCTTGCCGTCCACGCCCTGCGCGATGTCGGGCGATTGCTGCTCGATCGCCACCATCACGCCGCAGGTCTTGTAGTCGAAGCCCGCGTCGGTGTGGTTGTAGCCGATGTCCTTGACCACATCGCGCACGATGCGCGGAAAGTCGAGCGTCGCGCTCGTCGTGATCTCACCCGCGACCATCACGAAGCCGGTCTTCGCCAGCGTCTCGCACGCGACGCGACCGTAGGGATCCTCTTTGAGGACGGCGTCCAGGACCCCGTCGGAGACCTGATCACACAACTTGTCGGGGTGACCTTCGGTGACGCTCTCGGAAGTGAACAGGTACTCGGACATTGGCTCTCCTTCGAAATCCGCGTAGAGAATCGAAGGCGGGAGTTTCCTCTCCCGAAAGCGGGCCGTCAACGCGCGAGTGGCCTCAAAACCGTAAAACCGCCGGAAAAAAGCCGCTGTTGACCGACGCGTGGCGAGACCGAAACCGCTCGCACCGAGTCGCCGAAAACGAGGCCCGTCCGCCAGAGATTGCCGCGGCTGTGCAGGGATTGCCGCCGCCGTAGAGAAACCCTGCGGGCCCGCCGCAGACAGACCCTAGAAACGCCCTTGCGTGGCCAGCCCGGGGACCAGATCGGTGCCGCCCTTCAGCGACGTCACGGGCAGCAGCGTCGGCACCGGCAGCTGCGCGACCGGAGCGCTCTCGATCGGCGAGACGTTGTTGCGGTCGTAGCTCCGCGTGAGCAGCCAGCCGGCGACGAGACCGAGCGATCCGCCCAGCAGCGCGAACCGCGCGGTCAGCCGCCGCTCGCGTTCGGCAACCTTGTCACCGGCGCCACCTTCGGCCTGAAACGAACAGGGAACTCCACTCGTGTCCTGGAGACACCGGCCGACGATCTTCAACAACGCACCGGCGACGGTACCTGCGCCCATCGCGAGATCGACCAGCATCACGCGCTGCCAGGTGGGTCCGTACTCCTTCTGGTCGGGTAGATACGCCAGAGCGAGACCGGCGCCGAGGCCCAGGTTGAGTCCCCCCAGCACCACGAGGGGCGTGCGCTCGGTGTCGCCGAGACCGAGCGCCGGCACGGCGAGCGCGCCCGCCAGCATGCCGGCCGCAGCGCCGCTTTGAATGACGGCCGCGCGGCCGTAGTTGGGCGCCTTGGCGTCGAACAGGGTCCCGATCGCGGCGCCGCTGCCGAGGCCGACCATGCCACCCAACCACGCCGAGGCGAGCGAAGGGCGGATGGCGACCGCGGCGGTGGCGCCTTCGACAGCGCCGATCCAGGAGGCACCGATGCGAAACAGCGCGCGGTTGTCAGGCAGATAGTCGGGCAGCAGCGATGTCGATGTCAGCCCACCGGCCACGCCGCCCACCAGCGCGGCGCCGGCCATGACGGTCGCCGAAGCCGTCACGGATTCGGCGGTCGAGTCGGTCTTGTCGACGACGCTCAGCCGCGCCAGCACAGCGCTGGCACCGCCCACCGCCCCCGCCGCCGTCCAGAACCAGAGCAGCTCGGGGCGCCCCGAGCGTTGCACGTAGCGCAGGGGGAACTGAATCCTGCGGCGTTCGCCGGGGAGCACGACGAAGGTCTCGCTGCGGCTCTCGTAGCTCGATGCCTCGGCGTAGATCTCGTAGGCGCCCGGTTCGACCGCCTGCACATAGGGGTTGCGGGCGCGGTTGCCCCGCACATAGAGCGTGGCGCTGTCGGGCGTGGTGCGCACCTCGAGATGGGCGGGCTCGCGCTCGAGGGGAAAGAAGAGCGGCTTGGTATCGACGCTGTCGACACGGACGTCGGTGGTCTGCGGCTGATATCCCGTGGCCTTCGCGGTGACGCGCCAGAGGCCCGCCGGCACGGGAAAGCTGTTGGGAGCCTGCCCGGTGAACTGCTCGCGTGGACCATCGAGGCGATCAATCGTGACGTCGACACCGAGGGGAGCCGATTGCACGATGATCACGCCGCGCCGACGAGCGATCGATTCGATCCGCTGGCGCGCCGTCTCGGCCCAGATGCCAGTGGGCTCCTGCGACAGGAACTCCTCGTAGTGCGAGCGCGCCTGCTTGAAATCACCGAGGTGATACTCGCAGTGGGCCATCATGAAGATGTTCTTGGGCGAGGGCGCGAGCTCCTGCGCACGCTGAAATTCGATCAACGCCTGCGCCTTGTCGCCGCTCTCGAACAGCTCGACGCCAGTGCGGTAGGCCTCGACGGCGTTGCGTTCCGCGCTGGCCGCCGCCCGATCGGGCGCGGGGCGCGCCGGCTGCGCGAGGGCTGCGGGCGCACCCAGCAGAACGAGAAGAAGGACGAGGGGCAACAAAGGACGCCGCAGCTTAGAGCCCCCCGCCACCCCGCTCAAGAACCGATCCAGATCCGCCCCCCGTCACCCCCCACTCTCGCCGACGCCCCCCCGATCGCCATCACCCGCTCGCCCGTACGTCGCCGTGTCCCCCTCTGCTCTTCACCTCGCCCCTTCGGGGTCCCCCTCGGGGAGAGGTCGACGCGCCGAAGGCGCGGCGGGTGAGGGGTCCGCGCCGCGACCATCCCAAGCACCCAATTACGGCGCCGGATCCGGGGGAGGCAAAGCCGGCCGAGCAACCCGCCGCCGCGATCCAGGAGGAGCGTCTTGCGCGGGAGCGTTGCTCTGCCCCGGATACACCACTTCGGGATCCGGAACCGCGTCACCACCGACCACCGGCACGCGCGTGCTGGTGCTAGCGGGCCGCGTGGGTCCCACCTCTTCGGGTCGACGCTGCGGTCGTGTCGCGCGCGCCGGGCCCGACTTTGCCGCCTGGCCCTGTCTCGGTTCCTGATTCGCCTGCAGCGCCGCCGCCTCGCCGATTCCCGGCCCGGGCAGTCCCGCCACCCCGGAATCGGGCACCCCAGCGCCGGCCCGGTCGTTCGGCTCCGAAGGCCCGACGCCGGCTGCAGCGAAGCCGGCACTCGGCGCGTTGATGCCTGTCGCCCCGACCGCCGCGGGATCTCCCGGAATCGCCTCGCGTGAGGGCACCGCCGTCGTTGCGCGCAGAGCCTCATCTCGCATCAGTTGCTGCTGCTGCCGCCGCCGCTCTTCTTCTTCGGTCCGTTGCAGCGCCAGGCTGAGCCCGACGCCGACCACCAGAATCGCGGCGATGCCGAGGTGCCAGCGCGCCCGCGGCACCGAAATCGGTTCTGCCGGCGTGGCCTCGACCGCAAGGCCGACGTTGGGATCACCGGCCAGCAAGCGATCGATGTCGCGCTCGAGCGTCGCCATGTCGGGATAGCGATCGTCTCGATTCTTCGCCATCGCCCGCATCACGACCGATTCCACGGCGGGCGGGATGCCAAGCTCGGGGCGCAGTTGCGACGGCGGCTGAATCTCTTGGGTCAACACCTGCGAGATGACGCCGAGGTAGTTGTTGGCTCGAAAGGGCACCTCGCCCGTCAGGCATTCGTACATCATCACGCCGACCGCCCAGACGTCGGCCCGCGCGTCGACGTCTTCATTGCCGCGCGCCTGTTCGGGCGACATGTAAAGCGGCGTCCCGAGCACCATCCCGGTGCGGGTGAGCCGCAGCAACTCGGCGCCGTCCTCACGCGATCGCACAGCCTTCGACACGCCAAAGTCGACGACCTTGATCACGTCGAGCTCACCTCGGCGCAAGAGGAAGACGTTCTCCGGTTTGACGTCGCGGTGAACGATGCCCTTGCCGTGCGCCGCCCCCAGCGCACTCACCACCTGCCGCACCATGCGTAGACAGCGGTCGATCGACAGGGGCGCGTCCCGCATGACCAGCGCCGCCAGCGATTCACCCTCCAGAAATTCCATCACGACGAACGCGCGACCGTCGATGGTCGTACCGAAGTCGGTGACGTCGACGATGTTCTCGTGACCGATGGCGCTCGCCAGCCGCGCTTCCTGCAGCAGCCGCGCGACCAGCTCGGTCTTCTCGACGAACTTCTCGAGCAGCACCTTGACGGCGACTTGCCGGCGCAGCACCACGTGGCGCCCCTCGTAGACCGCGCCCATGCCGCCTTCGCCGATGCGCCGGATGATCTCGTAGCGATCCGCGAGCACCGACCCGATCAGAGGATCCACGCTGGCCGGAGTCGAGATCCTCGGCGGCGTCATCACCGGTGTGCTCCCAGAGGGCGTGGTCGAGACCCCCGGACTCCCGCCTGGCGTCGTCACGATGCCTGCGCTCCCTCCGGGCGGCCCGTGGGACGCCGCCCCTCCCCCCGCTCCGGGGGAAGGCGATCCGGACGACTTCGGGGGCGGCGGCGGCGAGTCCACGGGATCCTGCGGCAAAAAGGTTCCCAACTCTATCAGCTCGTGACGGCACTGGCTGCCCTGCCCCCGGCCCAGCGCCCGAGCTTCCCAGGTTGATTCTCTCGCCTCTCCCACCGCCGCCGAGCCCGGACCTCCTGAGCCCGGACCTCCCAGGTTGATGTGCTTGCCTCCTGACTCCCGCCGAGTCTGGGGCTGCCGAACCGCGCCTCACTCGACCGGAGGTTCCCCTTTGAGCGCAGGGCCGCACGCGAGCCGCAGCCGAGGGCATAACCAACCAGCGATGGGAAGGCCGTCACCCATGCGATCCATGTTCCCTGGAAGTTTCCGGCGACTTAGTCACCACACCGATGACCGACTGGCGCCTGGATCGGCCACAGTTGTTTGACGTGAGCAAGCGACGGTTCGGCAAACTCAGCCTGATGCTTGCCCCCTTGCCCTCCTTGCCCCCCTTGCTGGCCCTTGCCATCGCGCTCGCCCCGGCCGGCGCTAGGGCCGATTGCGCGGACCCTTTCGGGAAGCCGAACGAACGGCTCGACTTCCACATCAAGATCACGCGCGCCGACTGGGCCGGCCTGCTTGCCTCTCGCGTCCCTTCCACCGACGGCAACCGCGGCGCTTGCGACGCCAAGTACCCCGAGTTCAAAGCGGAGTTCCGCTGCGGCACGGAAGGCGCCTGGCTGAAGATTGCCCTGCGCAAGAAACGCGGCGAGGAGCGCGGGGTGGAAGCCCCGCAAAAGCCGCCTCTCAAGATCGACTTCAACGAGGACTTCATGGGCATGGTCCCCGAAGCCAA
The DNA here is from genome assembly GCA_031398585.1 of Myxococcales bacterium. GTDB lineage: Bacteria > Myxococcota_A > Polyangia > Fen-1088 > Fen-1088 > JANNNO01. The sequence goes on along the minus strand of JANNNO010000442.1, from coordinate 16,412 downwards.
GGGCCAACGCTGGCCCGCCGCTTTCGGCGACTTCGGATACCGCAAGCTCACCCTCAACAATGGCCAGGGCAACAAACCGCCCGGTCGCATGCTGATCTTGCCCAATCTGCTCTCCGAGCACGTGGCGCTGCGGTTGCTGTCGAAGGAAGTCCCGACCTCCCCTCGCACCGCCATCGCGCAGGTGACGCTGCATTTCGAGGACAAGCCCGAAGGCGAATTTCACGGCGCCTACGTGCTCATCGAGGACATCGACAAGACCGCCCTCAAACGCCGCTTCGGGCGCGGCGACGGTCGCCTGGTCAAGGCGAGCAAGGCCGGCTGCCCGATCGAAGTGCAGTTCGACGATGGCCCACCCAACGAAGCCAAAGCCAGCTACGACGCGTTCATCGGCAAAGCGGGCGGACTTGCCGATGCCGAAAAAGGCGTCGAGCTCGACTCGGTCCTGCGCCAGGAAGCCATCCGCGAGATCCTGGTCAACGGCGACGACACCCTGTTTTACGGCGGCGGCGAGGGCAACAACTGGTACTCGTTCGATCCCCGCATGGGCAAACGGCACTACATGCCCTGGGACGTCGATCTGACGTTCGGCCAGCAACAGCAGAACTGTGCGCCCAACAGCCTCAAGTGTCTGCCGACCTTCCCGCTGCTCAGGTTCTGCCGCGGCTCACGCCTGGGATCCGCCACCGCGTGCAACACCGAAGTGCAAAAGCGCTATCTGCAGATCATGTGTCAGCTGACCCAGGGCTCGCTGTCGGCGGACGAGATCATCAAGGTCTGGGACGAAGCCGACAAGGTCGCGCGGCCCGCGGTCGCGATGGAAAAGGATCTCATCTGGCGCGGAATGGATCCGTTGTCGACGGCAATCGACAAGAGCTACGGCGCCGAATACGTCCGCCTGCGCTCCTGGATCCCCGAACGCGTCAAGTCGGTGCAGCAGCAGATCACGGCCAAAGGGATCGCCTGCGCGCCCGGCTGTACCGCCGGTGCCAAGGAGAGTTGCCAGTACCTCACCTGCCCGGGCGAGCGCGCGTGCGTCGACAACATCTGGACGGAATGCCGCCCCATGGCCGGCTGCGCTCTGCCATCGCCGAGCCCGGCGGGTGGTGACGGCGGTGTGCCCTCAGGGAGTGGAAACGGCGGCGATGCGGGCGGTGCTGTCAGCGACGCTGGAACGAGCGTGGGATCCGGCGGGACCACCGGAGGCAACGGCGGATCCGGCGGTGGCGCCAGCGGCACCCCGGGGAATCCCGGCAGCGGGGGAACGGCCGGTTCGGGCGGGGGCACAACCTCGCCGTCCGGCAGCGGCGGCAACACCGCCGGCGGCGCAGGCAGCGGCGGCAAGAGCGGCAAGGGCGGATCGGGCGGCACAGCTGGCACCGGGCCGGCGGCGCGCCCCCAGCCCGCAGGCGGCGGCAAGTCCGGCGGATGCTCCCTCGCAGCGGGGCCGGGGCAAACCTCTCACGGCGTCCCGATGATGCCGATCGCGTTTGCCCTCTCCGTGCTCGGCGTGATCATCCTGCGCCACCGCGGAAGAGCCCAGCGGTAGAACCCCCTCACCGAAAAACAATCGGGGCAGCCGCCGCGAAGAGATCGCGTCAACTGCCCCGTTGTCATCAAGCCCGCGCGGTCACCCGCGCAGACGCTTTAGTAGCGGTAGTGGTCGGGCTTGAAGGGGCCTTCGACCGGCACGCCGAGGTAGTCGGCCTGCACCTTGGTGAGCGTGGTGAGCTTGACGCCGACCTTCTTGAGGTGAAGGCGCGCGACCTTCTCGTCGAGCTTCTTCGGCAGGACGTAGACCGCGCCGCTGGCGAAGCTCATGCCGGTGGTCGAATCCTTGCCCTTGGTCGCGTTCTCCCAAAGCGCCATCTGAGCGATGGTCTGGTTGGTGAACGAGTTCGACATGACGAAGCTCGGATGGCCGGTGGCACAGCCGAGGTTCACCAGCCGCCCACGGGCCAGCAGCAGCGTGATGCGCTTGCCGTCCTGGAAGATGAACTGGTCGACCTGCGGCTTGATATTCTCCTCGCGGATCTCCTTGTTCGTCTCGAGCCAGCTCACCTGGATCTCGCTGTCGAAGTGGCCGATGTTGCAGAGGATGGCCTCGTCCTTCATCACGCGCATGTGATCGCTCTTGATGACGTCGACACAGCCGGTGGCGGTCACGAAGATGTCGCCGACTGGGGCGGCGTCCTCCATGGTGACGACCTCGTAGCCTTCCATCGCCGCCTGCAGCGCGCAGATCGGATCGATCTCGGTGATCAGCACGCGCGCGCCGAGCCCACGGCCCGCGTGAGCGCAGCCTTTGCCGACGTCGCCGTAACCCGCGACCACGACAACCTTACCCGCGACCATGATGTCGGTCGCGCGCTTGATGCCGTCGAAGAGTGATTCGCGGCAACCGTAGAGATTGTCGAACTTCGACTTGGTCACCGAGTCGTTGACGTTAATCGCCGGGATCAGCAGCTGCTTCTGCTTGGCCATCTCGTAGAGGCGATGCACGCCGGTGGTGGTCTCTTCCGACACGCCTTTGATCTCGGCGGCCAGCTTGGTGAAGCGTTGTCCCTCGGACTTGAGACTCTTGCCGAGCAGCGCGAGGATGACTTTCATCTCCTCGACCTCGGTGGTCGAAGGATCCGGCACCTTGCCGGCCTTCTCGAACTCGGCGCCCTTGTGCACCAGCAGCGTGAGATCGCCGCCGTCGTCGAGCAACAGGTTGGGGCCCTTGCCGCCCTTGAAGGCAGGCAGCTGCAGCTCGATGTTCTGCCAGTACTCGTCGAGCGTCTCGCCCTTCCAGGCGAAGACCGGAACCCCGGCTTTGGCGATCGCGGCCGCCGCTTCATCCTGGGTCGAATAGATGTTGCACGAGGTCCAGGTGACCTCGGCGCCGAGCGCGACCAGCGTCTCGATGAGGACGGCGGTCTCGATCGTCATGTGCAGACAGCCGGCGATGCGTGCGCCGGCCAGCGGCTTCTGCGCGCCGAACTCCTCGCGCAACGCCATGAGGCCAGGCATCTCTTTTTCGGCCATACGAATCTTCTTGCGGCCGAGCTCGGCGAGCGAGAGGTCCTTGACCTTGAATGCGGGGAATTCGGTTCGGATGTCCATCGTGAGTCTCCTTTGTGTTGTCCCGTTGGGGGCGGCGTGAAAGTGCGTGAAAATCGAGATGTCGTGGCGGAAGGGCCTACTGCAGATCGCGAAGCGGCTTCTGCCCGACCAGGGCATGCAGAGCGGGGCTTTCATCCCCACGTAGCCGCTCCGTCGACACCACGGCGAGGCCAGCGCCTTCGAGGTAAGCGGCCAGCCGAGCGGCTTCGAAGCCGAGCCAGACGTGACCTTCGGCGCGCAGACGTTCTTCGTCGTGGGGCACGTGATCGACGAGAGCCACATGACCGCCAGGTCGCACCACCCGCGCCGCTGATGCCACCAGATCCTGCGGGCGCGCGGCGAAGTGCAGAACCCGGGCGAGCACGACCAGATCGGCGCCGCCCTGTCGGCTGATCTCCTCGACCAGAGCCGCGTCGTCGAGCGTGCCTTCGCGCAGCCTCACGTTGGGCAGCCCGAGGGCGGCCACTCGTTCGGCACAACGAGCGAGACGAGCCGCGCTGCGATCGATCGCCACCACGCGATCGAAGATCGGAGAGAGCAGCGGCAGCAAAGTCCCGTCACCTGCACCGACATCGACCGCCAGGGTCCGTCCCGGTACCAGCGGCGCCAGCATCGGCAGGAAGGGCGTCCACGATTCGGCCGCCTCGAGACTCACCGTCGGCGCCGCAACTTCGTGGCTCCCCGGCTGTCGGGAAAAGAACTGCCGTGAGGCCTCCTCGCGTTGAACCAGGAGAGCCGGAATCTGAGCGAGACTTCCGTCGGCCAGGCAGAGCGCCCGCCCCGCCTCGAGCGCCGCCAGCACCACCGGATCGCCCGAGCTCTCGGCCCGCAACAAGGTACGCGTCCCGTCGCGCCGGGCATGGAGAAGCCCAGCTTCCCGCAATGGCTGACTCTTCCGCGTCACCTGAGGCTGGCTCTCCGCCAACAAGCTCGCGAGTTCACCCACCGTCAACTCCTCCATAGCGCAAAGCGCCAAAAGGCGAAGCCGATCCTCGTCCCCGAGCAAGCGGAACAGGTCCGCGCGAGCCGCCGCCGTCGTATCCAACAGAAACAGTCTATGCATCCATACGCATAAACGCAATCCAACTTTCATACATACATACGCATCCACGCATACCCCAGCCCCCACGCCACCATCTCCCCTCCCAGGTTGATAAAAATCAACCTGGGTGGCCCGCCCGCCCCGCTTCCCTGGTTGAAAAAATCAACCTCGGTACCGGGCCCCCCTGCCCCGCCAACCTCTGCCGCCAGTTCGTTCGGCGGCCCCCTTCTCCGTCGCCCCTTCCCAGGTTGAAAATCAACCTCGGTGCCCCTGTTCCGCTCCGCTTCCCAGGTAGGCGATCAACGGGAAACGATTCTGGGATGGCGACGGAGGCCGGGGCGGACTGGCGGGGCAAGTTCAGACAATCTTGGCGCGCGAGCGGTGGAGTCTGTCGGCGCCAGGACTCGAGGAAACCCTGACTTCCATGCTTGTCGTTTACAACCGTTGCCGGCTCAGCGAAGGTCCGCACCTGCGGCGGCGATCGCCGTTCTTGTCATCGGTTGCGCTGGAGGAGAGAACATGAACATCGCCCGTGTCACTTCCGTTCCCGCTCTCGTCACCATCGGCCTACTCATGAGTGGTTGCGACGGCAGCGCCGCCGTCCCCGACAGCGATCCCGCCCCGAAAGGGGAGGCCACGCCCGCTTCAGACGAGCTGCTCGAGCGACATCAGCGCGATTGCGACAAGGTCGTCGTCTATTCCAGCGAGCGCGAGGTCCTCAAGCAGTACCGCCTCGACCTCGACGAAGGAGCCCTCGCGCTCGAGTCCAGCGTGACCCTGCCTTTCCAGGTTCAGTACGTCACCCCCAATGCCACGCTTCGTCAGCTCTACGTCGGCAGCAGCGATGGCGCCACCAACCACCGCCTGGTCGCCTTCGACATCGACGGCACCACCGGCGCCCTCACGCCCAAGGGCATGCCGATCGTGCCCTCCGGCGGGCGCATCATCCACCTGTCCATCGACCCCGCCGGGCGCTACCTGGCGATGGCTCACAACGTGACCACCCGGGCCACCGTCGCCGAGCTCGGCCCCGACGGCTCCATCGTGCGCGAGGTCCCGCAGACTCCGCTCGCCCTCACCGCCTTTTTCCCCCACCAGGCCAAGTTCGATGACAGCGGCCGCACCGTGCTCGTACCCGGCCTCGGCGCCGCCGCGACCGCCACCGCGCCCGAGCAGCCCGGCTCGCTCACGACCTTCGCCTTCGCCGATGGCCAGCTCACCCAGAAGAGTGTCATCACCTACGGCACCGGCCTCGGCGCGCGGCACCTCGACTTTCACCCCCGCCTGCCGCTCGCCTACGTCGCGATGGAACGAGGCAACCGCCTCTATGCCTACCAATACGGCGACGGCTCGATCGGCTCGGCCCCCCTCTTCGACACGACGACGCTCCTCGAGCCCGACAACGTGCGCACCCGGCAGCGTGCCGGCGCCATCCACGTGCATCCCAACGGCCGCTTCCTTTACCTGTCGAACCGAGCGGATGCCACCGTCGCTGGCAGCCCCGCCCCCGGGACCTTCATCGGCGGCGAGAACAGCATCGCCGTCTTCCGCCTTCATCCGCGCACCGGCAAGCCGACACTCATCCAGCATGCGCCGACCCAAGGCTTCGAAGCCCGAACCTTCACCATCGACCCCACCGGGGGTCATCTCATCGTCGCCAATCAGAGCACGCGCAACGTGGCCGGCGCCGACGGCGCGGTCGTCACCATCCCGCGCAGCCTCACCGTCTTCCGCATCCGTCCGGACGGTCGGCTCGAGTTCCGTCGCAAATATGATCTCGGCGCCAGCGACGCCTTCTGGATCGGCAGCTACCGGCTGCCCGGCTGACCCTCGTCCATCGGCTCTCGCCTGCGCCGCCGCGGGAAAAAAAGGTCGGACGGTAAGCAACTTCCTCGCATACCGTCCGACAACGCGTCATGAGGTCTTCGTCCATCGGTCCTGGCGGTCGTGCCGAATCCCCGCGCGACATCGCCGAAACCACGGAAGCCGGCTCCGCCGCCCCCACCACCCGGCAAGAGCCCCGCGCCGAGCTCCGCTTGGCCGATGGCATCGAGCCGGCCCCGGGCATCGGCCGCGATCTCTTCGACCCGACCCCCGGCAAGCCCGTCCCCGGCACCCCTCTGCAGGGTCCCGGCATCTTCGGCAGCGGTGGCCTTTCGGGCATCCTCAACGCCGCGATGGATCACATCGCGACCGAATCGTTGAAGAACGACCCCGGCTTCAAGGCGCTGCCACAAAACGTGCAGGACGCCATGCTGGAAGAGGTCAAGAAGTCGCCCCGACCTCTCGCCAAGACCTTCCAGGACTACGCCAACAACGCCAACTTCCGCGGCTACTCCGCCGACGTTCAGGCGACCGCCGTGCAACAGATCGGCAAGCACGCCAAGGACCCGGCCGCGACCACCGCGCTTTACCGCCTGCTCAACACGCGCGGCTTCGAGCAGCTGGACAACGACGACAAATCCCGCCTGCTTCGCATGGTTGGTGGCACCAACGACTTCATCAGCAAGCCCGAGCGCCAGGCTCTGACGACGTTGATGTCTTCGGCGGCGTACACCTCAGCGACTCCCACGAGCAAGGGACAGATGCTGCGCGATTTCCTGGAGAAGCAGGAATCGACTCCGCAGCTGGCCAGCCCCAACGCCAAGACCCTGCCGCGCCAGCCCTACACGACGTCGGCGGGCACCGACGCCAAGGACTTCGAATTCCGCTCTGGCAAAGCCGAGGGCACGACATACGACGTGAAGGTCGGCGATCAGACCGTCAAGGTCACGATGCCGAAGACGCCTCCAGCCGGGAGCAACCTTCCCAGCATCGACGACGTCGCCAAATCGATCGCGGCTCTGCCCCCCGAAGCACGCGCCCTCGTCAAAGAGGTCGTCATCAACCCGGGCCAGAATCCCGACGACGCCTTCTGGGCCCAGAAGTACAACCAGCCCGGCTTCCGTTCCTACATGACAGCCGGTGAAGAGGGCATCGTCAACATCTACCCGACGACCGCGGCGCAGTCACAGTCGGTCCTCGAGAACTCGATGGTTCACGAGACCGGCCACGTGCTCAGCCAGCAGCGCTTCGGCAGCAGCACCGACGACGCGCGCTGGGACGCGTGGAAGAAGGCGGGGGAAAAGGACGCTATCATCCCCTCGCAGTACGGGAAGAACTCACCCGGCGAAGATTTTGCCGAAACCCTCGTCATCTACATGAACGTCAAAGGAACTCCCGCCGAAGCCGAGCTGCGCGCCCTCATGCCCGAGCGCTTCAAGCTGCTCGACGAGATGCTGGGCAGGAGACCCGGTAGTTGAACCGCGAGCGTGTCGCGCGAGCCGCCCTCGCCGCCATCGCCTGCACGAGCATGGCTTGCGGCAGTCAGCGCGCCCCCGACGCACCCAAGAATTCCAAGAAGGAGCCCGCCATGACCACGACTGCTGGCAAGACCATCGAGTTCTACGAAGACGACAAGTTGATCGACACTGACGACTTTGCCACGGTGCCGGAGAACATCCGCTTCGTCACGGTCAACGGGGCGAAGGTCGCGGTCGCCAAGGTGATCGCGCGCACCGCCGGCGATCAGCGCTTCATCGAACAGTATTCCGCCGATGGGGTTCTGCTCCGCCGGACGATGCAGGTGCGCGATCCCCACTGAGGGCCGCGCCCCGACCACGACCGAGAGGATTGCCGTCATGAAGCACGCCTGGCTCTCTAGCCTGATCTTCGCCGCGGCTCTGAGCGCCTGCGAAAAGGAAAACACTCCCGGTCGCACCGACGCGGGCTCGACCGACGTCACGCGCGATGGCGCCACGGCCGGCGATGTCGGTGACAACCTCGCCGACACGACAACTCGACAAGACGCCGCCTTTTCTGACTCCGCCCAGGACGGCGGAAACGCCGCGGTCGATGCCACCGGCGATACGAAGGCCGATGGACTCACGCCCCCCGCGGACGTTGCCAGCAGCGATGCCGGCGGTGACGCTGGCGATGGCGGGCGGGATGGCGGAATCGACTGCATGCCGACGACGCATCCGGGGACTGTCACCTTCGTCGACGAGGAGAAGGGAACCACTACGGTTGAAAATGCCGCCTCGGTTCCCGACTCGATCAAATGGAAGATGACGACGGCAGGCCGCGTGCCGGTGGTGAAAGTGATTCGCAGCCGCACCGCCAGCGGCGCCGTCGAGCTGCGCCTCTACGGTCCTTGCGGTCAACTGCTCGAGGTCGTGCTCGGAACCACGCCCCCAGGCTGAGCCGTCTTCGATTGCTGGTGGTCATCAGCGCGAAAGGCGTCGCCAGGTCTGGCCCGTCCAGATCGCGATGCCCTGCGGCCCCCAGCCCCAGAGCTCACCGGCCTTGGACATCCAGAGCGCTTTGATTGCAGCGCTGGCCGACGCAGGCGGGGTCCAGGCCGATCCATTCCAATGCCAGACACCGCTGGCTCCGGAGGCCCAGACGTCGTTGTCCGACCGCGCCTGCACGGTGTAAATGGCCTCGGGGAAATCGAACGCGCGCCACTTGCCGTTCTCGAGCGTCCAGATCGAGTAGGTATCGGCGCGAGTCTCCTTGACCACGACCCAGGGGCGTTGACCTGCTCCATGCAGATGGCGGACCGACTGCCACCCATTGCCAAAGTCGGACCCCAGATCGCACCGCAGTTGATTGCTGGCCAACGACATCACGGCGCAGCCAGCGGGACCATTGGTGGAGCTCTCGATCCAGGTCATCCAGATCCTGCCGCCGGCATCGACCCACAGGTGCGAGTAGGCCGAAAAGTTGAGGCCACGGCCTTCGGAACGAATGGTGATCCACTTCGACCCGTTCCAACGAAAAAGCTCTCCCCCTCGGAGTCCGTAGCCGCCGGTGCCCGCTTCGCCGACGACGTAGACATCGCTCGGCCCGGTGCCACCGATCGATACCAGCTGATCCTTCTCCGCCGACAGCTCGACGACTTGCCAGGAACGACCATCCCAGTGAATCGCGCCGCCGCGATCCCCCACGGCCCAGACGTCGTTGGGACCGCTGCCCCACATCGACCAGAGGGCTCCGAGTTGCAGATCCCCGCCGAGAAACGTCGGGCCGCTGGCGCAGAAGGTCTGTCCGTCCCAGTGGATCAAAACCGGCCAGTAACCTACGCCGATCACGGGCGGCGGTGTCCCTGGCGGCGAGTACGGCGGCGGCACCCCATCGATCGCCTTGCCATGGTTGGTCAGGAACCAAGCGTCGTTCGGCCCAGAGGCCCACATGGCCTCGGTCGGGGGGCTGTTGACGATCTTCCCCTTCACTGACAGGCACCACTGATGTCCCGCCGACATAGTCGGCGTAGGACCGCCCGGTGTGGGACCGCCCGGTGTGGGACCGCCCGGCCCAGGATCGGCGGGCGTGAGACCGCCTCCTTCGGGTCGGCCCGTCGCGGGACCGCCGACGCAGATTCCTGACTGACAAGCGAGACCTGGCAGGCAGCCGCCGCTTGTGGAACAGGCGCAGCCATCGCTGCCCACGGCACAGCCGGTTTCATTCGCGCAGCCGGCTAGTTGAATCGTCGCGAGTGCACCCGCGAGTCCGACCGCGAGCACGCCCCCGAGGAGCCATGCCCGACTGACGAGGAATCTCAGATGGTCGCGATCGAAACGCATGGACCCCCTTGGGCGCAAAGAGACAGTGGTGGCGACAGACGGCGCATTCTGACCGCGGCCCCCTGCAGCGTCAAACGACGACACGCCGCAATGTGAGTGAGCGAGCGAGTGAGTACGGCCTGGCCTTGCCTGGCCTGGCCTGAAAACCAAAGCGTGGGCGCGGCGGTCGGCGCCGCCTGAGCGATGCTGTCAACCGAGTCGATTAGGGATTTTCGGGTGAACCAACGGGTTCCTGGCCGGGTGCTGACATCGCGGCGGCGCTGGGCGATGGGGCGGGCATCGGGAAAGGCGTCGCGCCGTATTCCGGCCATCCCGCCTGAATCTTCTTCACGTACCCGCGGGCCCGGCCGGCGTCCGCGCGCCACTTCCACTGCCCCTCGGGCACGTGGCCCGGTTCATCCTCGATCGCACGCGCGACGATCTCGATCTCGCCGAGCGCGTCTCGCACGGTGGTCTCGACGCTGGCGGTCCTGTGCTCGCCCCCGCGAGCCCACACGCGATAGCCGAAGTAGGCCGCGGCCACAGCGGCGTGCAGACGCGCGGTCAGCAGCGTCCGACGAAACAGGGCATCGAGCTCGATGCGGTCGCTGGATGAAAGCGTGTCGCCCGCGCGCGCGATCTGGGCCAGCGCCTCGGTCGCGCGCTGAACCCCGAAACGCTTTTCCTTCACCACGTCGGCGAGCACCGCTTCGGTCATGCGCTCTTCCGCGGTCACCCACCCCTGGGCCAGCACCCACGGCGCTTCCTTGCGCAGCGGTCCCTCCGGCTTCTTCACCCGCGCCGGCGCCAGCGATTCGATCACATCGCGGAAGTAGTGCAGCTGCCGATCGATGCCATGACCGAGATTGACCACCGGCGGCTCGAGCCACTTGCCCGAGACGTGGCGGGCCCAGTTGGAATTGTAGGGGTCGTAAGCCAGCGCCGAGTGATTCGCGGTGGAGGTGCCAAAGGTGTAGAGGCTGCTGGTCACGATGTCGTGGGCGGCCTGAAACGCCGGCACCAGGCGTGACACGGCCGCGGCACCGTATCTCTCGGTGACGAAGTCGCGGTAGATGGCGTCCACCGTGACGTCGGGCTGCGAGGTCTTGTGCGCCAGCGCGTAGAGCAGGATCTCCTGGGGGCGGCCGACGATGCGCGTGTCGCCGTAGCGATCGGTGCGGGCCACGTAACCGATGACGTGGGGACGCTTTTGCAACTTTCCCCAGCGGTCCAGCATCACCTCGGGCCACGTCGTCGCGATCGCGGTCTGGCCCGAGAACTCGTTGCCGGTGTCGAACTCGATGATGGTCGGTCGCGCAATGGTGCCGACCCATGGGTCGACCGGGTGAGTGAGGAAGAAGTCGTGCGGCGTCTCCTTCATCATCAGCCGGACCTCGGGCCGCTCGATGCGACGAAGCGCCCCCAGCGTCAGTTCGTATTCGTCGCGCGTGTAAGCGAAGGAACGCGCGTACATCTGCAGCTTGCGTTCACCGACCACCACGTCGGCAACCGCGTTGACCACCGCGGCCAGCTTCTCGGCGGGCGTCTTCCAACGCAACGAGTGCTGCCGCTCGGCGCGCGCGCCGGTCTCGATGAAGGTCAAGACCAAACCGGTGGCGCCGGGAACCAGGTCCAGCATCTCGCGGTAGTCGCGTTTGAACCACTCCCAGAAGGCCGGGTTGTCGAGATCGATCGTGCGGTTGGGCCCCGTGCGGAACTCGTCAGGGTAGTGCGACAGCGAGTAGAGCGCGTGATCCCAGACCAGGACGTCGGCGATGCCCGCCGCCTTGGCCTCGGTGATCAACGTGTTGACGCGCGCTCGGCGTTCGTCGTCGCGGATCTGCCGCAGGTCGTGCACCAGGTGATGAGACAGCTGCAGGTGATTGATGCCGTAGTGGCGAGCGCGCGCCACCACCACGCGCGCGTCCTCGAGACTGCGCGACAAGATGTTCCAGCCGCGCACCTGCCCGAAGCCTTCAGGCGCCGTCGCCGAGACCGCCGCCTCGCGGGGCGCGCGGCAGGCGAGCAACAGAAGCAGCGGAAGCAGCCAGCGGCAGTGTGAGGGCACTCGAGCGACGACCGCCCCAGGCACGGTGAGCTCGATTTCGTGAAGGTTGGGCACGGCTGGGTCGGCCTTTACCACGGTCGGCCCGAACGCGGCGTGGCCAGCTCTCGCAGAAACCAGGCTTTTTCGCGACCGAATCGCCGCAAAAACGCCTCAACGTTCCGCGAACTGCGCGTTGACGCGCAAGTCGCCATCGACTGCCGGGACGGAGCATCGAACGTCACCGGCGCAGTTCCCGCTTGTGAGGGCCCCGGCCGGCGTGGTTGATCCGCGGCATGGCCCGTGTGTTCGGCATCTTGCTCGGTCTGCTGGCGATCGTGATCGGGGCAGCCGCGATGTTCGTGGTGAAGTACCAGCCACGTCAGCGACCCGCGTCGTCCGACAGAGTCGTCAGCACGCCCGCCGCCATCGAGCGCGGCCGTCAGCTCGCCGAGGGCGCGCTGGGCTGCATGGACTGTCACGCCAAGAAGGACACCACCCGCTACGGCAACCCCGTGGTCGGCCCGGTCGGCGCGGGTGGCGACTGCTTCGGCGAGGCTGAGCGCTTCCCCGGTACTCTCTGCGTGACCAACCTCACCCCGGACAAGGAGACAGGCCTTGGCAACTGGAGCGACGGCGAGATCAAACGCGCCATCCGCGAAGGGGTCAGCCGCGACGGCCGCGCGCTCTTTCCCATCATGCCGTACGGCGAATACCGTGCGCTCTCCGATGCCGACACCGACGCCGTCGTCGCGTACCTGCGCAGCTTGCCGGCGGTGAAGAACCCGATCGCGCCGCCCGCGATCGAGTTTCCGGTGAAGTTCTTCATCAAGCTGGCGCCCGAGCCGCTGGTGGGGCCCGTGACTCACCCCGACCCGAAAGATCGGCTCGCGACCGGCAAGTACCTCGCCCGTATCGCCGGCTGCGTCGCTTGCCACAGCCCGGTCGATACGCGCCACCGCGCCATCGCGGGCCAGGAGCTCTCCGGCGGCCAGATCTTCAACGGCCCCTTCGGTCAGCTTCGTTCATCGAACCTGACTCCGCACGCCACTGGCCTCGGCAATCGCACCGAGGCGGAGTTCGTCGCCCTCTTCAAGGCGTTCGACCTGCCTGCGGATGCCCTTCCGAAGGTGGAGCCCAAGGAAAACACGATCATGCCGTGGTGGTCGCGCGCGCGCATGTCAGCCGATGATCTCGGTGCGATTCACGCCTACCTGAAGAGCCTGCCACCCATCGAACGCGTCGTGCAAACGCGGAAGCTGCCTACCGTGCCCAGTCCCGCCGGGCGGTGATAGCCTTGCCGGATGGCATGGCAAAATGTCCTGTGTGACGACGGCGCTCCGGTCCGCACCGTCACGGTCAATCGTCCCACTGTCCTCAACGCGCTGGACGCGCGAACTCTGGTCGAGCTCGACGAGGTTTTCGCGCGGATCGAAGAGAACGACGTCGCCGTCCGCTGCGTGATTCTCACCGGCACGGGCGAAAAGGCCTTCGTCGCCGGCGCTGACATCGCCGCAATGGCCAACCTCACAGTGGAGGAAGCGCGGCGCTTCTCAGACCTCGGCCGGCGTCTCTCGATGCGCGTCGAGGGGCTCTCGGTGCCGGTCATTGCTGCCATCAACGGTTTCGCTCTGGGCGGCGGCCTCGAGCTGGCGCTGCTCTGCGATTTCATGATCACCGCCGACCACGCCCGCTTCGGGCAGCCCGAGGTGAACGTGGGCGTCCTGCCGGGCTTCGGCGCAACCCAGCGCCTCGCACGACGGATCGGCATAGGTCCCGCGCGGCAGCTCCTCTACACGGGCGAGGTGATCGACGCCAACGAAGCCCGAAGGCTGGGGCTCGTCAACGAAGTGGTGCCCGCCAGCGAGCTGTCGGCGCGGGCCCGCGCTCTGGCCGACCGCATTGCCACGCGAGCACCTCTGGCCATCGCGGCTGCCAAACGCTCGCTTCGCTGCGGCGAGGACCTGCCGCTCGAACGCGGCCTCGCCTTCGAGCAGGGCGAATTCGCCCATCTCTTCGGCACCGAAGACCAAAAAGAAGGCATGCGCGCATTCCTGGAAAAGCGCACGCCCCGCTGGACCGGACGCTAACGGGCGCGAGCCTCGCGCGGCTCACGACGGAGTGAAAGCGCCGCCGGGCAGCAGCGCGGGCACATCCCGCAGGTAGCGCAGCACCCGCTCTTCTCCCGCCGACTCCCTCACCAGATCGGCGGGCACGCCTCCCAACGGATAGCAAAAGGCGTGGAACCAGCGCACACGGTCGCGTTCGTGACCGGGCAAGAGCTCGCGCAGACGCCGCACGACCGCCACCGGCGCGACGACATTGTCGGGCAGATCGGGCTCGCTGGGGAAGTGATGGCGTCGGATGCGCTGATAAGCGACGTCGACATCCAGCCATTCCTCGGCCGAGATGCGGTTGTTGAGGTAGTCCTCTTTCTTTTCGCGATAGGCGAGGTTGATCTCGTCGATCGGCCCGAAAGGCTCAACCTCGAGCGAAAAGAAGTCGGCTTCGCTCAGCGCGCGGACCGGGTACTGCGTCGGTTCCGGATGCGGGAGCACCGACCACTCCTCGCCGGCCAGGAACTCGTCCCACCAACAGTCGTAGAGGCGATCGAGAACGTCGTGCACGCGCGGTTCATAGTGATCCGCGACGACCGTCACGGGTACGCGATCGAGATCCTTGCGATCCCTGCGCCAAGCGCGCGCCGCCGGCAGCTCCCGATCGAAGGCAATCTCGAGATCGTCGCGTCGGCAGTCGTCCTCGCGATCTGGGATCTGAAACGCGAGAGATTCGGCCATCTCGGGATGCCAGACGCGCGCCATGTAGATCAGCGGCTTCGCCAACGGATCTCTCACCGGGAGCGACTTCATCGGCCACGGGTTCGGTAGCACCGCCGGATCCGCGCCCGTGGTGTTGCCGAGGTTGGGATCGTAGACCAGCTCGCAGCGCTCACCGAGAAGCTTCACCACGCGATCGATCGCGAGATCGTGGCTGACCCGAAAGACCTGGCCATCGAATGCCAGGTAGTCGCTCGATACCGAGGCGCCAAGCCGGGCCCGGGCGGCCTGCAGGGTTTTGCCTTCGGCAAGGCACAGCCGGGCCAGCAACACGCGGCCGAGACCGACACGCACCAGCTTGAGCCGCGCTTTGCCGCCCGGGTTTCGCTTCGCCATCACGGCCAATCTACGCGCGAAAGCAGGCGAGAGACAGCAGAGGCTATCGCAGGCGGCCCCCGCCGCTCCCGGGCCTAGACAGACACCGTCCCGACCCGATGGTCACGGTTCGTGAGATCCGGCGCTTCCTCTCCTATGCAGGTCGCCCCTCGATCGAGACCGGTCAGGGCTGCACACCATCGGGGTCATGCGTGTCGCAAATTGATTGTTGATTACAACAAACGCCAGATTTCCGTCGCGCCGATGTCACCGCCGCAGCGCGAGGATCTCGGTACTGTGCGACGGCATTTTCATCGTCGACGCGGAAGATCGCGCCCCGGGGAGCTCGCCCGAGCTGGGCCCGCGTGCGTCTTCACGCCCGACAACAAGGAGACAGCATCATGAAGAAGGCTCGCAAATTGGTTTCCTCGGTCGCTTGCTTGGTCGGAATCGCGGGAGCCGTCGGTGGTCCGGCGATGGCCCAGGCCCCGGCTCCGATTCCCGTTCCCGCTCCTCAGCCAATCTACAGCTACGCGGTCAAGTACGTGTGCGGCTTTCAGAAGCCGACCGTGGAGCCCGGTGAACCAGCGGTCAAGGCCGGCAACTACGCGACCGAGGTCAACATCTACAACCCGCAGCAGACGCTCAGCCCCATTCGCAAGCGGGTTCTGGTCCTGGTGGAGCAGGGCAAGCCGGTCGGCCGGGAGCCTGAACAGGTCAAGGCGCGCGGCTTCGACGGCATCCGGCTGCAAGGAGGCAACGCCACGATGGACGATTGCAACCGGCTCTGGCAGCTCATCTATCCGAACGTGGTGCCGCCCGCGCCGATGCCCCTCATGATCGGCTACCTCATTCTGCAGAGCAGCCAGCCCCTCGACGTGCGCGCCGTCTACACCGCCGCCACGCCTGGCGAGCCCGGCATCCGCAACTCCGGTATCTCGATCGACGTCGAGACGGTCCTCCCGACCCGCGTCTCCGTGCTCACCCCGGTGCCCACGCCCGGGACGCCGGTTGAAGAGGCGGTTCAGTAGGCCGCTCAGCCCGAGACATCAGCTACGACACGAAGACACCAGGATTGCCGCGCGCTCGATTGCCGCGCGCTCGACCGCGAGGCGCGCGGCAATCCTCGTTGAGCCACGCGCGTGGCATGTCTGTCTACTCGCACGTCCGGTCGCTGCCGAACCCACTGCAGACGCCCTGTCGGCATTCGCCACCATCGCAGCATGGCTGGTCGCGGCCGCCGCAAGCCACGCAGCGACGATTGCTGCCGGCCCCGAAGCAAGTCGTTCCCGGCTGCGAGCAGAAGACTCCGATCGGCGCCTGACCTATGCCGCAGCAGATCTGGTCCGTGCCTCCGCAAACGGCGCCCTCGCGCGTGCACGAGCCGCCGCTGCAGACACCACTGTTCTGGCCACACGCGGCACCTTCGGCGATGCAGAGACCATCCGCATTGAGGCATCCAGCGC